>NZ_JAUQOL010000007.1:0-468931 GCF_047689505.1 Saccharothrix sp. BKS2 | reverse complement strand
GGTCCGGGGGGCGAGGTCCGGGGGGCGAGGTCCGGGGGGCGAGGTCCGGGGGGCGAGGTCCGGGGGGCGAGGTCCGGGGGGCGAGGTCCGGAGTGCCCGGTCCGGAGTGCCGGGTCCGGAGCGGCACCGGGTTCTCGCCGCGGTCGTCCCACCGAACCGCCCGCCGAACCACCCGCCGGTCAGGGCGCGGGCACCGAGACGAAGCCCTCCCGGACCAGCCAGTCGCGCGCGACCACGGCCGGGTCGCGGCCGTCCACGTCGACCTCGGCGTTGAGCTCGCGGATCGTGTCGTTGTCGAGCTTCGCGACGATGGGCGCGAGCACCTCCCGCACCCTCGGGTGGGCCCGGTCGAACTCGTCGCGCAGCACCACCGCGGCGTTGTACTGCGGGAAGAACCTCTTGTCGTCCTCCAGCACCACGAGGTCCAGCGCCAGGATGCGCCCGTCGGTGGTGAACACCTCGCCGAAGTTGCACAGCCCGTCGGCGGTGGCGGTGTAGATGGTGCCGGTGCCGAAGGTCTTGACCTGCGCCGAACCCGGGTCGAACCCGTAGGCGCGGGCCACGCCGGGGAACCCGTCGTTGCGGCTGACGAACTCGGTCTCCAGGCAGAAGACGCCCTGGGCCGGGTCGCGGCGGATCAGCTCCGCCATGTCCGAGGTGGTCCGCAGGCCGTGGGTCTCGGCGAAGGGCCGGGTGACGGCGAAGGCGTAGGTGTTGTTCACCGCCGAGTAGTCGAGCCAGGCGAGGCCGTTGCGGGCCAGGTCGGCGTCGCGGACGGCCTCGTACTGCTCCTGCTCCCCCGGGATCGGCTCGGTGTTGCCCAGGTAGCTGATCCACCCGGTGCCGGTGTAGTCCCACGACAGGTCGATGTCGCCGGTGATCAGCGCCTGGCGCGAGCTGTTGGAGCCCTGGATGTTGGTCATGTCCCGCACGTCCGCGCCGGCCGCCACCAGCGCGACCTCGGCGAGGTAGCCCAGGACCTGGTTCTCGGTGAAGTCCTTGGAGCCCACCGCGACGTCCACCCCGGCCAGCTCGGGCACCGGCCGGATCGAGCCGGGCCCGACCTCGAACGGCAGCGCGAACGACGACTCCAGCCCGCAGCCGGACGCGAGCAGGCCGGTGGCGGCGAGCGCCAGCGCCGCCAGCCGCCGGGCCGTCGGTCCCCCGCTCATCGCAGCCCCTTCGGTCCGAGGTAGGTCTCGGCGACCGCGCCGAGCCAGTCCACCAGCAGCGCCAGGCCCACGGCGAGCACGGCGCCGGTGATCAGCACGGTGACCCGGGCGAGCTTGTAGCCGGTGTCGATCAGCAGCCCCAGCCCGCCGCCGTTGACGAACACCGCGAGGGTCGCCACGCCGACCGCGTGCACCAGGGCGGTGCGCAGCCCGGCCAGGATCAGCGGCACGGCCAGGGGCAGTTCGATGCGGCGCAGCACGGTGGCGGCGGACATGCCGATGCCGCGACCGGCGTCGACCAGCGCCGGGTCGACGCCCTGCAACCCGACCATGGTGTTCCGCAGCACCGGCAGCAGCGTGTAGAAGGCGATCGGCAGCACCGCCGCCCACAGCCCGTCCAGGCCGGACACCAGGAAGAACAGCACCAGGATGCCGACCGCCGGTGACGCCTGGCCGATCGTGGCGATGCCCAGGAACACGGGCGCGGCGCGGCGGGCCCACCGGCGGGTCAGCACCACGCCCAGGGGGACGGCCACCACGAGGACCAGCGCGGTCACCGCGAAGCTGATCACCAGGTGGTCCCAGGTGGCCGACGCCAGCGCCGGGGCGTTGATGCTCTGCCGCTCGATCGAGTCGAGGTCCCGGGAGAACGCCCAGGCCAGCACCCCGCCGACCAGCACCAGCACGGCGATCGGCTGGATCAGCAGCCGCAGCCGGTCGGCGCGGCGGACCTGTGCCGCGGTCGTCACGTGACCACCTCCGCGTGGTCCTCGCGCAGCTTGCGGACCGTGCCGATGACCGCGTCCATCTCGACCACGCCCACGTACTCGCCGCGCGCTCCGGTCACGACGGCCGCGCCGCCCTCGGTGAGGATGGCCTCCAGGGCGTCCTGGAGCGTCGACTGGAGCGACACCGAGTCGCCGACCGGGCGCGGCTGCCGCGGGTCGCGGGCGTGCACCCAGCTCACCGGCCGGTTGCGGGCGTCCAGGAGCAGCGCGTACTGGTGCCCCGACCCGGCCAGCCTGCGGCCGACCTCGGCGGGTTCGTCGCCCACCGACGCGGTCACGGCCTGGCTGAGCTCGACCTCGCGCACCCGGCGCAGCCGCAGCTGCTTGAGCGAGGCCCCGGCGCCCACGAACCCGGCGACCGTGTCGTCCGCGGGGTTGGCCAGGATCGCCTCGGGCGTGTCGTACTGGAGGACGTGGGACTGCTTGCCGAGCACCGCGATCCGGTCGCCGATCTTGACCGCCTCGTCGAAGTCGTGCGTGACGAACACGATGGTCTTGCGCAGCTCCGCCTGCAACCGCATCAGCTCGTCCTGGAGGTTGCCGCGCGTGATCGGGTCGACCGCGCCGAACGGCTCGTCCATCAGCAGCACCGGCGGGTCGGCGGCCAGCGCCCTGGCCACGCCCACGCGCTGCTGCTGGCCGCCGGACAGCTGCCGGGGGTAGCGGTCGCGGTAGTCGGCCGGGTCCAGCCCGACCAGGTCCAGCATCTCGTCCACCCGTTCGGCCACCCTGGTCTTGCCCCAGCCCAGCAGGCCCGGCACCGTGCCGACGTTCTGCGCGACCGTGAGGTGCGGGAACAGCCCGGCCTGCTGGATGGCGTACCCGATGCCGCGGCGCAGCTCGTCGGGGTCGAGCGACAGGGTGTCCCGGCCGTCGATGGTGATCCGGCCCGAGGTGGGCTCGATCAGCCGGTTGATCATCCGCATGGTGGTGGTCTTGCCGCAGCCGGACGGGCCGACGAACACCACGATCTCCCCGGCCAGCACGGTCAGGCTGACCGAGTCGACGGCGGGTTCCGACGCGCCGCCGTACCGCTTGGTCACGTCGACGAGCTCGATCTCACTGGCCACGGATCCCCCTGGAGGTGGTGAAACGGCCGATCAGCGCGAAGACGCCGTCCAGGACCAGCGCGAGGACCACGATGCCGAGGGTGCCGGCGATGGCCTGGTTGGTCGCGTTCGCGCTGCCGGCCCTGGTCAGCCCGGCGAAGATCTCTACGCCCAGCCCGGGACCGCGCACGTAGGCGGCGATGGCCGCGATGCCCATCAGCATCTGGGCGGAGATGCGGGTGCCGGTCAGGATGGCGGGCCAGGCGAGCCGCAGCTCGATCCTGGTGAGGGTGCCCAGCCGGGTCATGCCGATGCCCCGGGCCGCGTCCCGCACGGCGCCGTCGACACCGGACAGTCCCACGATCGTGTTGCGCACGATCGGCAGCAGCCCGTAGAGCACCAGGGCGACCACGGTCGGCTCCACGCCCAGCCCGAGCACCGGGATGAGCAGGCCGAGCAGGGCGAACGAGGGGATGGTGAGGACCGCGCTGGTCAGCGCGGTGGCGATGGTCGAGCCCACGGGGCTGCGGTACACCGCGACGCCGACCCCCACGCCGATGACCGCGGCCAGCACCGTGCACTGCACCACGGCGCTGACGTGCAGCAGGGCCTCCACCAGCAGGCGGTTCCACCGGTCGGCCACGAACTCCCAGAAACTCACGGCGACCCCCCACCGGACCCGCCCACCTGTTCGGGTGGGCGCCGGACGGGTACCCGTGGCGATCTTGAGGCGAACATCGCTCCCATCATCCGGGACATCATCCCGGATCAACCTGACGATCGCCTGACGATCGGGGGTCCGTGTGGGTCGTCGGGGCGCGTCTCGTGTGGACGGGTGGTCGATCCACAGTGCACGGAGCGTGATCCCGCCGGGGCGGCGACACACCGGATGATGTGGTGGTGGAACGGGTCCGGCCCGGGGGGGGTGGGCACCCCCGGGCCGGACCGCGGACCGACGCGGTTAGTGGACCTTCACCTCCGTCAGCGCGGTCTTGAAGCCCGACGCGTGGGTGAGCAGCACGCGCAGCCGCTGGGTGGTGACCGGGGTGAAGGTGACCCGGTTGTAGTTGGCGCGGGCCGCGGCCGGTTGCCTGACCTGCGACGGCACCGCGACCCAGGAGCTGCCGTCCCAGCGCTGGACGGTGTAGGAGGCGGGCGCTCGGTAGCGGTTGGCCGCCCGGTCGTCGCGGAAGTACAGGCGCACCTCCCCCACCGCGCGGGACTGGCGGAGGTCCAGCTCGTACCAGTCCTGGGCGTTGGGCGAGCCCGCCGTGCCCCACAGCGGTTCGTTGGTCGGCAGGTCGTCGACCGCCGCCGCGGTGGAGGTGCCCGACGCGGTGTAGGAGGCGGACACGGCGGCGCCGCGGGCGAGGTTGGGCGCGGTCGAGGTCAGGTTCACGCCGGCCTTGGCGAAGACGTCGACCACGCGCGCTCCGGTGTGGACCACGTCCTGGGGTGCGCGCAACCCGGCGAACGGCGTGCTGAAGCGGACGGTGCCGCTGCCGGACGGGAACGTGACGGCGCCGGTGGCCGGGTCGTAGAGCACGCGGGTCAGCCGGTCGACGGTGAACGCGCGGGTGCCGTTGAGGTAGACCGAGTAGCCCTCCGGCACGCCCTGGTAGCGGGTGACGCCGTCGGCGGGGTCGTCCCAGACGACGCTGAGGTCCAGGCCGCGGTAGCGCAGGTTGTTCACCGCGAAGTGGGACCAGCCGATGTCGATGGGCGACAGCTCCACCCGGGTGTCGGTGCGCGGGCGCAGGCCGGCCACGTCCTCGATGAGGGTCCAGTTGGAGCTGCCGAGGATGTTGTGGTGGATCCAGGAGCGGTAGTCGATGGTGCGGCCGGTGGGGTTCCAGTTGGCCCAGAACTCGTTGGCGTCGGGCCACTGGGTGTTGCCGCCGACGTACTGGGCCCAGGTGTTCCAGTACAGCAGTTTCTTGTAGTCCTCGGCGGTCGTCCACTGGTTGGGGTAGTTGCGCAGCACGGAGGAGTAGAAGCGGAACTGGACGGTGGAGTTGATGGTGGAGAAGTTGTTCGACCCGGGGTGCCCGGCCGCCGCCGCGGCGGCCTTGTCGCGCTGGTTGGCGGTGTAGAACGGGAACACCGGGTACTCGGCGGGGTCGGCGAACAGGCGCAGCGCCTGCTTGTACTGGTCGGTGTTGGGCATCAGGCCGACCGAGTACGGGTAGTAGTTGTTGATCTCCTTCCACGGCACGTGGGTGTTGGTCGAGACGTGCTTGTGCTCCAGCAGCTGCCGGGACGGGTTCCACAGGATGTTGATCACGCCGGTGCGGACGCGGTCGGCCAGGGCCTGCATCTCGTTGGCCTTGGCGGTGTTCCCGACCAGGGCGTACGCCTGCTGCGCGGCCGTCGCGCCGCTCCAGACGTAGGCGGTTTCGGCGCGGTCGAGGTTGCCGGGTCGCCAGTCGAAGGAGACGGCGTCGGCGTCGTTGCCGGTCATCGCGCCCCAGTCGTACTCGATGACGCCGTTGTCGTTGGTGTCGTAGGTGGCCAGTTGGCCCTTGGCGTCGCCCTCGGCGTAGCGGGCGAGGTTGCCGGCGATGGCGGGCTGGCCGCCGTGGACCTGGTAGCCGCGCCAGGCGGCCTCGGAGATGTACTGGGTGTAGGAGTTGGACCAGTTCTCCGGGTCGCCGGGGTTGTCCACGAACCGGCCGCCCTTCGACGACTGGCCCGCCGACAGCCACGGCCCGTAGGAGTACACCGGGTCGCGCAGGTACTTGAGGTCGTCGATGTGCATCGGCTGGGTGAGGGCGATGGCGTTGTTGTAGCCGGTCACGCCCTCGATGGAGACGGGGAACTGGAAGTCCTGGCCGGGGATGTCGACGTCGAGGTGGTTGAACCGCATCAGCCACCAGCGGTAGTAGATGTTCTTCTTGATCGCCGGGTCGGGCACGTCGAGGTAGGGGACGTTGTCGGCCCACCAGCGGTTGTGGTCGCGCACGTGGGTGGCGAACGCGTCGGCCGCCGTGCGGGCGCGGTAGGCGTTGTACTCGGTCAGCGACTCGGGGATCTCGTCGGTGACGAACCCCATGACCACCTTGGTGGTGAGCGACTGGCCGGCGGCGAGGGTGATCGACCGGTCGAGGCCGCCGTTCGCGGGCGTGAACCCGTCACCGGCCAGCCGGGGCCGGATGGTGGTGAGGTTGTTCTTCACCTGCCGCTGCCCGGTCAGCTCCGGACCGGTGGCGGTGGTGGCGTAGGGCGAGGTGGCGCGCAGGGGCAGCGTGGTGGTCGCCGAGCCGGTGTTGGTGACGGTCAGGTTGGTGACGGCGACGTTGTTGTGGGTGATGAACTTCGCGACGTCCACCCGCACGCCGGTCCGGGTGTAGACGCCCTTCCAGTGGCTGGGCGCCTGCCACCGGCCGGTGACCTGCTCGGTGAGCGCGCCCGAGCCCACGGTGATGGCGTAGGCGTTCTGGCTGCTGATGTTGTCCCAGTACGCGGCGTTGCCGCCGAACCCGAGCACACCCGGGTTGTGGGTGTACATGAACAGGCCCCGGCCCCGGGTCATCAGCCACGGGCCCGCCGGGTCGTTGCCGGGGCGGGCCAGCAGCCGGTCCACCCAGAAGTCGGTGCCGCCGGCCTCGGCGTCGTAGATGGCGCGCATGGTGCTGCCCGTGCTGTAGCCGACCGGCGGGGCGGGGACCGCCGGGCCGGAGAAGGTCGGGTAGCCGATGGTCTGCGCGGCCACCGCCTGCCCGGCGGGGACGAGCAGCGCGCCGAGCAGGGTGAGGACCGCCAGCCGGCGGGTCACGCGGCGAACGCTTGCCATTCCAGCACCCCCGTCGAGGAGTCGGGCTTCGAGGTGATCGACAACCGCAGCCGCGTGGTGCTCACGGCGGTGAACGTGGTGGTGTTGAAGGTGTCGCCCGCGACGCCGCACGCCGACTGGCCGGGCACGGGCGCGTAGGCGCTGCCGGTCCAGTGCTGCACCTGGCACGAGGCGGGCAGGTCGATGCCCTGGCCGTCGTCGAACCAGTAGGTGGACACGCGGTTGACCGATTTCGCGGTGGGCCAGGTGTACTCGACCCACTGCGTGCCCCGCTCCGGCCAGTTGCCGTAGGCGAGGTTCGAGCGGTCCGCCGAGTTCGCGGGCGTGCCGCCGTTGTTGAGCGCGGCCAGCGACTCCCACGCCGAGACGTGCGAGGTGGACGCGGTCGCCGACGGGGCCAGGTCGCCGCCGCCCCCGCCGCCCGGGTTGGGCGGCGGCCCGGTGGTGGTCTGCACGACCTTGCGCATCGTGCCGTCGGCGTTGAAGTGCAGCAGGTCCACGGCCACCGAACGGCGGAAGTTGCCGCCGCCGGGCGCGTTGGCGTTGTGGTAGACGATGTACCACTGCCCGTTGAACTGCACCACACCCGCGTGGTTGGTGGTCGAGGAGACCTGGTCGAGCACCACGCCGCGGTGCGTCCACGGGCCCATCGGGTTGGTGGCGGTGGCGTAGCGCTGGCAGGCGTAGCTGGAGGAGGTGACGCAGCCGTTGGTGTCGTTGGCGGCGTACACCACGTAGTACAGGCCGTTGCGCTTGAACATCCAGGGCGCTTCCCAGAAGTTCGCCAGGCCGCTGGGCGTGACCACCGGGCCGTCCAGCTCGATCATGTTGGGCTTGAGCTTGGCGGCGCGTGCGCCCCAGTAGCCGCCCCAGTACAGGTAGGACTGGCCGTCGTCGTCGGTGAACACGGTCGGGTCGATGTTGAGCCCGGACGAGTTCGGGGTGCTGTCGCTGATCAGCGGCCCGCCCTTGGCGTCGCGGAACGGCCCCAGCGGGCTGTCGCCCACCGCGACGCCGATGTCCATCCACCCCGCGCCGTTGCCGTTGACCGAGGTGTACCAGTAGTACCTGCCGTCGCGCGGCTCGACCTCGCTCGCCCAGGCGTCCGCGCCCGCCCACGGGAACGTGGCGATGTTCGCGCGGGCGCCGTGGTCGGTCCAGGTCGCGGCGTCGGTCGAGGACAGCACGCGCCACTCGCGCATCTGGAAGTTGGTGCCGCCGGACGGCGCCTCGTCCCGTCCGGCGTAGACGTACATCGTGTTCCCGACGACCAGCGGGGCCGGGTCGGCGGTGTAGTAGGAGGTGATGATCGGGTTCGCGGCGAGCGCGGGCGGTGCCAGGGCGGCGACGAGCGCCAGGGCGGCGAACGGGCCGAACGCCCGCTTGCGGTTGGGCATGGTGGACTCCAAGGGGGTCGCGTGGGGGTCAGACGCGCCAGTAGACGGTGTAGCGCTGCCGGTGCGTGCGGTGGAACGGCGCCAGCCGGACCTGGCCGGTGGAGGCCGTCGCCGTGTACTCCAGCGGGGTGGAGGTCGGCCGCAGCGTGTCGGGGCGCAGCACCGGCAGCGAGGTCAGGTCGGTCGTGCCGTAACCGCCGGCCAGCACGATCGGGCCGTGCTTGACGACCTGCACCGCCGGGTCGTCCGGGGCGCTCTCCCTGGTCAGCGCCATGGGCAGGGACAGGTCCACCACGTCGCCGCTCGCCCAGGTCCGGTCCAGCCGCGCGTAGCCGCCCGGGGTGACCGGGACGTCCGCGCCGTTGAGCCGCAGCCGCGCGCCCGCCGCCCAGGACGGGACCCTCAGGCGCAGGTCGATCGCGCCGGAGCCGGTGACGGTGAGGTGGGTGCTCGGCGTGTCCGGGAAGCCGGTGTCCTGGCGCACGGTGATGCCCCGTCCCGGCCAGGTCAGCACGGACGGGATGAACAGGGTCACCCACAGCGTGGTGCCGGAGTGGAAGTAGGTGCTGTCGCCGTGCTTGGTGTTGGTCTCCATCCCGGTGCCGTGGCAGCAGGTGAAGTTCTGGTAGTCGTTGCTGTAGGTGCGCTGCCCGCCGGGCCGCAGCGGCACGTAGTAGCTGTGGTGGCCGTGCGCCGAGTCCGGGTCCTGCGCGCCGAGCAGGTGGTTGTAGAGGGCTTTCTCGTAGAAGTCGAACAGCTCGGGCCGGCCCGGGGTGGTCCGGAACAGCTGCCGGGTCAGCTTGAGCGTGTTGTAGGTGTTGCAGCACTCGCAGGTGTGGTCGGACAGCTCGGAGGCGATCCGGTTCGGGGCCCGGAAGTACTCGCCGTTGGAGTTGCCGCCGATGGCGTAGGTGTGCGTGCCCACCACGAGGTCCCAGAAGGTGCGGGCGATGTCGCGGTACCGGGTCTCGCCGGTGGCGTGGTACTCGCGCAGCGCGCCGAGCGCCTTGGGGATCTGGGTGTTGGCGTGGTAGCCGGCCAGGGCGTCCCGACCGGCGGCGAGCGGGTCGAACACCTCGGCGTGGTCGAAGTACCGGGCGGCGGTGAGGTGCGCCGGGTCGCCGGTGAGCTGGTGCAGGTTGGCCAGCACCTCGTTCATGCCGCCGAACTCGGTGTCGAGCATGTTCTGGCGCTGGGCCCGGGTGAGCCTGCCGTTGCGCCACCCGACCCAGCCGGCCAGGCGGGTCAGCACGGTCAGCGCCTGGGCGTTGCCGGTGAGCAGGTGCGCGTCCAGCAGGCCGGCCAGGACCTTGTGCAGGGTGTAGTAGGGCGCCCAGACCTGCCGGCGCGCCTCCACCCGGTCGATGAAGCTCTCCGGGAACGCCGACAGGTAGCCGGTGGTGAACCCGGCGGTCCGGGCCCGGTCCTGGCAGACGGCCAGCTGCGCGACCAGGTGGTCCGACTTCGCCTTGAAGTCGGCGCCGCCGGTGCTCGCGTACGCCTGGGCGAGCGCGGTGAGCACGTGCCCGGTGGAGTGGCCGCGCAGCTCCGTGGTGGGGGATTCCCAGCCGCCGCAGGGGGTGGCGGAGGACGGCAGGCCGACGTTGAGCCGGAAGGTGTGCAGCAGCCGGTCCGGGTCGAGGAACCTCAGGTAGGCGTGGGTGCGGGCGGTGTTGCGCTGGAACGGGCCGGCGAGCAGCGCCACCGCGGACAGCGGGAACGGGTCGGCGGACGTGCCGATGTCGGGCCGGGCCGCCGGGCGGACCGGGGCGGTGGTCGCGGCGGTGGCGGTGGTCGCGGTGGCCCGGCCGGGCGGGGTGGTGGCGGGCAGGGCGGTCGCGGCGAGCGCCGCTCCCGCGCGCAGCACGGCGCGCCGGGGTGGTTGGTGCGGGGACATGCGCGTCACCTCTCGTGACGGGTGCGAGGGGGGTGGCCGGCGCCCCGCCGACGCAGGGTGGGGGGCGGGGCGCCGGCCCGGGATCAGCGGCCGTACCGGCTCTTGAGGTGCCGCCACCAGTCGCGGAACATCCACGCGTCGAACTCGGTGATGTTCGGGGCGCTGCCGGCCTTCATGATGAAGCCGGACACGCCGCTGGGTGTCCAGTCGTAGAAGTCGTCCAGGCCGAACGTGTGGCCGATCTCGTGCAGCAGGATCGTCACGTCGTTGCTGTTGAGGCTGTTGACGAAGTACTCGCTGCCCATGCGCTGGCCCCAGTCGCCGCCCGCGCCGCCGCCCATGCCGGCGGTCAGCCACAGCGACTGGTCGTAGTGCCGGGCCACGCCGCCGGGGCAGTTGCGGTAGACGCCGTCGCGGACGAAGAACCGGCCGCACGGCTCGGCGCACTGCGGCGCGTTCTCGCGGATGTTGTTGACGTAGATGTCGACGGAGTTGTCCGACCACTGGAGCTGGGCGCGGTCGCGGACGGCCCACCCGACGACCTTGATCGGCACCGTGGCGTAGGGCCAGTTGTTGTGGCCCACCACCAGGTCCACCCACTTCTTGTACTGCTCGGCCAGCTTGGCGTGGATGCGGTCGCGCAGCGACGCCGACACCGGGGCCGGTGAGTCCCAGCGGACGCAGAAGTTCAGGTAGCCGCCGTTGGCGAACACCTGGTCCCAGCCGTAGTTGCGGAAGCCGTAGAGGTTGCCGTAGGTGCTCTCCTGGTGCGACCACACCTGGTTCAGGGGGGTGACCAGGCTCGACGGCGGGCTCCAGCCGGGCGGGTTGGCGGCGGGCGCGATGTCCGCCGAGGCCGGTTGCACGACCCCGCCGACGGCCACCGCGCCGAGCAGGACGGCCAGGACTGTTCTCTTCCAGGATCGCGGCACTGCGATCCTCCTTCCGGGTTGTCGGTGGCGGCGGATCAGTCCTGGGGCGCTCCCGGGGTGGAGTCGCGGCCGCGGCCGCGCCGGCGGGACGCGGGCGGCGGCGGGCACGGGAGCACCGGGTGGGACGTGGTGGGCGCCGTGTTCGGGCCGACCGCGGGCGGCTCCGGCGCGGCGTGGGCGGCCTCGACGGGGACGGCACCGGCGGGGACGGCACCGGCGGGGGCGCGGTGGGCCCGGGACCCTCTTGTCGTCACCGTTCTCCCCTCTGCTCTCCTCCGCACGCGGTCGGGGGCGGATCAGTCGGTGGGCAGCCAGACGCGCATGGTGGACGGGCCGCCGCGGGCCCAGCGGTGGTGGGGCACCAGCGCCAGCGGCGCGCGCGGACCGGCCGCGGCGGGCGGGGGCGGGCCGTAGGGCCACGGCGCGTCGGCGGGGGCGTGGAACCGGGCGTCGACCAGCACGCCACCGGGGCCGTCGGCGGGCGGGGTGGTCGGGTCGACCCGCAGCGCGTCCAGGTCGTGCTCGGCGCTCTCCGCGCAGTACACGACCGGACCGCGCTCCACCGCGACACAGCCGCGCACCGCGTCCACGCGGGGGTCGGGGTGGGTGAAGCGCGGCGTCACCGGCAGCTCCAGCCGGATCTCCTCGCCGGGCCGGAACCTCCGGTGCACCACCACGTCGCCCACGGGCGCCGGGTGGCGGCCGTAGCTGGTGTGCAGCACCGCCCCGGTCGCCCAGGGCGGCACGCGCAGCGTGACCGACCACGGCTCGTCGTCGGTCTTGACCACCCGCACGGTGACCACGCCGTCGTCGGGGTAGGCGGTGCGGACCCGCAGGCCGACCTCGCGGCCGTCGGCCAGGCGGGTGTCGATGTCGGCGTCGGCGTACTGGTGCAGCCGCACGCCCGTGCCGTCCACGGTGGCGGTGTAGCAGGCCAGGGAGGCGAGCAGGCGGGCCACGTTGGGCAGGCAGCACGACACCTCGAACCACGGCGCGCGCGGTCCGCCGCCGAACCCGAGCTGCTCCTCGTCGGCGGGCACGACCGCCGTGGGCGTGCGCTGGTGCAGGGTGTGGGCGTAGAAGAAGGACCGGCCGTCGTCCGCGACCGCGGTGGCCACGACGTTGTAGAGGATGCGCTCGACCACGTCGTCGTAGCGCCCGTCCCCGGTGGCCAGCAGCAGCCGCCAGGCGAGCATGATCGCGGCGACCCCGGCGCAGGTCTCGGAGTAGGCCCGGTCGGCGGGCAGCTGGAAGTCCTCGCCGAACGCCTCGTCGGTGTGCCGCGACCCCATGCCGCCGGTCAGGTAGGTGCGGCGGGCCAGTGTCCGGTCGAACTGGGCGGCGACCGCGCGCAGCAGGTCGTCGTCACCGGTCTCCACCGCCACGTCGACCGCGCCGCACGCCAGGTACAGCGCCCGGACCGCGTGGCCGCGCAGCACGGTGGCCTCGCGGATCGGGACGTCGTCGCCGAAGTAGGACCAGCCGAACCGGTGGCGGGGCAGGCTGCGCCGGCCGCGGCGCTCGACGAACAGGGCCGCCTGGTCCAGGTAGCGGCGCTCCCCCGTGGTGCGGGCCAGCTCTACCAGCGCCACCTCGATCTCCGGGTGGCCGCACACGTCCTGCCTGCCGTCCGGGCCGAACTCGGCGCACACGTGGTCGGCCACGCCGCGGGCGACCTCCAGCAGCCGGTCGGGACCGGCGGTGCGGGCACGCGCCACGGCGGCCTGGAGGAGGTGGCCCGCGCAGTAGAGCTCGTGGCCCCACGTCATGTCGCTGTAGCGCGCCGGCCGGCCGGGACCGCCGAACGCCGTGCCGAGGTAGCCGTCGGGGGCCTGCGCCGACGCGATCGCCCCGGTCACCTCCGCGATCGCGGCCTCCAGCGCCGGGTCGGGCGACCGGCCCGCCTCCCAGGCCATCGCCTCCAGCAGCTTGTAGACCTCGGAGTCGGAGAACTCGCGGCCGAGCCGGTCCGGCGAGCTGACGCCGGAGGTGAGGTTGCCGGTCCAGCCGAGCCGGTCCTGCCAGGCGCGGGCGTGCGGCAGGGTGGAGGAGGCGTTCACGCCCTGCCGCACGGCCCAGAAGCCGCCGGTGATGCGGACCTCGTGGAGACCCAGCGGCCGCAGGGCGCCCCGGGCGGGTACCACGGGACGACCCCCGACGGCGGTGGTGTCCGGTGACGTGAGGGTCATCCCAGCCTCCCGCGGTGGCGGCGGACCGGGTCGGTCGGCCGCACCTCCAGCACTCTGGCAGTCGAAAAGGTTTTCGGCAACGGTGGGGTACTGCTGGTGCCGGTTTTTCGGGAGTGCTCATGATCTGCGGATATTGTTGAAACGTCATTCGACAAACTGTCGAAACCGTTTCGACGGGTGGGGCGTGGCGGCCTGCGGCGAGGCTTGACGACGTGGACGAACCGGGCGGGGTGCCGATCTCCACTGCGGGGAAGGCGGGAGAACGGCGGGTGGGGAAAGGCGAGCGGGAGGCGGCCGGGCAGGAGGCGGCAGCAGGCAGGGCGGGGTGGCCGAGCGGGGCACAACGGGGTCGGGGCGGCGGGGTGCAGCGCGGCGGGTGGGGCCGCGCGGGGTGGGGCCGCGCGGGGTGGGGCGTGGCGCGGCAAGGCGGCAGGGCGCGGCGCGGGGCAGCCGAGCGGGCGCGGGGCGGAGCGCGGGCAGAGCGGAGCGCGGGCAGAGCGGAGCGCGGGCAGAGCGGAGCGGGGGCAGAGCGGAGCGGGGGCAGAGCGGAGCGGGGGCAGAGCGGAGCGGGGGCAGAGCGGAGCGGGGCGCGGGCGGGGCGGCAGCACAGCGGGGCGGCAGCCCGAAGTCGCGCCGCCGGTGGCGGCGGCGGGCCCGGCGCGTCCGGTCGGCCATCCCCCCGCCTGCGCCTATCATCCCGTGGATGACCACCTACGACCCCGACGCGTTCGAGCACCTGGACACCTCGGCCCTCCCGCCGCGCCAGCAGCGGATCCTGGCCGTGATCCGGGACTGGGTGGTCCGGCACGGTTACCCGCCCAGCACCCGGGAGCTGGGCGAGGCGGTCGGTCTCCGCTCCTCGTCCTCGGTGTCGAAGCACCTGGCGAGCCTGGAGGACAAGGGCTTCCTGCGGCGCAGTTCCTCGATGGCCCGGCCGATCGACGTGCGCCTGTTCCTCCAGCCCGCCGCCCACCGGTCCACCAGCGGCTCGGTCGCGGTGCCCGTGGTCGGCGACATCGCGGCGGGTGTGCCCATCACCGCCGAGGAGCACCTCGACGACGTCCTGGAGCTGCCCCGCGAGCTGACCGGGCGCGGCACCGTGTTCGGGCTGCGCGTGCGCGGCGACTCGATGGTGGACGCGGCGATCTGCGACGGCGACATCGTCGTGGTGCGCCAGCAGCAGGAGGCGCACCCGGGCCAGATCGTCGCCGCGATGATCGACGACGAGGCGACGGTGAAGGTCTACCAGCGCCGCAACGGCCACGTGCGCCTGGAGCCGCGCAACCCGGCCCACGCGGTGATCGACGGCGACCGGGCCGTGGTGCTGGGTGTCGTGGTCTCGGTGCTGCGCAGCGTCTGAGCCCCGGCCGGAGCGCCCCGCTCAGGAGGTCACGTCGAAGGCGTAGCCCATGCCGCGCGCGGTGCGGATGCGCGCCGCGCCGACCTTGCGGCGCAGCGCCCGCACGTAGACGTCCACGATGTTGGAGCCCGGGTCGAAGTCGTAGCCCCACACGTGCGACAGGATCTGCTCGCGGGAGAGCACCTGGCCGCGGTGGCGGAGGAACAGCTCCAGCAGCGCGAACTCCCGCGCGGTCAGGTCGACCGCCGTGCCGTCCACGTCGGCGCGCCGGGTGCGCAGGTCCAGCGACACGGTCCCGGCGTCCAGCACGGTGGGCTCGGTGATGGGCTCGGTGCGGCGCAGCCGCAACCTGACCCGGGCCAGCAGCTCCTCGAACCGGAACGGCTTGGTCATGTAGTCGTCCGCGCCGCCCTCCAGGCCGGCGACGGTGGCGCGGACCGAGTCCTGCGCGGTCAGGATGATCACCGGGGTGGTGTTGCGCCGCTCGCGCAGCGTGCCCAGCACCGAGAACCCGTCGCGGACGGGCAGGCCCAGGTCCAGCACGAGCAGGTCGAAGCGGTCGCTGAGGGCGTGCTGGAGGGCGCTCTCGCCGTCCCCGACGACGGTGGTGGTGAACCCGTTCGCGACAAGTCCTTTTTGGACGAACGAGGCGATGCGGGCCTCGTCCTCGGCGATCAGGATGCGGGTCACGGGGTGCCTCCGGTTCAGGTGGGGATCTCGATCGCGAAACGGGCGCCGGCGCCCGGCGTGGACGTCAGGCGGACCAGGCCGTGGTGGGCCTCGGCGATGGCGCGCACGATGGCGAGCCCGAGGCCCGCGCCGGCGCGGTGGCCGGCGGCCCCGCCGGTGGAGCCGCGGCCGAACCGCTCGAAGATCGCCCCGGCGTCCTCGGGCCGCACGCCCGGTCCCCGGTCCGCGACCCAGAACGACGCGACGCCGTCGCGCACCGCCGAGCCGATCAGGACCTCCGAGCCGGCCTCGGTGTGCTGCACGGCGTTCTGGGCGAGCTGGACCACGGCCTGGGTGACGCGCTGCTCGTCCAGGCGCACCTCACCCTCGCCGATGGCCTCCAGCCGCCAGTGCCGGTCCCCGATCGCGCGGACCTTGGCGTAGAGGTCGCTGGTCAGCTCGGCCACGTCCGCCGGGGCGGGTGTGATGAAGTCCGGCTGCTCGGCCTTGGCCAGCAGCAGGAGGTCGCCGACGATGCGGTTCATCCGGTCCAGCTCGTCGGCGCACAGCCGGACCGCCTCGGCGCGCTCGGCCGGGTCGTCGCCCATCAGCTCCAGGTGGCCGGAGACGATGGTGATGGGGGTGCGCAGCTCGTGGCCCGCGTCGTCGAGGAACCGGCGCTGGGTGGCGAAGGCGTGCTCCAGGCGGTCGAGCATGGCGTTGAACTGCTCCGCGAGGGCGGCGATGTCGTCGCGGCCCTCGACCGGGATGCGCCGGGTCAGGTCGTGCTCGGTGATCTCGGCGGCGGCGCGGCGCACCAGCCGCACGGGGTTGAGGATCTGCCCGGCGACGAACCAGGCGGCCGCGCCCGCGAGCACCACGCCCAGCAGCCCGACCAGCAGCAGGGTGCGCACCGTGGTGGCGACCTCGGCGCGGTCGCGGTCCACGAAGTAGCCGACGACCAGGGCGCCCCGGTCGTCGGCGGCGCCCACCGCGTCGACCCGGATCCAGCGCATCTCCCCCGCCGGGGTGGCGGCGGCGCCGCTGGTGGTGGGCGCGGCGAGGATGGGGTCGAGGACGTCGGGGTGCTCGCCCAGGCGGAACGGCTCCTCCCGGTCCTGGAGGATCGGCCCGGCGGTCGGGGTCCAGGCCAGGATCACCTCGTCGTCGTCCACGTACTGCCGCTGGAGGTGCGCCGACAGCGCCTCGCGCACGTCGGCGAACGGCTGGCCGGTGACCCGGTCCACGCCCTCGACCAGCACCTGGCTCAGCTCGGCGGCCTCCTGCTCCAGGGCGGCGTTGACGTCGCGGTCCACCTCGCGCAGGAGCAGGTTGTGGGTGACGAGGGTGGTGGCCAGCGACACGACCGCGACCAGGAGCAGCAGCCAGCCCATGATCCGCACGCGGGCCGGGACCGCCCGCGCGCGACGCGGTCCCGGCTCAGTCATCGCCGTCGTCGGAGTTCCCGCCCCCGTCGTCGTCATCGTCGTCGCCCGGCGGGACGGGCGGTGGCGGGGCGACCACGACCGGCGCGGGTGGTGGCGGCGGTGGCGGGGCGGTGGTCGGCTCCACCGGGGGCGCGGGGGTGCCGGTCCCGGGCGTCCCGGGCGTCCCGGGCGCGCCGGGGGTGTTCGACCCGGACTCGGCGCCGGTGCCGGGTTCCGCCCCGGTCGAGGACCGGTCGGGGCCGGTGTTGTCGCGCAGGCGGACCTCCACGGGCGCGGTCGGCGCGGGTTCGCCGGGCAGCGCCCAGGTGACCAGGGCCGCGCCGAGCGGCAGCGCGATCGCGGCGGTCACCAGCGCGAGCCGGGGGGCGGTTGGCATGGGTCCACCTTGGTCGCGCGGTCGAAGTTCCCGATGAGGGTCACGTGAGGAATTCTTCACGCTGCTGCTCCGAACGGTCTAGCCGACGGCGCTGAGCCTGGTGCCCACGAGCACCAGCCGCAGCACCCGCTCGGCGGCGTCGGCGAGGAACTCCGCGCCGCGCAGGATCGCCTCGTCCAGGGAGACGGGACGGGGCAGGATGGCCTGGAAGGCGTCGATGCCGACGGCGTAGGTGGTGTCGGCGTGGTGGCCGATGGTCCCGGCCAGGGCGATGACGGGCTTGCCGTGCGCCTTGGCGCGGCGGGCGACCTCGGCGGGCACCTTGCCGTAGGGGGTCTGGGCGTCGATGGTGCCCTCGGCGGTGATCACCAGGTCTGCGGTTGCCAGGCGGGCGTCGAGGTCGACGTGGTCGAGCAGCACGTCGAAGCGGGGCAGCAGGGGCGCGCCGAGCGCGGCGTGCAGCCCCGCGCCCAGCCCCCCGGAGGCGCCGGAGCCGGGTTGCCGGGCCACGTCCGCGCCCAGGTCCCGGTGCAGCACGTCGGCCCAGTTGTCGAGGGCGGCGGCCAGCTCGTCCACCTGCTCGGGCGCGGCGCCCTTCTGCGGGCCGAACACCCTGGCCACGCCGCGCGGCCCGCACAGCACGTTGTGCGGGTTCACCGCCAGCCGCAGGTCGGCGCGGGCCAGCCGGGGGTCCAGGCCGGTCACGTCGACCGCCCGCGCCCCGGCCAGCGCGGCCCCGCCCGGCGCGACCTCGCGCCCGCGCCGGTCGAGCACCCTGGCCCCGAGCGCCTGGAGGGCGCCCGCGCCGCCGTCGGAGGTGCCCGAGTCGCCGCAGCCGACCAGGACCGAGGGGCACCCGGCGTCCAGCGCGGCCAGGACCAGCTCGCCGACGCCGCGGCTGGTGGTGCGGCCGGGGTCGCGCAGGCCCCGGGGCACCAGCCGCAGGCCCGCGGCGGCGGCCATCTCCACCAGGGCCGTGCGCCTGTCGCCCAGGACCGCGAAGTGGGCCTGCACGGGCTGCCCGACCGGGCCGGTGACGACGGTGTCGACGAGCCGGCCGCCGGTCAGGCCGGCGAGCGCGGCCGCGGAACCCTCCCCGCCGTCGACCACCGGCACGCGGTCGACCTCGGCGGACGGGACGACGCGGTGGACGCCGGTGGCGATGGCGTCGGCGGCGGCCTCCGCGCCGAGGCTCTCCTTGAAGCCGCTGGGTGCGACGACGATGCGCATGGGTGTGCTCCTAGTGGGTGGTGGTGATCGGCAGCCCCAGGAGGGGCCACGCGTACAGGGCGAAGGCACTGACCAGCGCGATGTGCAGCGGAGCCAGCACGGCGGACAGGCGCAGCAGGTCGCGCGCCGAGTAGGTGGGCACGCCCTCGACCTCGGCGAACAGCGCGACGGGCTTGGCCGAGGAGGTCAGGGTGTGGCAGAAGCCGGCCGCGGCGGTGGAGGCGAACACGGCCAGTGCCGGGTTCACGCCGGCCGCGACCGCGAGCGGGATGACGACCGGCACCAGCACCGACGAGCGGGCCGAGCGGGACTGCACGGCCAGGTGCGCGGCGGTGGAGACCACGACCACGGCGATCAGCAGCGGTTCCGGCGACGCGTGCTCCAGCGGCGACAGGCCGGTGTCGGCCAGCCAGGCGGCCGCGCCGGTGGAGACCAGGGCGTCGCCGAGGGCGGCGGTCGCGGCCGTGAACAGCAGCAGCGACCAGGGCACGGTCTTGAGCGCCGCGCCCGGTGTGACGCGCCGCTCGCCGTGCGGCGGGGCGGTGACGACCAGCGCGCCCAGCAGCCCCACCAGCGCGGGCGGCACGCCGTGCAGCGGCTCCGTGCACCACAGGACGAGCACGGCGGCCGTGGTGGCGGCGGCGTGCTTCTCCGGGCCGGTCCAGGGCCCGCTGGGCGGCGGGGGCTCCACGACGAGGGCGTCGCGGGACCAGTCGAGCCGGTCCCGGCGGTCGGCGCGCGAGGTGAACAGCAGCAGCACCACCTCGGCGGCCAGGTGGCAGGAGACGACGGCGAGCGGCAGGCCCAGCAGCAGCCAGCGCAGGAACCCGATGCCCTCGCCGGCGGCGTCGCGCAGCAGCTGGTCGGCGATCAGGTGCGCGCCCGCGCCGATCAGCGTGGACACCGCCGAGAGCAGCACGACGGTCGGGAACAGCACGGCCATCCCGCGCACCACGCGCGGCCGGCCGCCCAGGGCGCGGGCCAGGGCCTCGAACACCGGCAGCGCGAGGGCGGCGCGCCCCGACGTGGCGGGCACCGCCAACGACGAGACGACCAGGGCCACCACGACCAGGTGGGCCAGCTGCCGGACGGTGCGGGCCCGGCCGAGCAGCGCCACCGCGAACCGCCCCACCAGCCCCGACCGGGTCAGCCCGGCGGCCAGCACGAACGCCGCGATGAGCAGCCACACCAGGTCCGCGCCGAGCGTGGCGAACAGGTCGGCGGGCGCCACCACCCCGGTCACGGCCAGCACGCACACCGCGGTCAGGGCGATCCAGGTGTCGTCGACCGGGGTCAGCACCCAGGCGCCGACGGCCGCGGTGAACACCGCGAGCACCACCGCGCCGGGCGTGCCCAACCCGTCGGCGAGCAGCCCGGCCCCCAGCACGGCCGCCGACGCGGCCGCGAGGCCCCACAGCCGGGGCGGCGGCCTGCGCGGTCGCGGTCGCGGCAGCGGGACGGTCGCCGGCTCCGGTCGCGTCGTGCAGGTGAAGGCGTCCACGGTGACCAGCGTGTGGCCTGCGGCTGAGCGGCCGGTGAACGTCCGATGAGGACGCCTTCACCCGGCGGGGTCTACATGCGACTGAGGATCATGCCGTTCCACCACAGGTCGAGCTTGTCCAGGGTGTCGTCGGTCGCGCCGGGTGCGGTGGCCAGGTCGCCGGTGACGGTGGTGCGCGAGTCGGTCCACCACAGGTGCCCGGTGCCGCCGTCGAGGTAGCAGGTGGTGAAGTCGCCGTCGAGGGCGCCGGACGGGTCGCGCCAGTACTCGGCGTAGTGCACGGGGTGGGTCTTGGGCCGGCAGCCGCCCTGGGAGTCGTCGCGCGGGATGCCGCGGCCGGTGACGAGGGACAGGAAGTGCGCGTCCTGGGCGGCGCGGGTGGCGAAGAGGCGGAAGTGCGCGCGGGCGGGTGGGGCGAATCGCGGGTTGGTCTCGTTCGCCGCGGTGCAGACGACCGCGGCGGTGACGCCCTCGGCGTCGGCGGGCGCGGTGGCGCAGGAGGGGTGGTCGCGGTAGACGCCGGGCAGGGCGGCCAGGAGGGTCCGCTCCGCGGGGGTCGGGGTGGGTGCCGCGGTGGTGGTCGGGAGGGTGAGCTTGACCTTGGTGGTCGTCCTGCTGGTGGTGGTCGCGGGGGTCGGGGTGGGGCCCGGGTCGCCGGCGAGCAGGTCGGAGGCGTGGTCGAGCACCAGGTAGGTGGCGAGGGCGAGCACGACCACCACCGCGGCCACCGCGCCGAGCACGGCCCGGCGGTTCCCGGGCGGTGGCGCGGGTGGTCCCACCGGGAACCGGGGCGTGGGCGGCGGGGTGCCGCCGGGCGGGGTGGCCGGGGTGGTGGGGACGCGGGCCGGCGGCGTGTTGGGCGTCGGGCCCAGGGCTGGCGGCGTACCGGGCTTCGAGCCCGGGACCGGCGGCATGCCGGGCGTCGAGCCCCGGTGTGGCGTGGCCTGGGACGCGGCCGGGTGCGGCGTGCCCTGGGACGTGACCGGGCGCGGCGGCGCGGCGGGGGTCCAGGGCGCGGCCTGACCCGCCTGACCCGCCGGGGGCGCCGTGGCGAGCGCGGCGCGGGCGGCGACGGCCAGGGCGCCCGCGCTCCCGTGCCGGTCGGCCGGGTCCTTGGCCATGCCGCGGGCGATCACGTGGTCCAGCGCGGCCGGCACCGCGGGGTTGGGGTCCCGGGCCTTCGGCGGCGCCTCCCGCAGGTGGGCCCAGATCTGGGCCGCGGTGCCGTCGACCTCGAAGGGCCGCCGCCCGGACAGGCAGGCGAACAGCACGCAGGCCAGCGCGTAGACGTCGGTGCGCGCGTCGACCGGCCCGTTCTCGAACCGCTCGGGCGCCATGTAGTCCAGGGTGCCGATCACGTCGCCCGAGGCCGTGATGTGCGTCGCGGAGGGCGAGGCGCTGCGCGCGATGCCGAAGTCCACCAGGTACACGAAGTCGCCCGGCGCGACGAGCACGTTGGACGGCTTCACGTCGCGGTGCACGAGCCCGTCGGCGTGCGCGGCGTCGAGCGCGCTCGCCACCTGCTCCACGATCCGCACCGCCCGCTCGGGCTCCAGCGGTCCGCGCGCGATCACGTCGGTCAGGTCGGAGCCCTCGACCAGGCGCATGTCCAGGTAGAGGCGCCCGTCGATCTCGCCGTAGGCGTGGATCGGGATGACGTGCGGCTCGCGCAGCCTGGCCACCACCTGCGCCTCGCGCCGGAAGCGGGCCCGGAAGGCGTCGTCGTCGTTGAGGGCGGGCGCGAGCCGCTTGAGCGCCACGACCCGGTCGTGCACCACGTCGTGCGCGCGGTGCACCTCCCCCATCCCCCCGCGCCCGAGCAGCCGCCCGATCCGGTAGGGGCCGAACACCTCGTCAGCCATGTCCCTCGCGTTTCCCGTGCGCCGTACGCTGCGATCGACGCGGGGTGGCGCACCGCGGTTCCCGGAGCGGCCCGGATCGCGCCGGCGTGATCAAGCACACCTACCGGATCGGTCGGTTGACCGACCGAAGCGGTAGGTCACTGGGTACCGTCGGGCACATGGCACGACTGGCCCGGCAGTACGTCGACGAGCGGATCCTCGACCGCGCCGCGGGGTTGTTCGCGCGGCACGGGTTCGCCCACACGTCGCTGAAGGACCTCGCCGACGCGGTCGGCCTGTCCAAGGCGGGGCTGCTGCACCACTACCCCAGCAAGGAAGCCCTGTTCGAGGCCGCGATGGAGATGGGCCGCACGCAGAGCCAGCTCGTGCTGGACCGGGTGGCGCCGCTGCCGGGCGGCCCGGCGCGCGACCGGCGGTCCGTCGAGCTGCTGGTGGACTTCGCCCTCGAACGGCCCGGTCTGGTGGCGCTGGCGTCCCGGGCGATCAACACGCTGGGCACCGACGAGGACGCCGGCGAGGACAACGGGCTGGCCGGCGTGGACCGGCTCGTCTTCGACGTGTTCGGGGTCGACCCGGACTCGGGCGACACCGAGCGGCTGGTCCGGGTCGTCGGGATGCTCGCCGCCCTGGCCGTGCTCAGCCTGTCCGCCAACCGCGCCGGCGACAAGACCGGCTGGCGGCCCCACATCGTCACGACCTGCCTCGACGCGCTCGGTCACGACCGTGCCACTCCCCCTTCCCCGTCCGACCTCGTCCAGGTGGAGGACTGATCCCCCATGGCACGCCTGCTCTACCGACTCGGCTCCGGCGCCCACCGGCGCCGGCTGGTCGTCGTCCTGCTGTGGCTGCTGGTGCTCGCCGGCACCGCCTTCGGCGCGGTGACCCTGTCCGGCCCGACGGCCAACTCCTTCTCCATCCCCGGGCAGGAGTCCACCACCGCCCTGGACAAGATCAAGGAGGAGTTCGGCTCCCAGGGCGGTGCGAACGCCCGCGTGGTGGTCAAGGCCCCCGAGGGGCAGCAGCTCACGACCCCGGAGAACGCCCAGCGCGTCACCGCGCTGGTGGCGGAGCTGGGCACGCTGCCCGGTGTGACCTCGGCGACCAACCCGCTCGACCCGCGGGCCCCGGCCGTGAACCCGGGCCAGGACACGGCCTACAGCACCGTCACCTACGAGGCCAAGGTCGGTGAGGTCACCGAGGAGCAGCGCACCGCGCTGACCGGGGCCGTCGAGGGCGCGCGCGCCGGCGGGCTGACCGTCGAGGTCGGCGGCGAGGCCATCCAGGCGCCCCCGCACATCGGCGGCGCGGCCGAGGTCATCGGCGTGGTGATCGCCCTGGTGATCCTGGCCCTGACCTACGGCTCGCTGGTGGTGGCCGGGATGAACCTGCTCACCGCCGCGGTCGGCGTGGGCATCGGCGCGCTGGGCATCACCATCGCCACCGGGTTCATGGACCTCCAGTCCACCACCCCGATCCTGGCCGCGATGCTGGGCCTGGCGGTGGGCATCGACTACGCGTTGTTCATCATCAACCGCTACCGGCAGGAGCTGCGCGGGGGCAAGGACGTCGGCGACGCCATCGGCACCGCGGTGGGCACGGCGGGCTCCGCGGTGGTGACCGCCGGGCTGACCGTGGTCATCGCCCTGGCCGGGTTGACCGTGGTGGGCATCCCGTTCCTGACCCAGATGGGCGTCGCCGCCGCGCTGACGATCGTCGTCGCCGTGCTGGTCGCCATCACCCTCGTGCCGGCGGTGCTGGGCTACATCGGCAAGCGCGCGCTGCCCCGCAAGCAGCGCACCGCGCCCGCGCCGGCCGCCGACGACCGGTCCCCCGCCGCACAGTCCCCCGCCGACCGGTCCGCTCCGGACGCGCGGGGCGTCGGGGAGGTCCGGGACCGCGGGTTCTTCCGCGGCTGGGTCGGCGGGGTGACCCGCAACCGGATCGCGGCGCTGCTGCTGGCCGTCATCGGCCTGGGGATCATCGCGGTGCCCGTCACCTCCATGCAGACCACCCTGGTCATGGCGCCGCCCGCCGGCTCCACCCAGGAGCGCGCGGACCGGCTGCTGTCCGACGGCTTCGGCGAGGGCTTCAACGGCCCGCTGGTGGTGCTGTTCGAGGGCGAGAACGCCGCGCAGACCGCCGCCGGGACCGTCCAGGCCATCCAGGGCATCGACGACGTGGCCCTGGTCACGCCGCCGACGCCCAGCGCCGACGGCTCGGCCGCGATGCTGACCGTGATCCCGGAGTCCGGGCCCGCCACCGAGGCCACCGAGCGGCTGGTCGACGACCTGCGCGCCCACCTGGCCGGGGTCGACGGCGCGACCACCTACGTCACCGGGACCACCGCGGTGAGCACGGACGTCGCGGTCGCCCTGGACGAGGCCATGCCGGTCTACCTGGCCCTGGTCGTCGGGCTGGCGCTGGTCCTGCTGGTCCTGGTGTTCCGGTCGATCCTGGTCCCGCTGGTGGGCGTGCTGGGCTTCCTGCTCACCATCGGCGCCTCGCTGGGCGCGACGGTGGCGGTGTTCCAGTGGGGCTGGCTGGCCGGGGCGGTCAACCTCGACGGCACCGGGCCGCTGCTGAGCCTGACGCCGATCCTGATGGTCGGCATCCTGTTCGGCCTCGCCATGGACTACCAGATCTTCCTGGTGTCCCGGATGCACGAGGCGCACCACCGCGGCGCGTCGCCGCGCGACTCGATCACCACCGGCTTCCACCGGGCCGCGCCCGTGGTGGTGGCCGCCGCGCTGATCATGTTCTCGGTGTTCGCCGGGTTCGTCCCGGCGGGCGAGGGCCCGATCAAGTCGATCGCCTTCGCGCTGGCGATCGGCATCCTGGTGGACGCCTTCGTGGTCCGCATGGTCCTCGTCCCGGCCGCCCTGGCGCTGCTGGGCGAGAAGGCGTGGTGGCTGCCGGGGTGGCTGCGCCGGCTGCCCGTGCTCGACGTGGAGGGCGCGGCCCTGGAGGACGACGGGTCGCGGTCGCGGGACAAGGCCCTGGTCGACGCCGACCGGTGACCACGCGCGGAACCCCGGTGCCCCTCCTCCGCGGGGGGTGCCGGGGTTCCGCCGTTCGCCGGTTCCGGTGATCGCGTTCCGGCGGGCTCCCGGCACCGTGGTCGTCCACTCGGGACGGTCCGCGTGGTGGTCGGGACCCGCGCGGGCTCAGGGGTGGCTGCGGACGTGCGCCAGGACCTCGTCGGCCACGAGCCGGTGCACGGCGGCGGGCAGGGAGTGCCCGAGCCCGGGGACCTCCAGCAGCCGCGCGTCCGGCAGCAGGCCGGCCAGGTGGCGGCCGAAGCCGGGTGGGTAGAAGGGGTCCTCGGTGCCCTGGACGACCAGGGTGGGCGTGGTGACCCGGCGCAGGTCGTCCCCGCCGCGCGGCACGGCCACCGCGCCCAGCCGCACGTGACCGGTGGACGGGGTGGAGGTGCCGGCGTGCGCGATGACGCCCTCCTCCAGCCGCCGGTACTCCGCGGCGTCGAACGGCAGCACGTCGCCGTGCAGCTCCCGCCACAGCGCGACGCGCCGCGTCAGCTCGGCCTCCTCGTCCGCGCCCGGCCCGGTCAGCGCGATCAGTCGCTCCAGGCGCTCGCCCTGGTCCGAGCGCGGCTCCTCGGTGCTGCCCATGTCCAGCGCGCCGGTCAGGGCGAGGGTGAGGGTGCGGAGGCGGTCGGGGTGGTCGACGGCCAGCAGCTGGCCGATCAGCCCGCCCATGGACAGCCCGACCACGTGCGCCCGCCCGATGTCGTGGGCGTCGAGCACCGCCACCGCGTCCCGGGTCAGGTCGCCCAGGTCGTAGTCGGCTTCCCCGGCGGGCACCGCGGTGGACCTGCCGGTGTCGCGGTGGTCGTAGCGGACGACCCGGCAGCCGCCCCGGACCAGGAGTTCGACGAAGGCGTCCGGCCACACGGCCGCCGAGGCGTTGGCGCCCATGACCAGCAGCAGCGGCGGGTCCGCCGGATCGCCCAGGTCCTCGCTCCAGAGCCGGACGTCCCCTGCCCGGACCACTCGCTCCGCCATCGCGGCCTCCCCCGGTGTGATCAACGGGGGCGACGCTACCGGACCGGACCCGGGGCGCACGCCGCTCGCGGTGCCGCGGGGCGCGGTCAGTACGCGGAGGCGCGCACCGCGAAGACCGAGCGGGTGCCCGCGTACTCGGTGAGCGACCAGAGCTGTCCCCTGGCGGGCCAGTAGGAGAGGTCCTCGGGCCCGACCGGCAGCACGTCGTGGTGCACGACGACCGGGCCGCCGGGCGTGAAGGTGGCCAGGTCGCCCCGGTTGCCGCTGCCGTCGCTGGTGGACAGGTAGAACCTGCCGTTGATCGCGGTCGCGCCCTGCATGCTCTGCACCGACACCTCGTACGCCTCGCTCGCGCGGGCGTAGCCGTCGGCGGACTCGGTGAGCATCCGGTCGGTGTGGTCGATCGGGAAGCGGAACAGGCGGCTGCCCGCGCCGGGGTTGGCGTACTCGCCGACCACGACGCTGTCCGGGGTGCTGGTGCGGTCGAGCGAGGCGAACGAGAAGCGGATGGCGGCTTGCCCGTTGGTGGTCGACTGGTTGTAGGCGAACACCTGCGGCAGCACGTACTTGTAGCCGAACGCCTGGTGGCTGCCGTCGGCCTGGCGGCCGATCGCGGCGCCGTCGGTGGTGCTGGTCTGCCAGAGGTGCCGCAGGTCGAAGACGCGGAAGCCGCTGCCCGTGGCGGCCACGTAGAGGTAGTGGCCGTACCAGAACATGCCGCCCGCGTGCTGCTGCACCGCCCGGAACGACGCCTGGCCCGAGCCGTTGGTGTAGGGCTCGACCAGCAGCACGTGGCGGTAGGTGGGCGCGGAGGGGGTGGAGTGGTCGACGAAGGAGATCCGCACGCCCCGCTCGATCCCGTCGGAGCCGTTGTCGTACCAGCTGACCAGGATCGCCGTCGTGCCCTCGTAGGTGGCCTCGCCGTAGGCGTCGGCGGTCGTGGTGATGCCCTGGGGCATCCAGTAGGCGACGTCGTCGTCCCCGCTGTTCCAGCAGAACGCGGCGACCCGGTTGGCCGCCGCCGGCGAGCAGGTGGTGGCGGCGCGGTTGCCGTCGCCGACGACGGTCGGCACGCCGACGTTGGGCAGCGCGGCGTCCAGGTCGTCGATCAGCCCGGAGTAGCCGGTGGCCTTGAGCCGGAAGTTCGCCGCGGGCAGCGTCGTGGCCGCCTGCGCGGGCGCCGGGACGACCACGGCCTGCACGACCGCCGCGAGGAGCCCCGCCACCAGCCCGACGACCGCCGTTCGGTACTTCTTCACCGGACAACCCCCTCGTTGGTCAGTCACCGACTGAGGGTCATCATGGCGGTGGCCACCACGGGGATCAACCGCCATCCCGACGCGGTTCCGGTGGGGTGTCGGCGCGGTGTCAGTCGGCGGGGCCGCGCAGGGTCAGCACCACCCGCAGCACGTGCTCGACGGCCGAGGGGAAGACCGCGCCGCGCAGTTCGTCGCGGGCGGCGAGGGAGCGGGAGGCGAACTCCAGCTCGTGGTCGGGGCCCACCCGGCGGACCACGAGGGCGGCGATCTCCTCCAGGTCGAGGTCGGGGTGGTCGAGGCGGGTCAGGGCGAACTCGACGAGCAGTTCCTCATCCGTCACGGGCGCTCCCTCCGGGCACTGTCGAGCCTAGTTCAGGTCGGGGTGGGAGGGGTGGGCGTGGCGGCGCGGGGTGGTCGCGCCACCGGGTGTTGTGACCGGCCGCACTCCGTTCACCTGCGGGGAAAATGGACGTTCGCCGGCCGGGCCGCCCGGTATTGTGAGTGGTGTTCGGGGCGCCGTCGCCCATTCTCGCGCCCTTTTTGTTCCCTGGGGGACCCTCCGCATGACTTCCACCGACGTGCCCGACGTCGCGACGTCGCCGCACGCGCTCAGCCGGGCCGACCGCACCGTGATCGGGGTGCTGCTCGTCGCCACGTTCGTCGTCATCCTCAACGAGACGATCATGGGCGTGGCGCTGCCGGTGCTGCTGACCGAGCTGGACGTGACCGCGTCGGTGGGGCAGTGGCTGACCGCGGGCTTCCTGCTGACGATGTCGGTGGTCATCCCGGTCACCGGTTACCTGATCCAGCGGGTCGGCACGCGGGTGCTGTTCGGCGTAGCCATGGGCCTGTTCAGCACGGGCACCCTGATCGCGGCGCTGGCCCCGGGCTTTCCGGTGCTGCTCGGCGCGCGCGTGGTGCAGGCGTTCGGCACCGCGATCATGCTCCCGCTGCTGATGACGACGGTGATGACGCTGGTGCCGCCGGCCCGTCGCGGCGCGCTGATGGGCAACATCTCGATCGTCATCTCGGTGGCGCCGGCGATCGGTCCGACGGTGTCGGGCGTGGTGCTGGACCTGTTCGGCTGGCGGGCGATGTTCTGGGCGGTGCTGCCGATCTCGTTGGCGGCGATGGTGCTGGGGCTGCGCATGGTGACCGACGTCGGCGAGTCGAGCCGGGCCCCGCTGGACGTGCCGTCGGTGGTGCTGTCGGTGTTCGGTTTCGGCGGGCTGGTCTACGGCCTGTCGAGCATCGGGCACTCCGGCGGGTCGGCGAACACCACGCTGTGGCTGTCGCTGGTGGTGGGGGTGGCGGGCATCACGGCGTTCGTGCTGCGGCAGGTGTCGCTCCAGCGCCGCGAACGCGCCCTGCTGGACCTCAGGACGTTCGCGTTCCGCATGTTCACCCTGGCCAGCGCGCTGATGATGGTGATGATGGGCCTGCTGCTGGGCGTGGCCACGATCCTGCCGATCTACATCCAGAACGTGCTGGGGCTCGACCCGCTGGCCACGGGTCTGCTGCTGCTGCCCGGCGGGCTGCTGATGGGCCTGCTGTCGCCGGTGGTGGGCCGGCTCTACGACCGGGTGGGGCCGCGGGTGCTGCTGATCGTCGGCACGACGGCGACCAGCGCGTCGCTGTGGTTCGCGACCGGGTTCGACGCCGCGACGCCCGGCGCGCTGGTGCTGGTGTTCCACCTGGTGCTGAGCCTGGGGCTGGCGTTCTCGTTCACGCCGCTGTTCTCCGCCGGCCTGGGCGCGCTGCCGTCCCGGCTCTACTCGCACGGCAGCGCGGTCTTCAGCACGACCCAGCAGCTGGCCGCGGCGGCGGGGGTGGCGCTGCTGGTGAGCGTGATGAGCGGGCGGGCCGCCGACCTGCTGGCGGCCGGCGAGTCCGCGGTGGGCGCCGACATGGGCGGGCTGCACTCGGCGCTGCTGCTGGCGGCGGTGTTCTCGCTGACGGCGGTGGCCGGTTCCTTCGCGGTCAAGGGTGGCAAGGCCGAGTCCCCGGGGGTGGTCGGGCACTGAATCGGGGTGGGCCTTGCCCCACCCCAGGGGTGGGGGAAGGTGGAGCCCAGGAGGGGGGCTCGCACCGCTGTGCGGGGCGGGATCCGCTGCCAGGCTTCGGATCATGTCTTCGAGCTCGTCGCACCCCGGTGTGCGCGATCCGTTCCTCGACGTGGTCCGCGCCCTGGCCATCGTCGGTGTCGTGGCCCAGCACTGGTTGATGCCGGTGCTGGGCTACTCGGCCGGTCGGCTGACCGCGGGCAACGCGCTGGCCACACCGGGCTGGTGGTTGTTCACCTGGCTGTCCCAGGTGATGCCGCTGGTGTTCTTCGCGGGCGGCGCGGCCAACCTGCTGTCCCTGCGCCGGGTGCACGCGGCGGGCGGCACCGGCCGCGACTGGTTGAACGCGCGCGTGCGGCGCCTGCTGCTCCCCGCGCTGCCGCTGCTGGGGGTGTGGCTGGTGGCGCCGGTGCTGCTGCGGGTCGCCGGGGTCGCCGAGCAGCCCGTCCGGCTCGCCGGCGCGGTGGCCGCGCAGCTGCTGTGGTTCCTCGCCGTCTACCTGCTCACGGTGCTGGTCACGCCGCTCGCGGTGGCCGCGCACCGCCGGTGGGGCCTGGCCGTGCCCGTGGTGCTGGGGGTGGCCGGGGTGCTGGTGGACCTGGCCCGGTTCCGGGACCTGCCGCTCATCGGCTACGCGAACGCGGTGTTCGTGTGGGTGGCGGTGCACCAGGTCGGTTTCCACTACGCCGAGGGCCGGTTGGGCGCGCTGGGCCGTCGTGGCGCGCTGGCGCTGTCGGCCGCGGGGTTCGGCGTCACGGCGCTGATGGTCGCGTTCGGGCCGTACCCGGTGAGCATGATCGGGATGCCGGGCGCGCCCGTGTCGAACATGAGCCCGCCGAGCGTGCTGCTGCTCGCGCTGGGGATCGGGCAGGTGGGTCTGCTGCTGGCGCTGCGCCCGGTACTGGACGCGTTCGGGCGGCGTCCGCCGGTGGCCGCGGCGCTGCGCCTGCTGGGTCCGCGTTTCATGAGCGTCTACCTGTGGCACATGCCCGCGCTGGTGGTGGTCGCCGGGATCGCCGTGCTGGGTTTCGGCTACCGCACGCCGGAGCCGGGGACGGTGCTGTGGATCGCGGTCGCGCCGGTGTGGGTGGGGGTCACGGCGCTGGTCCTGGTGGGGTTGCTGCGGGTGTTCGGCCGCTTCGAGGCGCGCCGCGCCGGTGACGAACCGGGTCCGGCGGCGCGGCCGGCGGTGGCGGCGGTGCTGGCCGCCACCGGGTTGCTGGGCCTGGCGGCGACGGGCTTCGCCTGGTCCGCGGACGGGGGGCCGTGGGAGGGGCCGCTGCCCTGGAGCGCGCTGGTGTGCGCCGGGTTCCTGTTCGCGGGCAGGCCGGTGCGGTCCGGTCGGCTTCCGGCGCGCGCCGCCGTCGCGGGTCCGGCGTCGGCCTCGCGGTCGGTGGGATCGGCGCCGCGCGTGGGTTAGGCGGGTGGCGCGGCGGCCGGGTACGGCCGCCGCGCCCCGCTTCACGGCTTGGCGGAGCCGCGGCCGAGGAGACGGCGCAGCCAGGTGCCCCCGGTGCCCGGGGAGGCGGCGGGGACGGGGGTGCCGCCCCGGCGTCGCAGCGCCAGGTCCAGGTTCTTCATCGTGTCGAGTTCGTTCCCGCGGTCACCGGTCTCGGCGAACGCGGCGACGGAGCGGGTGTAGGCGTCGATCGCCTCGTCGAACCGCCGCACCTCGGTCAGGGCGCTGCCCAGGTTGTTCAGGGCGATGCCCTCGGCGTGGCGCTCGCCCGTCGCCGCGAACACGGCGCACGCCCGGGCGTGCGCGTCGACGGACGCCTTGAGCCGTCCCAGTTCGCCGAGCACGATGCCGAGGTTGTCCAGCGTCTCCGCCTCCGCGTGCTCGTCGCCCAGTTCCCGGAACGCGGCCAGGCTCCGCTTGCAGGCACCGAGGGCTTTGCGGTACTTGCGGCCCCTGGCGAGGGTGTTGCCCAGGTTGCCCCGGGCCGTCGCCGTGCCGTGGCGGTTCCCCGCCTCCGTGAACGCGGCGACGGCGTGGGTGCACGCGTCGGCGGAGTCGTCGAGCCGCCCCAACTCCCTCAGGGAGAGCGCCAGGTTGTTCAGCGCCATGCCCTCCGAGTTGCGGTCGGCCAGTTCGGTGAACACGGCGACGGCGCGTTCCTGCGCTTCGGCGGCTTCGGTGAACCGCCTCATGTGGTGGAGCACGAGACCTTTGCCGCTCAGCACCAGGCCGCCGGCCCGGCGATCCCCGACCCTGGCGAAGATGCGCTCGGACCTGGCCAGCGCCTTGAGGGCCTTCCCCGGTCGGCGCGAGGCGGCCAGCGAGCCGGCCAGGTTGGCCGAGACGACCGCCTCGTTGTAGCCGTCGTCCAGTTCCCGGCACAGGGCCAGGCTCCGGGTGCAGGCGTCGATCGACGCCTCGAACCGCCGCACCTCCCGCAGCGTCACGCCCAGGTCGTTGAGCGCCAGCACCTCGGCGAGGCGGTCGCCCGCGGACCGGCTGGTGGCCAGGGCGGCGCGGGAGATGTCCATCAGGTCGGCGAAGTGGCGGAGGTGGTGCAGGCACCGGAACAGGGCATTGCCGGGCAGTTGGCCGAGGGTGGTCGGGCGGACGAAGGCGCCTTTCCCCGGCGAGGTGAACGCGATGGCCGCGGAGGTGGCGAAGGCACCGGTCGTGGTGGCGGCGGCGACCAGGTTCGGGCGTTCGGCGTCGATCCACGCCAGGGCCTCGTGCCGGTCGGCGAAGTGCGGGGACACGGGGAACGGCGAGTCGGACAGGTGCGTCTCGGCGGCGGCGGTCGCGGCCTGGTAGTGGCGCAGGAGTCGAGCGCGTGCCTCGTCCCGGTGGTCGTCCTCGGCCCGGGAGAGCCCCCGGTCGGCGGCGTAGAGGCGCACCAGGTCGTGCAGGCGCCAGCGGCCCGGGGTGGTGCCGGGTTCGACCAGGTGGGCGCGGGCGAGGTCGTGCAGGAGTTCCTCGACCGCGTACCGGTCGGCGGCGGCGTCGGCGAGGTGGGCGGCGGCCTCGGTGGACAGGTCGGGGCCGGGGTTGACCGGCAGGAGCCGGAACAGGCGGGCGTGGGCCTCGTCGAGGCGCCGGTAGGACAGGTCGAACGCCGCGCGCACGGCACGGTCCTCGCGGCGCAGGCGGTCGAGCCTGGTGTGCTCGTCGCGCAGGGTGGCGACCAGGGAGGACAGGGGCCGGGTGGGGGAATCGGCGAGCAGGGCCGCGACGATGCGCAGCGCGAGCGCCAGGCCCGCGCACAGCCGGGCGGTGGTCGCGGCGTGCCCGGGTTCGTCGCGGACCCGGGTGTCGGTGTCGCCGCGGCGGTGCCGCAGGACCTGGTCCAGCAGCTCCACCGACGCGTCCTGGTCCAGTTCGGGCAGTTCGTGCAGGCGGGCGTCGAGGTCCGGCGTGTGGCGGGAGGTCACCAGCGCCGCGGTGGCGCCGTCGGAGGGCAGCAGGGGGCGGGCCTGGTCGGCGGTGGCGACGTTGTCGATCACGACCAGGACCGGCCGGCCCTGGTCGGCCAGCGCGGCCAGCGCGCTGCGGTAGAGCCGGGACAGGTCCTGCACCCCGTCGGGGACGTGCTCGGCGGGGATGCCGAGCGCGAGCAGCAGGCCCGTCAGGGCGCGTTCGGGGGTCGGGCCGCGTTCGCCGTCGTAGCCGGCCAGGTCGACGAACAGGACCCCACCGGGGAACAGGCCCCGTTCCCGGGTCGCGCGGGTCGCGGTGTGCACGGCCAGTTCGGTCTTGCCAATGCCGGCGAGCCCGGTGACCACCGCCACCGGGCCGCGAGGGGACCGGTCCGACGGGGTCAGGGACCGGAGCAGCTCCTCCACGACCCGCTCGCGCCCGGTGAAGACGGGTGAGGCGGGCGGCAGGCCGGACAGGGCGGGGGTGACCTGCGGCGGCAGGTGCAGGGTGATGTCGCGGCCCTGGACGACGGCGTTGAAGAAGACGCCGCCGCCGATCGTGTTGTCGACGTCGCCGTGACGGCCGCGGGCCGGTTCCGCCCGCCCGCCGGGTCCTGGCTCCACCCGGGACGCCCCCTTCACCCGCCGAGTCCGCCGGAGGTGCCCGGCGCTGGGGTGATCGGGGCGGTCGGCCTTCCCGTTACCGGGGCCGGGCGGGCGGACGACCGTCCCGTGTGGACGCCGGTCCGGCTCTCCGGCCGCTCAGCCGGTGCCCGGCGCGGCCCGTCCGGCGGTGCTGTGCCGGACGATCAGCCGGTGTCCGGCACGCACCTCCACGCCGGGCAGCGGCCGGTCGCGGGCGATGCGCTCCAGGAGCCGGTCCACGGCGGTGGCGGCGATGGCGGCCTTGTCGGGTGAGGTGGTGCTGATCGGGGGGTTGGAGTAGCGGCCGTCCTCGATGTCGTCGTAGCCGATCAGCGCGATGTCCTCGGGCACGCGCAGGCCCCGTCCCAGCGCGACGTGCAGCGCGCCCAGCGCCACCAGGTCGCTGTAGCGGAAGACCGCGTCGGGCGGGTCGTCGCGGTCGAGCAGGGCGGCCACGGCGCCGGCGCGGTTGAACGGCCGCTCCAAGCCCGCCTGGGCATCGGCCTCGACAAGGCATTCCTCCCTCTGGTCGAAGAGGTCGCCGCCCCCTCCCCACCGACGGCACCACCCGGGGCACCCCCATCGCCACCGGCACCACCGGGGTCCCTCACCGCAATCGCTCGGTCACCGACATTTCCCGCCGGTTTCCTCGGTACCCGACATTTCCCGTCCTTTTCTTCGGTCTCCGATGTTTTCCGTCGCATTCCTCGGTCCCCGAGCTTTTTGACCAGCATTTTTTGGTACTCACTGAAGCCATAGTAGTGAGATAAAGTGCGCGTTCTTCCCTTTGCGCAATCCCGTGTTCCGACATGTGGACGCTGTTGGCCGGCCGGCGCGAAGTCCGGATGATGCTGACAATCCGCAGCGAGGGAATGGATGCCGAAAATGCGACAACTGGTGCTGCTCGCGTTGGTGGGCTTGGGCGCCCAACTCGTCGACGGGAGCCTGGGCATGGCCTACGGCGTCACCTCGACCACCCTGCTCCTGGCCATCGGCACCAGTCCGGCTGCGGCCTCCGCGACCGTGCACCTGGCCGAGATCGGCACCACGCTGGTCTCCGGGGTGGCCCACTGGCGTTTCGGCAACGTGGACTGGAAGGTCGTCGCGAAGATCGGCATACCCGGCGCGGTCGGCGCCTTCGCCGGGGCCACGTTCCTGTCCAGCCTGTCGACCGAGACCGCCGCGCCGGTGATGTCGCTGATCCTGCTGGCGCTGGGCCTGTACATCCTGGTCCGGTTCACCACGTTCGGCCTGCCCCGGCACAACCTCGGCAAGCCGCTGCGCAAGCGCTTCCTGGGACCGCTGGGCCTGGTCGCGGGCTTCGTCGACTCCACCGGTGGCGGCGGCTGGGGCCCGGTCGGCACCCCCGCCATCCTGGCCAGCGGCCGCCTGGAGCCCCGCAAGACGATCGGCTCGATCGACACCAGCGAGTTCCTGGTGGCCGTGGCCGCCAGCCTCGGCTTCCTGTTCGGGATCGGCTCGCAGGGCATCGACTTCACCTGGGTCTTCGCCCTGCTCATCGGCGGTGTGATCGCCGCGCCGATCGCGGCCTGGCTGGTCCGCCACATCCCGCCGCGCGTGCTCGGCTCGGCGGTCGGCGGCCTCATCATCCTCACCAACACCCGCACGCTGCTCAGGAGCGACTGGATCGACGCGAGCGACAGCGTGAAGTGGCCGGTCTACGCGGTCATCTACCTGGTGTGGGCCGCCGCGCTGGCCTACTCCATCCGGGAGTACCGGATCGAGCGGGCGCAGGAGAAGCTGCTCGTCGAGGAGACCGAGGCGGACGAGAGCAGGTCCGCCACCGCCTGAGCGGGAGCAACGGGCTCGCCGCGTGGTCGTCGACCACGCGGCGAGCCCGTTCCCGGTCGCGCGGGCTCAGACCCCGCCGAACGCCCCCGCGTTCTCCCGCGCCCACTGCGCGAAGGTGCGGGCGGGCCTGCCGGTGACCTCCTGGACCGTGGGCAGGGGCGTGCAGCCGGCCTCCGGCGGGTTCGTGCGCACCATGACGAAGAACTCGATGTCGTCCTCGGAGAAGCCCTGGTCCCGCCACCGCCGGACCACCTGGTCGCGGGTGAGCTCGACGAACCGGACGTCGCGGCCGAGCACGCCGGCGAGCACGGCCACCCGCTCCGGCGCGGTGAGCGCCTCGGGCCCGGTCAGCCAGTACTCCCGGCCCGCGTGGCCGTCGGTGGTCAGGGCGGTCGCGGCCACCGCGGCGATGTCCGCATCGTGCACCACCGCGCTCCTCATCCCCGCGAACCCGTCGCGGACCACGCCCCCGTCCCGGACCTGGTCGGCCCACTCCAGCGCGTTCGACATGAATTCGACCGGGGCCAGGAAGGTGTGGTCGAGACCGCCGGCCTCGACGGCCCGGTCCAGGTCCGTCTTCTCCAGGTCGCCCTTGAGCACGGTCACCCGGCGGACACCGGCCGCCCGCGCGAGGTCGAGGATCTCCTCGCCGTTGGTCAGCGGGGCGTAGTCGTCGCCGAAGCTGATCAGGTGCGCGGCGGTGACCCCGGTGAAGGCGTCGGCGAGCGACGCCGTGTCCGCCAGGTTGCCCCGGAACAGTTCGGTACCCCCGGGGAGGTGGGCTCGGGCCGGGTCGCGGGTGAGGGCGCGGACCCGGTGCCCGCTCGCCAGGAGCCGGTCGACCAGCGGGCGGCCGACGTTCCCGGTGGCCCCGGAGACGAGGATGGTCGTGGGTGCTTCGGTCATGGCCCGGAAGTTACTGTCCATTGAGGTCAGATCCTGACCTCAATGGATAGTGGCGCGCCCCCGCCGGGCACCGGGCCGGTCCTCCGGCGGGTCCGGGCGGCCCGCGCGGCAGTGGTCCGGGTCCGCGTGCGAGCGGACCACCGCGGTGCCGGGCGGCACGCGCGAGGGTGGTCGTGCTCCGGGACGACGTGGTTAGGTGTTGACATGCGGAGATCCGGGCTGGTGAGGCACGTGCGGGGCCTGGGGGCCCACGACCACGTGTGCTGGCGGTACGGCGACCGGGACGAGTTCCTGACCCGCCTCCGGGAGTTCCTGGCCGAGGGCCTGGCCCTGGGGCACCGGGTCCGCTACGTCGGCCCCGGCGACGTCGGATCCCTGGTCGCGGACCTGCGCGGGGTCGAGGGCGTCGACGAGGCGATGCGGACCGGCGCCGCCGAGGTCACGCCGCTGGGCGCGACCTACCCGGTCGGCGCGGTGGCCGAGCCCGCCGCCCAGGTCCGGGTCTACGCCGAGGCCACCGAGGCGGCCCTGGCCGCCGGGTACACCGGGTTCCGCGTCGCGGCCGACTGCACCCCGCTGGTGCGCACGCCCGAGCAGCTGGCGGCCTTCGCCCGCTACGAGCACCAGGCCGACCACCACATGGCCGACCACCCGTTCTCGGCGATGTGCGCCTACTCCGGCGCGGAGGTCGACGAGCACGCGTTCGCGCAGATCGCCTGCATGCACCCGAGCACCAACACGCCCCACCCCGGCTTCCGGTTGCACGCGGCGGGCGACCGGGTCACCGCCCTGGGCGGCGAGGTGGACCTGGGCAACGGCGACCTGTTCGCGCTGGCGCTGGAGCGGGCCGAACCGCGGGCCCGCGGCGGTCGGCTGGTGCTGGACGCCGCCGAGCTGTCCTTCCTCGACCACCGCGGCCTGCTGCGCCTGGTCGACCACGCCGACGAGCGCGGCGCGACCGTCGTGCTGCGCACGGCCTGGCCCGGCGTGGCCACGCTGGTGGACCTGCTCGGCCTCGACGTCCGGGTGGAGAACCTCGCATGACCGCCGCGACCGCCCCTCCCCCCGGCGACTTCGTCCACCCGGCGGTGTTCTACGCCTCCGAGGAGGAGTACCTGGGCCTGCTCGTGCCCTTCGTGCTCGACGGCTTGGAGCTGGGTCACCCGGTGGCCGCGTCCGTGCCCGGCGCACGGCTGCGGCTGCTGCGCGACGCGCTCGGCGCGGCCGCGGCCGAGGTGCTGCTGCTCGACATGGAGGTCGAGGGCCGCAACCCGGGCCGGATCATCCCCGGGGTGCTGCGCCGGTTCGCCGACGACCACCCCGAGCGGCACGTGCGCATCATCGGCGAACCGATCTGGGCCGGGCGCACCGACGTGGAGTACCCGGCGTGCGCCCAGCACGAGGCGCTGATCAACCTCGCCTTCGCCGGCCGGGACGTCACCATCGCCTGCCCCTACGACACCGCCGCGCTCGACGAGCACGTGCTGGTCGACGCGCTGGCCACCCACCCCGAGGTGTGGGAGACCACCCGCCGCTACGGCAGCGGGGACTACGCGCCGGACGCCGTCGTCGGCCGCCACAACCGGCCGGTCGACGCCGGTCCGGACGCCGCCGAACTCCCGGTCACCGCCACCGCCGGCATCGGCGCGGCCCGCCGGTTCGCCGTGGCGGAGGCGGAGCGCCTGGGGCTGCCCGCCGGGCGGACGGCCGACCTCGCGCTGGTCGCCACCGAACTGGTCACCAACAGCCTCCGCCACACCGGCGCGGGCTGCCGGCTGAGCCTCTGGCGGGACGGGGACCACCTGGTCTGCGCCGTCGGGGACGGCGGTCGGCTGACCGACCCGCTCGCCGGCCGCCGACCGGCCGACCGGGACCGGGAGGGCGGCCGCGGCCTGCTGATGGTCAACCACCTGGCCGACCTCGTCCGCACGCACACCACCCCGCACGGCACCACCGTGTACGCCTTCCTGCGCCTGAACCCCTGATCGGGGGACCGCCCACGGTGCCGGACCTCATCGCGCGCGGGTGTCGACCGGGCGTGGACGGGGTAAACACCCCGGGTGACTCCAGTTCCGCCGGGCACCCGACCGCAGCCGCCGACCGCCGATCCCGGGTACGGCGTGGACGGCGAGTTCGACCGGCCCGGGGTGGCGGTCCGGGTCGCCAGGCGCCGCGGCGTGGTGTTCGCCGGGGTGCAGGGCGACATCGACACCGACAGCTACCAGGACGTGCGCCAGCAGCTGTTCGCGTGCCTGGAGGACGACCCCTCGGCGCTGATCGTCGACCTCGGCGGCGTGGTGCTGTTCGGTTCGCTGGGCATCGCGGTGCTGATGGAGGTGCACGAGCGCGCCTACGAGACCGGGGTCGGGTTCGCCGTCGTCGCCCGGCAGCGCACCGTGGTGGACCCCATGCGGGTGACCGAGGTCGACGTCCTGCTGACGCTGCGCCCGACCGTGGACGAGGCGTTGACCGCCGTGCGGGCCCGGTCCGGCCAGACCGACGACGGGATGCCCGGACCGCGCGACTCGGAGGAGCAGGACCACGGGTTCTCCTGGTGGTCGTCCTAGACCGGTCCGGCAGGACCGCACCGGCGTCGACGACGAGCACCGGCCTGCGGCCTCCGGCCCCGGCCGGCCGATCCGGGGCGTGGAGGCGCCCATCGCGGGCGGCGCGCCCGCCTGACCGTCCGCGGTGGACCGCGGTGCCGGGGTCGGTGGTCCGGGGTCGGCGGTGCCGGGGTCGGCGGTGCCGGGGTCGGCGGTCCGGGGTCAGCGGCCCGTGGCCTCCAGGACGGCGGCGGCGATCTCCTCGTGGCCCTCGGGCGTCGGGTGCACGTCGCTGTGCCGGCAGAAGTGGGTCAGGGCGCACACCCGCGCCACGGAGGACGGGATCCGGCCGTAGGTCGGGTCGTCGGTCACCTCGGTCAGCGGCGCGTACCCGCCGGTCGCGGCGGTGATGTCGACGAACTCCGCCCCCACCGCCTCGTACTCGGTCTTGAGCGCGTTGTTGAAGAAGTCCCGGAAGAGCGACACCGACAGGCGCGCGAGGTCCTGGCCGTTCGGGAACGCGCGGTTCACCCACGCGCCGAGGAACACGTCCGGGTAGGTCAGGCCCACCACCGGGGCGTCACCGGCGGCCTCGCGCAGGACGGGCAGGGTGGCCGCCAGGTTGGCCCGGACGTCGGCCACGGCCCGGGTCGCGCACGCCAACGGGTCCGCCGCCCCCGCGCACGGCGCCAGGTCGTTGCCGCCGATCACCACGGTCACCAGGCCCACCCTCCCCCGGTGCTCGCGCAGCGCCTCGACGGCCGCGTCCAGCTGGGTGCGCCCGGCGGGGTCCGGCGCGTCCAGGGCGCGGTCGGCCGGGTCGCAGCCGGGCTCGGCGCGCAGCTGGGCGGAGGTGGCGCCGCTGCACGCGAGGTTGATCAGCCGCAGGTCCGACCGCTCGGCCACGAGGTCGGCGAACCCCTCCGCGGACCCCTGGGCCCCACCGGCGGCGGCCGGCCGGTAGCCGGTCGCGTAGGAGTCGCCCAGCGACACGTGCACGCGCTCGGCGGGTGGCTCGCCGCCGGACGTCGAGGCCGGCGCGGGGGCGCCCGAGGGCTCCGCCGTGCACGCCGCCAGCGCCACCAGCAGCGCTCCCGCCAACGCGGACCGCCGAATCCCCGGCACGTCTGCCCCTCTCGTCCGGAACGGGATCGTCCCCCGAGGGTACCCGGCGGCGGGGTGGGCACTCCCGGTCCACAGTGGACCGGGCCAGGGCACCGCGGCCGACTGCCGACGGCCCGATGACGGCACTCGGCAATCCGGCAACCCGCACCCAGCGGACAGCGTCTTGAAACGTACCAGCCAGGCGCGCTCGGTCCAGCACGGCAACACAACGATGAACTCCGCATCTCCACAACGTTGCGGCCGAACCGTTGACGCCCCCTTCCGAGGCCCCCTAACCTCGCGCTTCATCACCGCTTTGAAACATTTCAGTACCGGAGGTGCCGGATGGACCCGGAACGCGCGGCCCCGCTGCTGGAGGTCCGGGACGTCACCAAGTCGTTCGGCGCGGTCGCGGCGGTCCGCGGTGTGTCGTTCCCGCTGTTCGGCGGTGAGGCCCACGCGCTGGTGGGCGAGAACGGCGCGGGGAAGTCGACCGTGGTCAAGGTGCTCGCCGGGGTGCACGAGCCCGACCGCGGCTCGATCGCCGTCGACGGCGAGGTCCGGCGGCTGACGAGCCCGGCGGTCGCCCGCGACGCGGGCATCGCGGTCATCCACCAGGAGCCGACGCTGTTCCCGGACCTGTCGGTGGCGGAGAACATCTTCATGGGCAGGCAGCCGCTGGGGCGCTTCGGCCGGGTCGACCGGGCGGCCCAGCGGGCCGGGGCGGTGCGGTTGTTCGACCGGCTCGGCGTGCGCCTGGACCCGGACCGGCCCGCGCGCGGCCTGTCCATCGCCGACCAGCAGCTGGTGGAGATCGCCAAGGCGCTGTCCCTGGACGCGCGGGTGCTGGTGATGGACGAGCCGACCGCCGCGCTGTCCGGGGTCGAGGTGGAGCGGCTGTTCGCGGTGGTCCGCGCGCTGTGCGCGCAGGGCGCGGCGGTGCTGTTCATCTCCCACCGCTTCGACGAGGTGTTCGCGCTGTGCCAACGGCTCACCGTGATGAGGGACGGCGCGTGGGTGTCGACCGACCCGGTGGCCGAGGTCGGCGTGGCGCAGGTGGTGCGCCGCATGGTCGGCCGCGACGTCTCCACGCTGTTCCCGAAGGAGGACGTCGAGCCGGGCGACGTCGTGCTGGAGGTCGACGGGCTGACCCGGCGCGGGGTGTTCGCCGACGTGTCCTTCTCGGTGCGCGCGGGCGAGGTCGTGGCGCTGGCGGGCCTGGTGGGCGCCGGGCGCAGCGAGGTGGTGCGCGCGGTCTTCGGGGTGGACCGCTACGACGCGGGCCGGGTGCGGGTGGCGGGGGCCGAGCTGCGGCCGGGCTCGCCCGCCGCCGCCGTGGCGGCCGGGGTCGCGCTGGTCCCGGAGGACCGCCGGCAGCAGGGACTGGTCGTGGAGCTGTCGGTCGAGCGCAACGCGACGCTCACCCGGCTCGGGCCGCTGGCGCGGCTGGGCCTGCTCACCGGGCGGGCCGAGCGCCGCGCCGCGCGCGAGTGGACCGAGCGGCTGAGGGTCGGGTACGGGCGGCTGTCCGACGCGGTCGGCACGCTGTCGGGCGGCAACCAGCAGAAGGTGGTGCTGGCCAAGTGGCTGGCCACCGGGCCGCGGGTGCTGATCGTCGACGAGCCGACCCGGGGCATCGACGTCGGCACCAAGGCCGAGGTGCACCGGCTGCTGTCGCGCCTGGCCGCGCGGGGCGTGGCGGTGCTGATGGTCTCCTCCGAGCTGCCGGAGGTGCTCGGGATGGCCGACCGGGTGCTGGTCGTGCACGAGGGGCGGATCGCGGCCGAGCTGTCCCGCGCCGAGGCGACCGAGGAGTCGGTCCTGCTGGCGGCCACCGGGCAGGGGGTGTCGGCGGCGTGAGCGCGCGACAGGGGCAGGCGGCGGCCCCGCCCGACGCGGCCGGGTCCGCCCGCCGGCCGTGGGCGGCGCGGGAGTTCGGCATCGTCGTGGCCCTCGCGCTGCTGGTGCTGGTGACGGTGCTGGACAACCCCGGTTTCCTGGCCCCGCAGAGCCTGCGGGACCTCGCGCTGGGCGCGGCGGTCCTGGTCGTGCTCGCGGTCGGGCAGACCGTGGTGGTCGTCTCCCGCAACATCGACCTGTCGGTCGGGTCGGTGCTGGGGCTGGCCGCCTTCGCGACCGGCAAGCTGCTCGGCTCCGCGCCGGGCACGCCGCTCGCGCTGGTGGTCCTGCTCGGCGTGGGGATCGGCGCGCTGTGCGGCGTGGTGAACGGGGCGCTGGTCGCCGCCGCCCAGGTGCCCGCGCTGGTGATCACGCTGGGCACCCTCTACGTCTTCCGCGGCGTCGACCACTCGTGGGCGCGGGGGCAGCAGGTCAACGCCTCCGACCTGCCGCGCGACTTCCTGGCCCTGGGCACCTCGACCGTGCTGGGCGTGCCGGTGCTCGCGCTGGTCGCGGTGGCCGTGGTGCTGGTGGTCGGGTCCTGGCTGCGCTCCTACCGCAGCGGCCGGGAGCTGTACGCGATCGGCTCCGAACCGACCGCCGCGCGGCTGTCGGGCCTGCCGGTCAGCCGCCGCGTGTTCACCGCGTTCGTCGTCTGCGGCGCGCTGGCCGGCCTGGCGGGCGTGCTGTACGCGGCCCGCTTCGGCACCGTCGACGCCACCGCGGGCACCGGCATCGAACTCCAGGTCGTCGCCGCGGCCGTGGTCGGCGGCGTGGCCATCTTCGGCGGCAGCGGCAGCGCCCACGGGGCCGCGCTCGGCGCGCTGCTGCTGACCACCATCGGCAGCTCCCTGGCGGTGCTGCGGATCAACCCGTTCTGGCAGCAGGCGGTCGTCGGGGCCCTGATCCTGGCCGCCATCGGCATCGACCGCCTGCTGGCGGCCCGTACGGCGAACCGCTTGCGGGGGAGGTCGTCCCATGGCGCGTGACACCCTGCCGGAGAATGCCGGCCCGGAGAACGCCGGCCCGGAGCACGCGGGCGCGGGTGGTGCGGGCGCGGTGCTGCGGTCCGCGCTGACCCGCTGGGACACCGCGCTGCTGGTCGTGCTCGCCGCGGTCGTGGTGGTGGCCGGGCTGGCGGTGGACGGTTTCGCCACCGGCCGCAACGCCCAGTTCCTGCTGCTCGACGTGGTCGCGATCGCGCTGATCGCGCTGCCGCTCACGCTCATCGTCATCACCGGGGAGATCGACCTGTCGGTGGCGAGCACGCTCGGCCTGTGCAGCGCGGTGATGGGGCAGCTGTGGGTGGCCGGGCTGCCGCTGGAGCTGATCGTGGTGCTGGTCGTGCTGCTCGGCGCGGTGCTGGGCGCGGTGAACGCGGTGTTCGTGACCCGCTTCGCGCTGCCCTCGCTCGCGGTGACCATCGGCACCCTGGCCGCCTACCGGGGCCTGGCGTTCGTGGTGCTGGGCGACCAGGCGGTGGCGGACTTCCCGGCCGACTGGACCGCCGCCGCGAGCAGCACCGTCGCGGGCGGGGGCGTGCCGTGGGCGGTGGTCGTCGCGCTGGCGCTCGCGGTGGTGTTCGGCGTCGTGCTGCACGCCACCCCGTTCGGCCGCTCCCTCTACGCGATGGGCAACAACGCCGAGGCCGCCGCGTTCGCCGGCATCCGGGTCGCCCGCGCCAAGTCCTGGCTGTTCGTCGTCTCCGGCGCGGTGTCGGGCCTGGCCGGGGTGTACTGGACGCTGCGGTTCGCCAGCGCGCGGGCGGACAACGCGGTCGGGCTGGAGCTGGCCGTGGTCGCCGCGGTCCTGCTCGGCGGCGTCTCCATCTTCGGCGGTCGCGGCACCCTGCTCGGGGTGCTGGCCGGGGTGCTGCTGCTCGGCGCGGTCCGCAACGCGCTCCAGCTCGCCGACGTCGCCGCCGACACGCTCGACGTCGTCACCGGCGGCCTGCTCATCGCCTCGGTCGTGGTGCCCAACGCGGTCGCCCTGGGCCGGGCCCGCCTGCGGCGCGGACGACGCCGCCCGACCTGATCCGCGAACCCGCGGAACGACGAAGTCCCGCCGTGAGAGGAACAGCCATGTCCCAGCTCAAGCGCGACCTGCGCCTCGGCCTGATCGCCACCGCCATGGCCGCCGTGCTGGTCACCGCCGCGTGCGGCGGCACCACCCGGGGCTCCGGGCAGGACGCCCCCGCCGGGGACCGGTCGACCGGCCAGGCGAACCCGGACGCACCGCTGACCGAGGGCCTGGACGTGGCGTTCCTGCCCAAGCAGGTGAACAACCCGTACTTCACCGTCGCCGACGGGGGCGGCAAGAGCGCCGTGGAGGAGTTCAAGGGCTCCTACAAGGAGGTCGGCCCCTCCGAGGCCAGCGCCTCGTCCCAGGTCAGCTACATCAACACGCTGTCGCAGCAGGGCACCGACGTCATCGTGACCTCCGCCAACGACCCGAACGCCATCTGCGGCGCGCTCACCAGCGCGCGCCAGGCGGGCGCCAAGGTGGTCACGTTCGACTCCGACACCAAGCCCGGGTGCCGCGACGTGTTCGTCAACCAGGCGAGCCCCGAGGGCATCGCGCGCAACCAGGTCGAGCTGATCTCCGAGCAGATCGGTGGCCGGGGCAGGATCGCGATCCTGTCCGCGACGCCGAACGCCACCAACCAGAACGCGTGGATCGAGCTGATGCGCCAGGAGCTGGCCAAGCCGGAGTTCAGCGGGATCGAGCTGGTCACCGTGGCCTACGGCAACGACGAGGACCAGAAGTCCTTCCAGGAGACCCAGGGCCTGCTGCGCTCCTACCCCGACCTCAAGGGGATCGTCTCCCCCACCACCGTCGGCGTCGCCGCCGCGGCGCGCTACCTGTCCGGTTCGGAGTACAAGGGCCGGGTCGCGCTGACCGGCCTGGGGACGCCGAACCAGATGCGGGAGTTCGTCAAGGACGGCACGGTCCGGTCCTTCGCCCTGTGGAAGCCCGCCGACCTGGGCTACCTCGCCGCCTACGCGGGCGCGGCGCTCGCGTCCGGCCGGATCACCGGCCAGGAGGGCGAGACGTTCGAGGCGGGCAGGCTCGGCGAGTACACGATCGAGGCAGGCGGGGTGGTGGTGCTCGGGCCGCCCTCGGTGTTCGACCGGGACAACATCGACCAGTTCGACTTCTGACGCGCCCGGCGGTGCGGGGTGGTCCCTCAGGCCACCCCGCCCAGCGGGCGGATGCGGGTGGACTCCCGCACGACCAGCTCCGGCTCGAACACCCGGCGCTCGTGCTCGTGCCCGTCCGGGTCCCGGGCCTCGGCCAGCAGGAGTTCCGCCGCGGTGCGCCCGAGCAGCTGCCGGGGCTGGGACACCGAGGTGAGCGGGACCGCGGCGGCCGCGGCGAACTCGATGTCGTCGTAGCCGACGATCGCCAGGTCCTCCGGCACCCGCAGGCCCAGGCGCACGGCCTGCTGGAGCAGGCCGAGGGCGAGCATGTCGTTGGCGCAGAAGGCCGCGCTCGGGCGGCGGGCGGCGGGCAGGCCGGCCAGGCGTTCCCCGGCCCGCCTGCCCTCGGCGACGTCCAGCCGCGCGGTCTCCAGCAGGGTCAGCGGCTCGGCGTCGGCGCGGGCGAGGGCCCGCTCGGCGCCGGTGACGCGGTCCGCGACCTGGCCGATGGCGCGGGGACCGCCGATGAAGGCGATCCGGCGGTGCCCGGCGTCGAGCAGGTGGGAGACGGCGAGGTCGCCGCCCAGCACGTCGTCGACCGACACCGAGCAGCGGTCGGGTCCGGCGCCCCGGTCGACGACCACGACCGGCGTGCCCCGGGCCACCACGGCGGTGATGCGCGGGTCGTCGGCCTCCACGGGGGTGATGAGGATGCCCTCCACGCGCTGCTGTTCGAGCAGGTCGAGGTAGTTGGCCTGGCGCACGGCGTCCTCGCCGCCGTCGCACAGGAACAGCGCGCGGCCGGCCTCGTCCGCCACCTGCTGCGCGCCGGCGGCCACGTCGGTGAAGAACGGGTTGCGCGTGTCGAGCACGACGTAGGCGAGGGTGCGGCTGGTGCCCCCGCGCAGCTGCCTGGCCGACTCGTTGCGCACGAAGCCCAGTTCGGCGATGGCGTCCAGCACGCGCTTGCGGGTGCGCTCGGTCACCATCTCCGGGTGGTTGAGGACGTTCGACACCGTGCCCAGCGCCACCCCCGCGTGCGCGGCTACGTCTTTCATGCTCGGCGCGGCCACTGCGCACCTCTCCCTCCGCTGCCGACCGGCTGCGGACTGAAACGTCAAGGCACCCGGTGTTCGGAGGAGCCTAGCAGGGGCGATGCCGGCGGAGCCCGGCTGGGAGATCCACTTCGGACCCTGTTGTGAAACGTTCCAAGACCTACTAGCGTCCGTGTTCGCCGGTATTCGCGCTCCCGGGAGGAACGACGTGATGATGTCGCCGCAGGAGGCACTGTCCGACCTCGACGGGTTCACCATCGAGGTGCCGAGTTGGGCGTACGGGAACTCCGGCACCCGCTTCAAGGTCTTCACCACACCGGGCACCCCGCGTGACCCGTTCGAGAAGATCGCCGACGCCGCGCGGGTGCACGCGCTGACCGGGTTGGCCCCCCGGGTCTCGCTGCACGTCCCGTGGGACCGGGTCGAGGACTTCGGCCGGCTGCGCGCCCACGCCGAGGAGCTGGGCGTGCGGATCGGCGGCATCAACTCGAACCTGTTCCAGGACGACGACTACCGGCTCGGCTCGCTGACCCACGTCGACCCGCGCGTGCGGGCCAAGGCCGTCGCCCACCACCTCGACTGCATCGACGTCATGCGCGCCACCGGCTCCACGGACCTCAAGCTGTGGCTGCCCGACGGCACGAACTACGCGGGCCAGGACTCGCTGCGCGGCCGGCAGGACCGGCTGGCCGGGTCGCTGCGGGAGATCTACGCCGCGCTGGACCCCGAGCACCGCCTGCTGGTGGAGTACAAGTTCTTCGAGCCGTACTTCTACACCATGGACATCCCCGACTGGGGGACCGCGCTGCTGCACTGCCAGGCCCTCGGCGAGCGCGCGCAGGTCGTGCTCGACACCGGCCACCACGCGCCGGGCACCAACATCGAGTTCATCGTCGTGCAGCTGCTGCGGGCCGGGCGGCTGGGCGCGTTCGACTTCAACTCCCGCTTCTACGCCGACGACGACCTCATCGTGGGCTCGGCCGACCCGTTCCAGCTGTTCCGGATCATGGTCGAGATCGTCGCGCAGGGCGCGCACCGCCCCGGGTCCGGCGTCAACTTCATGCTCGACCAGTGCCACAACATCGAGGACAAGATCGCCGGCCAGGTCCGCTCGGTCCTCAACGTCGAGCAGGCCCTGGCCAAGGCGCTGCTGGTCGACACGGCCGCGCTGACCGCCGCGCAGGAGGAGGGCGACGTGATCGGCGCGCACGACGTGCTGATGGACGCCTTCCACACCGACGTGCGCGGCGCGCTCGCCGACCGCCGCGAGGCCAGGGGCCTGCCCCGCGACCCGATGGCCGCCTACCGCGCCTCCGGCTACGCCGCGAAGATCGCCGCCGAGCGCGTCGGCGGCACCCAGGCCGGCTGGTCCTGACCACCCCCGCCCCACGAGGAGCCTTCCCGCATGACCGACAACACCACCGCGGCCCGGCTGGTCGAGCGCTCGAACCGGCTGGGCGCCGACCCGCGCAACACCAACTACGCCGGGGGCAACACCTCCGCCAAGGGCGGCGGCACCGACCCGGTCACCGGCGAGCGGGTGGACCTGCTCTGGGTGAAGGGCTCGGGCGGCGATCTGGGCACCCTCACCGAGGCGGGGCTGGCCGTGCTGCGGCTGGACCGGCTGCGCGCCCTGGTCGACGTCTACCCCGGCGTGGAGCGGGAGGACGAGATGGTCGCCGCGTTCGACCACTGCCTGCACGGCCGGGGCGGCGCGGCCCCGTCGATCGACACCGCCATGCACGGCCTGGTCGACGCGCCGCACGTGGACCACCTGCACCCCGACTCGGGCATCGCGCTGGCCACCGCGGCCGACGGCGAGGAGCTGACCCGGCGGTGCTTCGGCGACCGGGTCGTCTGGGTGCCGTGGCGGCGACCGGGCTTCCAGCTCGGGCTGGACATCGCGGCGGTGGCGGACGCCAACCCGGACGCGATCGGCTGCGTCCTCGGCGGGCACGGCATCACCGCGTGGGGCGGGACGTCCGAGGAGTGCGAGGCGAACTCGCTGGAGATCATCCGCACGGCGGAGGAGTTCCTGGCCGAGCACGGGGCCGCCGAGCCGTTCGGCGCGGTCGTGCCGGGCTACGAGCCGCTGCCCGAGGCCGAGCGCCGCGCCAGGGCCGCCGCCCTCCTCCCCACCGTGCGCGGCCTGGTCTCGACCGACCACCCGCAGGTCGGCCACTACACCGACAGCGGGGCCGTGCTGGACTTCCTGGCCCGGGAGGAGCTCGCGCCGCTGGCCGAGCTGGGCACCTCGTGCCCGGACCACTTCCTGCGCACCAAGGTCAAGCCGCTGGTGGTCGACCTGCCCGGCACCGCGACCGTCGAGGAGGTCACCGCGCGGCTCCGGGAGCTCCACGCCGCCTACCGGGAGGACTACCGCGCCTACTACGAGCGGCACGCCACCGCGGACTCGCCGGCGATGCGCGGCGCGGACCCGGCCGTCGTGCTGGTGCCCGGCGTGGGCATGTTCTCCTTCGGCCGCGACAAGCAGACCGCGCGCGTCGCGGGCGAGTTCTACGTCAACGCCGTCAACGTGATGCGCGGCGCGGAGTCCGTGTCGACCTACCGGCCCATCCCGGAGTCGGAGAAGTTCCGCATCGAGTACTGGGCGTTGGAGGAGGCCAAGCTGGCGCGTCGGCCCAGGCCCAAGCCGCTGGCCGCGCGCGTGGCGCTGGTGACGGGCGCGGCCTCGGGCATCGGCAAGGCCGTCGCCGAGCGGCTGGCCGCCGAGGGCGCCTGCGTGGTCGTGGCCGACCTGGACGCGGAGAAGGCCGCGGCGGTCGCCGGCGCGATCGGGTCGACCGACGTGGCGATCGGCGTGGGCGCGGACGTGTCCGACGAGGACGCCGTGGCGCGGGCGTTCGCGGAGGCCGTGCTCGCCTTCGGCGGGGTGGACCTGGTGGTGAACAACGCCGGGCTGTCGATCTCCAAGCCGCTGCTGGAGACCACCGCGCACGACTGGGACCTCCAGCACGACGTGATGGCCAAGGGCTCGTTCCTGGTCTCGCGGGCCGCCGCGCGCGTGATGGTCGACCAGGGCATCGGTGGCGACATCGTCTACATCTCCAGCAAGAACGGCGTGTTCGCCGGGCCCAACAACGTCGCCTACGGCGCCGCCAAGGCCGACCAGGCGCACCAGGTGCGGCTGCTGGCCGCCGAGCTGGGCCCGCACGGCATCCGCGTCAACGGCGTCAACCCCGACGGCGTGGTGCGCGGCTCGGGCATCTTCGCCGGGGGCTGGGGCGCCCAGCGCGCCGCCGTCTACGGGGTGAAGGAGGAGGAGCTGGGCGCCTACTACGCCAAGCGCACCCTGCTCGGCCGCGAGGTGCTGCCCGAGCACGTCGCCGCCGCGGTCTTCGCGCTCACCGGCGGCGACCTGTCCCAGACCACCGGGCTGCACGTCCCGGTCGACTCCGGCGTCGCCGCCGCGTTCCTGCGGTGACGGCGCGCGCGCGGGTCGCGGCGGTGGACCTGGGCGCGTCCAGCGGACGTGTCATGGCCTTCGACATCGCCCCCGACCGGGTGAACTTCACCGAGGCGCACCGGTTCCCCAACCGGCCGGTGCGGCTCGGGGGCACGCTGCACTGGGACGTGCTCGCGCTGCACCGCGGCGTGCTCGACGGCCTGCGGGCGGCCGGGCCGCGGCTGGACGCGGTCGGCGTCGACTCGTGGGCGGTGGACTACGGCCTGCTCGACGCCACCGGGGCGCTGCTGGGCAACCCGGTCCACTACCGGGACGCGCGCACCGACGGCGCGGCCGACGCCGTGCACGCCCGCGTGCCCGCCGCCGAGCTGTACGGCGTGACCGGGTTGCAGGTGCTGCCGTTCAACACCGTCTACCAGCTGGCCGCCGCCGCGGGCACGCCGCAGCTGGCGGCCGCCCGGCAGCTGCTCCTCGTCCCGGACCTGCTGGGCCACTGGCTGACCGGGGCGCGCGTCGCGGAGGTCACCAACGCCTCCACCACGGGCCTGCTGGACGCGCGGACCCGGACCTGGTCGCGGGAGCTGATGGCGCGCCTGGACCTCGACCCCGACCTGTTCCCGCCCCTGGTGGAGGCGGGAACGGTGGTCGGCGGCCTGCTGCCGCACGTGCTGGCCGAGACCGGCCTGACCGGGCCGGTGCCGGTGGTGGCGGTCGGGTCGCACGACACGGCCTCGGCCGTGGTCGGGGTGCCCGCCGAGGGGAGCCGCTTCGCCTACGTCGCCACCGGGACGTGGTCGCTGGTCGGCGTGGAGCTGGCCGGGCCGGTGCTGACCGGGGCCGGCCGCCGGGCCAACTTCTCCAACGAGCTGGGCGTGGACGGCACGGTGCGCTACCTGCGCAACGTGATGGGCCTGTGGCTGCTCCAGGAGTGCCTGCGCGAGTGGGGCGACCCGGCCCTGGGCCCGCTGCTGGCGGCCGCGGCCGACGAGCCCGCCCTCGCCGCCGTGGTCGACGCGGGCGATCCGGCGTTCATCCCGCCGGGTGACATGCCGGCCCGCCTCGCCGCCGCCTGCGCCCGCACCGGGCAGCCCCCGCCCACGACACCCGCCGCGGTCGTGCGGTGCGTGCTGGACAGCCTGGCGCTGGCGCACCGCCGGGCCGTGCGCGAGGCGGCCGACCTGTCGGGCCGGCCGGTCGACGTCGTGCACGTCGTCGGCGGGGGCGCGCGCAACGCGCTGCTGTGCCGGCTCACCGCCGACGCCTGCGGGCTGCCCGTGGTGGCAGGGCCGGTCGAGGCGGCCGCCTGCGGGAACGCCCTGGTGCAGGCGCGGGCGCTCGGGGTGGTGAGCGGTGGGCTGGCGGAGCTGCGCGCCCTGGTGCGGGCCTCGACCGGGTTGGTGCGGTACGAGCCGGGCGGGGGTACCGGGGACTGGCGGGCGGCGGAGGAGCGGTTGTTCCCGGGCTGAGGGGTGCGGTCCCGTGGGTTTCGGCCGCCGACCTGGGCACGGGCTCACGAGATCGCGTTGACCGCCGCCAGCCAGGGGTAGCCCTCCATGGCGCTGTCCCCCTTCCTCGGCGGGTGAGGCTCGAATCCCCCCGGGCCGAACAACACGTGCACACCTGTGGAGCGCAACACCTCCATGTTGCGGTGCAGGACCGGGTTGGACGCCAGGGCCGTGTTGACGAACGGCAGGACGGCGATGGGTACGCCCAGACCGGTGAGTTCCGCCAGCTGGGTCAGGACGTAGGTGTCGGCGATGCCGGCCGCCCACTTGTTGATCGTGTTGTAGGTGGCCGGTGCGACGATCACCGCGTCGGCGGGCGGCAGCGGCGGTTGGCCTTGGCCTCGATAACCGGTGCGCACGGGGTGGCCGGTGAGCCGGTGCAGCTCGTCGAGGTCGAGGAAGTGCTCGACCGCGGCCGGGGTGGCGACGCAGTGCACCGACCAGCCCGCGTTCTGGGCCAGCTCGACGACGACGTGGACGTGGCCGGCGGGTCCGGCACCGCAGATCATGAGGTAGAGGACTCGTTCGGTCACGCGGGCACTCCGGCTCGTCGGGCCATCTGCTTCACCATGCGGGCGGGCTCGCCGGTGGTGTTGGACAGCAACATCCTCAGCAAGCCGTGCGCCATGGGGCGGCAGCGGACTTCCTGGGGTGCGGTGCGCCCGGCTCGGGCCAGGGTGCGGGCGGCTTCGGCGTGGTTGCCGCAGCGGGCGTTGGCCTCGGTCAGGTCGAGCAGGTAGGTGGATCGGCGTTCCGGTGGCAACCCGTCGAGGGCGTTGCGCGGGATGGTCGTGGCGAAGTCGAGGGCTGCTTCGGCCTCGTGGAGGCGGACTAGGGCGGCAACGCGGTGGATGGCGACGTTGGCACGACCGAAGTGGGTGTGGTGGGTGTCGTAGTGGCCTTCCATGCGTTCGGCGGCCCGGGAGGCTTCCCGGTGCATGGACAGGGCGAGGGAGGTGTCTTCCTGTTCGGCGGCGGTGATCGCGGCGGCGAGGTGGAGCATCCCGTAAAGGGAGAGCAGGCTCGCCGGCTGCTCGGACACCTCGGAACGCATGCGGTCGGACATGTTCAGCAGGACGTCGACCGCCCCGGTGCGCTGCCTGGCTGCGGTCATGGCTCTGGCGACACTGCGAGCAGCGCGCGCCTGGGACCAGGTGTCGTCCACTTCCAGGGCCGTGTACATCGCTCGGTCGGCTGCCGGCCAGGACAGGTCGTGGCTCTCGAACTTGAGCAGCATCGACGACGCCAGGCGGTAAGAAGTGACGAGGATGCGGTGGGCGTGGACCTGTTCCGCAGGCGGAGCAGTGAGCGCCGCGGTCTGCGCGGCTTCCATCAGCTTGGGCAGGTGCTGAGCGATCGCGGTGAAGTGGGAGGAGGCCCAGGCGTGGTCCACGTACTCCGCTTGACGGGCCAGGTGGGCCACCGCGGGTGGTTCCCGGGTTGAGGCTGGCAGGCACGGGTAGCGGCCGAGTGCCGCGCGAATGGCGCTGACCTCGGCGGCGTCCACGCAGTCGGCGGCTCGGGCTGCGGTGGGTGCGTCGGTGAGGACCCCGGGATCGATGCCCAAGGCGTCGGCGACCAGTTCGACGACCGGGATGCGGGTGAGGTTGCGCTCCCCCGACTCGACCTTGTCCAGCCACGAGGTCGAGCGGCCGATCATGTCGGCGAACTGCTTGCGGCCGAGGTTTCGGCGCAGGCGCCAGTAGCGGACGCGCTCGCCGATCTCGCCGGCGTTGTCGGACATCCGCCCTCCTCGGACCTGGTGAAGGCAAGGGTAGCGGGCGAGCGGTCACACATTTTGTACAACTCGTGACGCTCGGTTATGGCTATTTTGACCACGGGCATCGGGCCTCCCCTGCCTTCCCGGAACGACTGATGGGTGGTGAGCCGGCGTGGCAGCGCCTGGGAACGAACGACGGGCGAGGTCGGCGGGCTGGTCGGGTGGCCGAAGGTGACCCGGGAAGAATTGCTGTTCAACGCCTGGCTCAGCCGGGTCAACCCCCGACTGGGGCGCTACGTCATCTGCCTGGTGGACGAGAGCGTGCGCACCGCTCTCCTGCCGCCCGAGTCGGTTGAGCGGCAGCAGAACGCCGCCGAACTGGCCGAGGTCGAGCGGGAGTTGGCGTTCGACCTCGGTGAACTGGCCCGAGCCATCGCCTTGAAGTCCACGGGACAGCCGTTTCCCCGGGACGGGGGCGAACAGGTCGTCGACCTGTCGGTCCGCTCCCACGACGTGCTCGATCCGGTCGTCGTGGTGGAGGGTGCCTGGCACGGGCCTCCCGGTCGGACCAGCCCGTGAACGGGAAGGACCCGCCCGCACAGCGCACACGGCCGAAACCGATCACCGCGCCGGCCTGCCGCGACGAGAGGCGCGGTCGACCCGCGACACCGCGTCAGGCGTTCGACCCCAGGTGCCGTTCCAGCACCCCGGCCTCCGCGCGCAACCGCTCCGCCACGTCGTCGCGACCCAGCCGCTCGTACTCCGCCGCCGCCACCGAGCGCTCCCGCACCTCCCCCTCGACGATCGACCGCACGTCCGCCTCGGTGAGCTGCCGGCGCTCCGCCTCCGCCGCGCCGAGCCCGGCCACCGCGCCCGCGATGTGCTCGCCGCTCGCCGCGGGCCCCGCCGGGGCCTCGACGGGCACGGCCTCGGCGTTGTCGATCGCCGACAGGGCGGAGCGGAGCGCGGCGATCGCCACGCGGTCCCGTTCCTTGAGGGCCGATTTCAGGGCTTCGCCGAGCGTGGCGCGCATGTGCGGGGGTCCAATCCGGTGGGGCGGTGGGACTTCGGGGACTACCGGCGGTTGTACGCTACCGGGGTGCCGCGGGTTGCCGATCACGATCAGCGTCGGGCCCAGGTCGCGCGGGCGTTCCAGCGGCTGCTCGCCGCGGAGGGGTTCGCCGCCGTCTCGTTCTCGCGGGTGGCGGCCGAGGCCGGGGTCTCGGTCGGGCTCATCCAGCACTACTTCACCGGCAAGGACGCGCTGCTCCGCTTCGCCTACGAGGACGCCGCGGACAGGCTGGGCGAACGGGTCCGGGTCCGCGTCCGGGACGGCGCGGCGGCCGGTCTCCCGGTCGCGCGGGTGCTGCTGGACACCCTGGTCGAACTGCTGCCGCTCGACGCGGAGCGGGACGTCGAGTACCGCGTCCGGCAGGGGCTCCAGGCGCAGGCGCTGCACCACCCCGAGCTGGCGGAGGTCGCGCGCAAGGCGGGCCGCGACATCCTCGGCTACGTCACGGCGGTGGTCGAGGACGGCGTGGCGCGCGGTGAGGTGGAGGCCGGGGTGGACGCGGTGCCGGCGGCCCGCATGATCCTGGCGACCGTGCAGGGCCTGGCCGACCAGGTGGTCCTGTCGGGCGCGGGCTCGTTCCCGGTCCGGGACGTGCTGGGTCGGGCCGTCGCCGCGGTGTTCACCGGGCGGCGCGGTTCGGTCGATCGCTGACACCCCCTCTCGGCACGGCGCGGGCGGAAACCCCCGCGACAGGGGCGGTCCCGTGCGACTACCGTAGCAATATGACCATATTGCTACCTCCGCCGGGGCACCCGTGACGGCCCGGCACGCCACCGTGCGGCTCGGCGCGGGCGTCGTCCGCGGCCGTCGGCTCGACGGGCACCTCTCGTTCCGGGGCATCCCCTACGCCGCGGCCCCGGTCGGGGACCGGCGGTGGCGCCCGCCCGCACCGGTCGAGCCGTGGTCCGGCGTCCGGGACGCCACCGAACCCGGGAACCCCCCGCCGCAGGCGGCCCAGGCGTTCGACGGCACCGCCTCCCTCGACGAGGACTGCCTGACGCTGGACGTCACCGCGCCGGAGACGCCGGAAACGCCGACGACCCCCGGGACCGGGCGCCCGGTGGTGGTCTGGCTGCACGGCGGCGGCGGGACGAGCGGGAACGCCTCCACCCACGACCGCCACCGGCTCGCCGTCACCGGGGACGTGGTCGTCGTGGCGCCGAACGCCCGGCTCGGCGTGCTGGGCTGCTTCGGCTACCCGGGCCTGCCCGGCAGCGGCTCCTTCGGCCTGCTGGACCAGCAGGCGGCGCTGCGCTGGGTGCGGCGGGAGATCGGGCGGTTCGGCGGCGACCCGGCGAACGTGACCCTGGTCGGGTCGTCGTACGGGGCGCTCCTGGTCGCCGCGCACCTGGTGTCGCCCGGGTCGGCCGGGCTGTTCCACCGGGCGGTGCTCCAGAGCCCGTTCGGGGTGCTGGGCCCGACGCCGGCGCACACCCTGATCCCCGGTGTGCCGGCACTCCCGACCCGGTGGACCCCGTCGGCGGAGCTGGAGCGGCTCGGCGTCGCCACCGCCGTCGAGCACGGCTGGGTCGAGCCGGGCGGCGACCCGGCGACGGCGCTCGCGCGGCTGCGCCGGGTGCCGGTGGCGGACCTGCTCCCGGCCTCCGCCGCCTTCACCCGACCGGCCTTCGGCGGCCCGGCGCTGCCCGAGTCGCCCGCGACGGCCCTGCCCGGCGGCCGCTTCCACCGGGTGCCGGTGGTGGTGGGCACCACGAGCGACGAGGCGCGGTTCTACGTCAGCCTCTTCGCGGACCTGGCCGGCGACCCGGTCACGGCCGGGGACCTCCCGCGGCTGCTGGCCGAGGCGTTCGGCGACGCGGCGGACGAGGTCGCCGTGCGCTACCCGCTCGACCGCTTCCCGACCCCCGGCCTCGCCTGGGCGCGGATCTGCACCGACCGGGCCTGGGCGCGGCCGGCCTGGGACCTGGGCCGCGCCCTCGCCGAGCACACCGACATCTGGTTCTACGAGTTCGCCGACCCGGACGCGCCGCCGCCCGTGCCCGTGCCGGGGTTCCCGGCCGGGGCCCAGCACGCCGCCGAGCTGGCCTACCAGTTCGACCTGCCCGGCGGACCGCCCCTGTCGCCGGCGCAGCGGGAGCTGGGCGACCGGGTGAACCGGTACTGGGCGGCCTTCGCCGCCCGCGGCGAACCCACCGGCGACGGCCTGCCCGCCTGGCCCCGCTTCGAGCACGTCCAGTCCCTGGCGCCCGACCGGATCGGCGGCACCGACTACGTGGCGGGCCACCACCTGGACTTCTGGGCGCGGATGCCCTGACCCGGGTAATCGGGTCGCCCCGGTGCGGCGTCCCCCGTAGGTTCGCCCGGCGGCGGGCACGAGTCCGCCGCCGGACCCGGGGGGATTCAGCGGTGCACGAGGGGACAACGATGCGGGTCGACCCGTCGAACGCCGAGCAACTGCGCGCGTGGGACGGCGACCAGGGTGCGTACTGGGCGGCCCGCGCCGAGCGCTTCGACGAGGGCGTCGCCGGCTACCAGGACCGGCTCCTGGCCGCGGCGGCGATCGAGCCGGGCTCGACCGTCCTGGACGTCGGGTGCGGCGCGGGGCGGACCACCCGCGACGCCGCGCGGCTCGCGGACACCGGGACGGCGCTCGGCGTGGACCTGTCCTCGCGCGTGGTCGACCTGGCGCGGGACCTGGCGGACCGGGAGGGGCTGGGCAACGCGCGCTTCCTGCGGGCCGACGCCCAGGTCCACCCCTTCCCGGACGGGGGCTTCGACGTCGTCGTCAGCCGGCACGGCGCGATGTTCTTCGGCGACCCGCTCGCCGCGTTCGCCAACCTCGCGCGGGCGACCCGCCCCGGTGGCCGCCTCGCGCTGCTGTCCTGGCAGCCGCCGGAGCGCAACGAGTGGCTCGGCTCCTTCCGCGCGGCCATGACGCCCGGCCGAGAGCTGCCGCCCGCGCCGCCGCCGACGCCGGGGTCGCTCAGGGACCCCGACCAGGTGCGCGAGTTGCTGACCGCGGCCGGGTTCGCCGACGTGCGGTTGCACGGCCTCACCGAACCGATGTACTTCGGCCGCGACGTGGACGACGCCTCCCGGTTCGTCCTCGGCCAGTTCGGCTGGATGACGGACGGCCTGGACGAGGCCGACCGGGCGCGTGCCGTGGCCGACCTGCGGGCGGACATGGCCGACCACCTGACCGACCGGGGGGTGCGGTACGGCTCGGCGGCGTGGCTGATCCAGGCGCGCCGGCCCTGAGCCGGGAACCGGGCGGCCACCCCACCCGCCCAGCATGTGGGCGCCGCACGCCCCGGGACGCGGCCGCGGCTACCTTGCTCGTGCCCACGTGGGAGGCCACAGGAGGGAACCGCCGATGACCCCGACCCCGGACCGGGACGTGGTGCCGCTGCGCACGGCGACCCGGGCGTGGTTCCTGATCTCGCTCCAGACCTTCGGCGGGCCGGCGGGCCAGATCGCGGTCATGCAGCGGACCCTGGTGGAGGAGAGGCGCTGGATCGGCAGGCAGCGCTTCCTGCACGCGCTGAACTACTGCATGTTGCTGCCCGGCCCGGAGGCCCAGCAGCTGGCGATCTACGTGGGGTGGCTGCTGAACGGCCGCCGCGGCGGCCTGATCGCGGGGACCCTGTTCGTGCTGCCCGGCGTGCTGGCCCTGCTCGCGCTGTCGGCGGTCTACGTGGCCTTCGGCGACACCACGGCCGTGCTCGCGGTGCTGGCGGGGCTCGCCCCGGCGGTGGTCGCGATCGTCGCCCAGGCCGTCGTGCGCGTCGGCCGGACGGCGCTGGGGCACCCCGCGCTGGTCGCGGTCGCCGTCACCGGGTTCGCCGCGCTCGCGCTGTTCGCGGTCCCGTTCCCGGTCGTCGTCGCCGCGGCCGCCGGCGCGGGCTGGGCGCTGGGCCGGTTCGTCCCGGCCACCGCCCGGGTCCGGGAGCGCGACGACGCGGACGACGGCCCCGCGCCGCTGATCCCCGACGACGTCCCGCACCAGGGCACCTCCTCGGCCCGCCGCGGCCTGACCGTGCTCGGCGTCGGCCTGCTCGCCTGGGCCGCCCCGGTGGTCGCGGTCGCGGTGCTCACCGGGACGGGCAGCACGCTCACCCACCAGGGGCTGTTCTTCTCCGGCACCGCCGTGGTGACCTTCGGCGGCGCCTACGCCGTGCTCGCCTTCGTCGCCCAGCGCGCGGTCGAGGTCTACGGCTGGCTCTCCGCGCGGGACATGGTGCGCGGCCTGGCCCTGGCCGAGTCCACGCCCGGTCCGCTGATCATGGTGGTGCAGTTCGTGGCGTTCCTGGGGGCCTACCACCACCCCGGCGAGCTGGACCCGTGGGTCGCCGGGGTGGTGGGCGCGCTGCTGACGACCTGGGTCACCTTCGTGCCCTGCTTCCTGTTCGTGCTGCTCGGCGCGCCCCACGTGGAACGCCTGCGGCACAACCGCTCCCTCTCCGCCGCGCTGACCGGCATCACCGCCGCCGTGGTCGGGGTGATCGCCAACCTCGCCCTGTACTTCGCCGTGCACACCCTCTTCGCCGACAGCCGGGTCCACCGGTTCGGGCCGCTGCGCCCGGACCTGCCCGAGCTCGCGAGCTTCCGCCCCGTGGCCGCCGCGATCACCGGGATCGCCCTGGTGCTGGTCTTCGCCCTCCGCTGGCCGATGTCGAGGGTGCTGCTCACCTGCGCCGGTCTCGGGGTGGTCGCCGCGCTGCTCGGCCTGCCCGTCGCCTGACCCCGCCGGCAGCCCGCCAGGAGATGGCTGTTGCAGGTCACGTGCTGTTGCGGCCACGCAGGCCAGGCCGCGCTCAGGCCGGCACGACCTCCGCCGGGCTCGCCACGACCGCGTCGACCGGGACCGGGAGGGTGAACCGCAGTCGGGCGCCCGGCGAGTGGTCGGTGTCCAGGGCGATCGCGCCGCCGTGGTGCTCGACGATCTTCTTGCAGATGGCCAGTCCGATGCCGGTGCCGGTGTAGGCGTCGCGGGCGTGCAGGCGCTGGAAGATGACGAACACCTTCTCGGCGAACTCGACCGGGATGCCGATGCCGTTGTCGGTCACGGCCAGCTCCCAGACCGCCGTCCCGTCGGGGTGCGCACCCGCCTCGCAGCTGATCCGGATCACCGGCGGGCGGTCGGGGTCGCGGAACTTGATCGCGTTGCCGACGAGGTTCTGCCACAGCATGGTCAGCAGGGTGGGGTCGGCGACGACGTCCGGGAGGCGCTCGGGCCGCTCGACGCGGGTGCCGCTCTCCTCGATCGCGGTGGCCAGGTTGTCCAGCGCCCGGTCGAGGCCGCGGTCCAGGGAGACCCTGGTCTGGTTGCTGTTGAGCCTGCCGACGCGGGAGAAGGTCAGCAGGTCGTTGATCAGCACCTGCATCCGCTTGGCCCCGTCCACCGCGAAGTCGATGTACTGCACGCCGCGGTCGTCGAGCACGGCGCGGTAGCGCTTCTCCAGCAGCTGGCAGAACGAGGCGACCTTGCGCAGCGGTTCCTGGAGGTCGTGGGAGGCCACGTAGGCGAACTGCTCCAGCTCCGCGTTGGACCGGCGCAGCTCCTCCGCCCGCGCGTCCAGGGCGGCGGCCTGCTCGGCCAGGCGCTCCTGCCTGGCGCGCGCGGCCTCCAGCGCCTCGACGATGCGCCCGCGCATGTCCTCCACGTCCTCGGCGACCGAACGCAGGTCCGCCGGTCCGTGGGGCACGATGCGCAGGTCGAACTCGCCGCGGGCGACGCGGCGGGAGGTCGTGCGCAGCTCGTTCAGCGGTCCGACCACCATCGTGCGCACCACCAGGGCGAGCGCGGCGGCGGTCAGCAGCAGGCCGGCGACCACGGTGCCGAAGACCCAGTTGCGCACCGAACGGGCGCGCAGCAGTTCCTCCCGCGCCTCCCCCCGCGCCTCCAGCAGGTCTTCGTTCTGGGTCTCGAACAGCCCGCGCAGGCGGTCGAAGGCGACCTTGCCCCGCTCGGCGAACTCGACGTCGACCCGGCTCGGCGTCCCCGGCGACACGCCGGCCACCAGCGGGTCGGCGTAGTCGCGGCGCCAGGTGCGCGCCGCCTCCTCGATCGACGCCACGTCCGCCAGCAGCCGCTCGCGGCCGGGCAGCAGCTCCCGCAACCGGGCGACGGCCTGCCGCTCGACCTCCACGCCCTCGGTGTAGGGGGCGAGGAACTGCGGTTCGGCGGTGACGGCGTAGCCGCGCGCGCCGTTCTCCTGGTCCACCAGGGCGTTCTGCAACCGGTACGCCTCGGCGCGCGCCGGCAGGACGCCTTCGAGCTGCTGGTCCGACACCCGGGCGGTGTGCCGCAGCACCTCGGCGCCCACCACCGCCCCGACCAGCACCAGCAGGCACATCACCGCGAGCAGCAGGAAGAACCACGCCTGGACCGTCAGGCCGCGTCCCCGGGCCCGCCCGTCGACGACCGGGGAGGGCGCCCGGCGGGACACCTCTGGATGGGACACCTCTGGATGGGACACCTCTGGGGAGGACCCCTTGGGGGAGGACACCGCACCCACCTCTCCGGAAAGGTCCCGGCGCCGAGCCCGTGACCGTGGTCGACCGCAGCGAAGGATAGACAGCGCGCGCCCGGTCGACGCGGGGCACCCGCCCCGGCCGGGCGCCCCCGCGGCCGATCCCCACTCCCCCGGAACCACACCGCCAGTTCCCAGCAGCCCAAACCGAAACTTTCGACCTTGGGTGGCGTAGTACCGATACGCTCCGCACCGACCTTCGGTGCCCGTCAGACGGCGGCAACAACCCCTGCCAAACAAGCCGGAACAGGGAAAGTTTGCTCCTTTTGGCGCACCGCAAGGCACCGGCAAGTCATTGACGCGACACCTCGGATGCACCTATCGTTTGCGGGGAGTTCCCGAAAGTTTACCCACAGGTTCGAAAGTTTCGGCGACCGTCCTGCAGACCCCCGCCAAGAAGCGGGCGGTGCCCGGCCGACCCTGCACCGGCTCAGGAGGACGTACGAGATGCCACAACTCGTCCTGTTCGCGATCGACATCTGCGCGGTGGTGTTGCTCGTCTTCGGGCTTTACTTCCCGCGGCACCGCCGGCGCGACCTGGTCGTCGCCTACCTGGGCGTCAACATCGGCGTCCTGGCGGTGGCGAGCGCGCTGAGCACCAGCAACGTCGGGGCCGGGCTCGGCCTGGGGATGGCGCTGTTCGGCGTGCTGTCCATCATCCGCCTGCGCTCGACGGAGCTCGACCAGCACGAGGTCGCGTACTACTTCTCCGCCCTCGCCCTGGGCCTGCTCGGCGCGCTGAGCACCTCCTCGGCGTGGCTCAACGGCGGCCTGATGGCGCTGATCCTGCTGACCATGTTCCTGGGCGACCACCGGCGGCTGTTCCGGCACTACCGGCACCAGATCCTGGTGCTGGACTCGGCCATCACCGACCACGTCGTGCTGATCGCCCACCTGGAGCAGCTGCTCAACGGCCGGGTGCACACCGCCACCATCCAGCGGATCGACCTGGTGAACGAGACCACGATCGTCGACGTCCGCTACGCGCTGACCGCTCGCGGGCCGGCCACCGCGTCCGGCTCGCCCGCACGTTCCGGAGCACACCGATGACCACGATCGCCATCACGCCGGTCCTGGCGCGGATCGCCCCGGTCGGCCTCGCCGAGCTGATCGAGCGCGCCGCGCTCCAGACCAGGGTGGACCGCAAGTACCTCGTCCCGACCGAGGCGCTGCCGCGCCTGCTGGAGCAGCTCAGGCCGTCCGCCCGGGTGCTGGACATCGACGGCGAGCGCACCTTCCGCTACGAGTCGGTGTACTTCGACACCCCCGGGCTGGACAGCTACCACTGCGCGGCCTACCGCAGGCGCAGGCGGTTCAAGGTGCGCACCCGCACCTACCTCGACTCCGGCCAGTGCTGGCTGGAGGTCAAGATCAGCGGGGCGCGGGGCAACATCACCAAGCACCGGCTGCCCTACCACGTCCGGGACTGCGGCACCGTGCGGCCGGGGCGCGACTTCGTCGACGAGGCGCTCGGCCGCGAGTCGCTGGGTCCCGGCGCGGACAGCGCCCTGGACCCGGTACTGGTGACCGACTACCACCGCACCACCCTGCTGCTGCCCGCCACCAACAGCCGGGTCACCGTCGACACCGCGCTGATCTGGCGCGCCTCGGACTCGGTGCTGCGGCTGCCCGGCGTCGCCGTGGTCGAGACCAAGAGCACCTCGGCCGCCACCCCGGTCGACCGCCTGCTGTGGCAGGAGGGCCTGCGGCCCGCCCGCATCTCCAAGTACGCCACCGGTCTGGCCGCGCTGCGGCTGGACCTGCCCGACGCGCCGTGGCGGCGGACGCTGCGCCGCCACTTCCGCGCCGCCGCCCCGGCCCGCCGCGGCACCGCGTCGCCCCTGATCTCGGCGACGTCCCCCTCCCCCCGAACCGAGCAGGAGGCATCGTGCGCTTGACCCCACGCGGCAGCGGCGCCGCGTCGACACCCCGCACCAAGGGCATCGCAGTCGCCGCCGCGCTCATCGCCGGACTCCTCCTGCCGTTACCGCTGGCGGCCGGCGCCGAACCCGGACCCGGATCGGCCGACACCGCCGCGAGCGCCCCGGCGGCCGACACCCCGGCGGCCGACACCTCGGCGCTCGACACCTCGGCAGCCGATGCCGTCACCGCGGCCGCCTCGGCGGAGAGCCTCGTCGGCGACATCACCTTCTCCGTGCCCAGCGGCACCTTCCAGGGACAGGTGTCGGTCTCCCTGGGCACCACCGTCAGCGGGGCCCAGATCCGCTACACCACCAACGGGCAGCTGCCCACCGCGCAGTCACCGCTCTACCCCGGCACGCCGCTCCGGTTCACCGCCACCACCCAGCTGCGGGCGCAGGCGTTCGTCGGCCAGGCGGCCTCCGGCGCGCCCGGGACGGCCATGTACGTCGCCCGCGAGGCGACCGCGACCACGGCCCACGACCTGCCGGTGGTCCTGATCGACTCCTACGGCGCGGGCAAGCCCGCCCGGGAGGACTTCCACGCCGCCACCATGATCTTCCAGCCGACCGCCGGCGGGACGACGTCCCTGGCCGCGGCCCCGGCGGTGGCCACCCGCTCCGGGTTCCGGCTGCGCGGGCAGTCGTCGTCCTCGTTCGAGAAGGCGCCTTACCGCATCGAGTTCTGGGACAACGACAACGACGACGCCGACTACCCGGTGCTGGGGATGCCCGCCGACTCCGACTGGGTGCTGCGCGGGCCGTTCCCGGACAAGTCGCTGATCCGCGAGGCCCTCGTCTACGACCTCGGTCGGGAGATGGGCCTCCAGGTGCCGCGGTACTCGTTCGCGGAGTTCTACCTCAACACCGACAGCACCGGCGTGGGCGCCAACGACTACATGGGCGTCTACATGATCGTCGAGACGATCAAGAACAACAAGGCGCGGCTCAACCTCAAGCAGCTGGACGAGGACGACCTCACCCTGCCCAAGATCACCGGCGGGTACATCTGGAAGTTCGAGTGGATGGCCGCCGAGGAGCCGACGCTGCCGTGCACCGGTCCCGCGGCGACCTGCTGGAACTACCTGGAGGTGGTCGACCCCGACCCGTTGCAGCCCGCCCAGCGCGAGTGGCTGCGAGGTCACATCCAGGAGTTCCACGACGTGCTGCGGGCGCCGAACTTCGCCGACCCGAACACCGGCTACCGCAAGTACATCGACGTCGGTTCCTTCATCAACCACATGATCGTCAACGAGTTGAGCCGGAACATGGACGCCTACCTGCGCAGCACCCACTTCCACAAGGACCGCGACGGCAAGATCTTCGCCGGTCCGCTGTGGGACTTCGACCTCACCTTCGGCGTGGGCGGGTTCTTCCAGAACGACCAGGTCGCGGGGTGGCAGTACCAGCAGACCAGGCAGCCGCAGGCCAACGACTGGTTCACCCAGCTCCTGCGGGACCCGGCCTTCGTCAACGAGCTGAAGGCGCGCTGGCAGTCGCTGCGCCGCGGGCCGCTGTCCGACGCCTCCCTCCAGACCAGGGTCGACGGCCTCTCCAGGCCGCTGACCAACGCCGCGCAGCGCAACTTCCAGCGCTGGCCGAACCTCTCCACGCGGATGATCGGCTTCTTCAACACGCCGACCGCGCCCACCTGGCAGGGCCAGGTGCAGGCCATGCGGGACTGGATGCTGCGCCGGGCCGCGTGGCTGGACTCGACGGCCGGGTGGGGCGGGACCACGACGACGACACCCACCACCTCGACCACGACCGGCACGACCACCACCACAACCACGACCGGCACGACGACGACCACCACAACCACGACCACCACGCCGCCGTTGCCGTCCGGGTGCAGCGCGACGTACGCGGTCACCAACCAGTGGCCCGGCGGGTTCCAGGGCGAGGTCCGGGTCACCGCGGGCACCTCGGCGCTGACCAACTGGACCGTGTCCTGGACGTTCACCAACGGTGGCGCGATCAGCCAGGCGTGGAACGCCACCGTCACCAGCCAGGGGACGACGGTCACCGCCCGCAACGCCTCCCACAACGGGTCGGTCCCGGCGGGCGGCAGCACCGCCTTCGGGTTCCTCGGCACGGCCACCGGGGCGCCCGGCGCCTCGGCGCTCACCTGCACGGCCGGCTGACGACCGGCTGACGACCGACGCGGGCCCGGCACCTCGCGGTGCCGGGCCCGCACCCGGTCCTCACCAGCCGGAGTTGCCGGCCCCGCGCTGGACGGTGAAGGTGTTGCCCACGTTGACCAGCGCCTGGCTGCCGGCGCCCCGGACCCCGGACACCGCGACGTTGTCGAACCGCCCGGTGCCGGTGACCTGGTCGAAGTGCATCCCGTTGGCGTTGGTCACGGTCCCGGCGCCGTCGTCGAAGCTGTCGGTCGCCCCGCCGGTCCCGTTGATCCGCACGTTGCCCACGGTCAGGTCGCCGATCGCCCGCTGCCGGCTCAGCAGGAGCCCGTGGTAGGAGCTGTCGTCGACCTGGAGGTCCCGCAGCACGACCGCGCCGGTGATGTCGGCGCGCTCGGCGAACAACCAGACCGCGCCCGTGTGGGTGTGCCAGTCCCAGTGGCGCGAACCGGTGCGGGTGAGGGTGTTGCGCTGGATCGCGGTGGTGCCGCCGAAGGGCTTGGACGCGTGCCAGGTGGACACCATGACGCCGCTGCCGTTGAACACGGTGTCGGAGATCAGGTTGTCCTCGGCGCGGTTGTCGGTCCCGCCGTAGATCGCCACGCCGTTGGCGAGGACCGGCAGCGCCACCGTGTTGAACGCGAACACGCTCCGGCTGACCGTGCCCGCGGACTCCCACGACCACGTCGCCAGCGCGTCGTCGCCGGTGTTGCGGAAGCTGCTCTGCTCGACGCGCACGTTGGCGGTCTCGCCGTTGACGTTGACCCCGTCGGCCATCGTGTTGCGGATCCGCGCGCCGACCACGTGCAGGCCGTTGGCGGCCTTGACCCACAGGCCCACCTTGGCGTGGTTGGTGGCCACGTTGAACACCAGCGAGCCGGTGCCGAACTCGCCCTCGACGAACGCGTCGGAGTTCGGCGCGCCGTCCGGGTCGCGGGTGGTCACGTCGCCGTCGAAGGTGAGGTCCGCCAGCTGCGCGTCACCGCCGTTGACGTAGAACCCGCCACGCCGGTTCGAGCCCTGGAGCACGGTGTGCCAGGGACCCGCGCCACGCAGGTCGACGCCGCTGAAGGTGATCAGGCCGGGGACGGAGAACGTGCCCGCCGGGATCCACACGCCCCGGGTGGCCGTGCCCCGCGCGGCGGAGACGGCGGCGCGGAGGGCGGCGGTGTCGTCCACCCCGTCGTTCGGCCTGGCCCCGTGGGCGGTGACGTCGACGTAGCCGGCGGGCGCGGTGAACGCCGGGTCCACCAGCTCGGTGTCGATCAGGTCCACGGTGATGTACGGGGTCGCGTCGGTGTCCTTGGCGAACCTCAGCACGGTGCCGGCCGGGTAGGTGCGCGGCAGCAGGGCCCGCGCGTCGTCGAAGTAGCGGTGCGGGCGTTCGCCGCCGGGCGCGCCGGCGAACGGGTAGGGGCCGTACATCCAGCTGTACTTCGAGGTCAGCGCCAGGTCGCGGACCTTGGCGCCGTCGGCGTAGACGGCCAGCGGCGCGGTCGTGCCGGTGCCCGCGGCGCTGTCCGGGAGGCCCGCGCGGACGGTGACGGCGTTGGCGGGCGCGGTCAGCGTGATCTCGACGTGCCGACCGGTGCCGGTGAGCTTCACCGCGGCGCGGCCCGACGCCTCGGCGGCCTCGGTGGTGTAGGCGCGGCCGGAGATCCGGGTGCCGTTGCCGGCGCCGGCCTCGGCCTCGTGGGTGGTGTACGGGACCGTCGCACCGCGCTGCGCCAGGCCCCGGGTGTTGGTGACGGTGACGTGGTCGAGCTGCACGCCGCCGGTGTCGCCGGCGACGACCCGGTAGCCGATCAGGTTCAGGCCGGTGCGCAGGGCCGGCTGGTGGGTGGTGGTCTGCCAGCCGCCGCCCGCGGGCAGCGACAGCTGCCGCTGCCTGATCCCGTTGGCGTACAGGGTGATCGTGCGCGCGGAGGAGGCGGGATTGGTGTAGCGCAGGGTCACCGTCGCGGTGCCCGCCCCGGCCTGGTTGACCGTGCGGGTGACGAGCGCGCCGACGCCCGGGAGGACGACCGACCCGGCGCCCGTGGCCCCGGCCGGGGAGGTGGTGGTGGTCGCGCCGCCCGCGGTGAAGGCGGTCTCCAGCTCGTAGGAGCCGGCGGGACCCGGCTGGCCAGGGGTCGTGGTGGTGGTCGTGGTGGTCGGGGCGGTGGTGAGCCTGACGTGGTCGAGGTTGACGTTGCCGCTGTCGCCGGAGCCGTAGGCCACCGCGACGGTGTTGCTCCCGGCGGTGAGCGCGACGGAGGTCGTCACCTCGCCCCAGGTGCTCCAGGACGCCGTGGCGGGCAGCGACACCTGCCGCGCCGCGCCGTTGACCGACACCGACAGGGTGCGCGTGGAGCCGGTGCCGTTGGCGTAGCGCAGGGTGAGGCTGTTCGGGCCGGCCGTCGCGGTGGTGGTGAACGTGGCCCTGGCGGTGCCCCGGTTGGCGTCGGTGAACCCGCCGACGTAACCGGAGCCGGTGCCGCCGGCGTGCTCGGTCTCCACCCGCGCCCCACCGGACAGGGCGGCCGACTCGGCTTCGAGGGTGACCGGGGCGGCCGGGGCGGCGGAGCTCCACAGCGTGATCAGACCCGCTGTCATGAGGACCGTGGCGAGCACCGCCAGGCCGGTCTTGGGCGTGCTTCTGCTCAACATCGTCGTCGTCTCTCCTCGCAGGGGGAACTTCGCAGGGCGGGCCCGCCGTCGGGCCGGGGCTCATCCCTTGACCGCGCCCTCCAGCGCGCCGCCCCGCAGGAACAGGCGCTGGAACACCAGGAACAGGGCGACGGGGATGACCGTCGAGATGGCCAGCGCGGCGAGGAACACGTCCAGTTCCACGTAGCGCTGGAGCGCGGGCAGGCGCACGGACAGCGGCTGCACCGCCGGGTCGGGCAGCACCAGCAGCGGCCAGAGGAAGTCCTTCCAGCTGGCCACCACGGCGAAGACCGACACCACGCCGATGACCGGCCGCGACAGCGGCAGCACCACCGACCAGAACACCCGGAACGGGCCCGCGCCGTCCACGCGGGCCGCCTCGAACACCTCGCGCGGCAGGCTCGCGAAGAACCGCTGCACGAGCACGACGTTGAACGCGCTGGCCCCGGACGGCAGCCACACCGCCCAGAACGTGTTGATCATGCCGGTGTCGACCACGGTCAGGTACAGCGGCACGAGCAGCACGATCGAGGGCACGAACAGCGTCCCCAGCACCACGCCGGTGACCAGGCCCCCGTAGCGGGGGCGCAGCACCGCCAGCGCGTACCCGGCGGTGGTGGCCACGACCAGCTGCACCAGCCACGACCCGGTGGCCAGGGCCACGGTGTTGAAGAAGTGCTCGTCGATCTCGACCCGGGTCCACGCGGTGGCGAGGTTGGTGAGGTCGAGGCCGTTCGGGAACACCGACAGCGGGGTGCGCAGCGTGTCCCGGGTGGGCGTGACCGCGGCCTTGGCCAGCCACAGCACCGGGCCGAGGCCGGCCAGCAGCAACCCGCCCAGCAGCAGCCCCTGCGCCCCGCGCAGGACGCGGCGCGTGGTGGGGGTGGCCCACTCCGAGGGCGAGACCAGGCCGCGGCTCACGAGGTGCTCCAGGACCGGGTCAGCCGGAAGTAGGCGGCGGAGAACAGGGCGAGCGCGGCGGCCAGCATGATGCTCAACGCGGTGGCCGCGCCGTAGTCCCCGCCCAGGCTGTTGGCGAAGGCGTAGTCGTAGATGAGCAGCAGCAGCGTGGTGGTGGAGTCGGCCGGGCCGCCGCCGGTGAACAGGAACGGTTCCAGGAACACCTGCGCGGTGCCGATGACCTGGAGGATGAACGTGGTGATCAGCACGCCGCGCAGCCTGGGCAGCGTCACGTGCCACACCTTGCGCCAGATGCCCGAGCCGTCGATCTCGGCGGCCTCGTACAGGTCGGCGGGCACCCCGGCCAGGGCCGCCAGGTAGATGATGACCGTGCCGCCCGCCGCCGCCCAGGTCGCCTCCAGCACCAGCGCGGGCATGGCCGAGCCGGGGTCCTGCAACCACTGCCACGGCCCGAGGCCGACCCAGCCCAGGACGGTGTTGAACACGCCGGTCGGGCTCGCGTCGTAGAAGAACTTCCACAGCAGCACCGCCACCACCGGCGGCACCACCACCGGCAGGTACGCCAGCGCGCTGAACAGGCCCTTGCGCTCGCGGACCTCGCTGATCAGCACGGCCGCGACCAGCGGGACCGGGTAGCCGAACAGCAGCGCCAGCAGGGCGAACCACAGGGTGTTCCCCAGCGCCGTCCACAGCAGCGGGTCCGCCGGCACGCGGGCGAAGTTGTCCAGGCCGACGAACTCTGCGGGGCCGACGAGGTTGGTCCGCTGGAAGCTCATCACCACCGACTGCACGATGGGGGCCCAGGAGAACACCCCGAAGACCACCAGCAGCGGCAGCAGGAACACCAGGGTGCTCAGGCCGCCCCGCCGGACCCAGCCGGCGGGGTTGCGGCGGCGGCGCGGCGCGGGCCGGGGACCGCGCGGCGGCGTGCCGGCCGCCGCCGCGCGGTTCGGGGACTGCACGGTCACGGCTCAGCCCCGGTCGATCCGGGCCTGGACCTCGGCGTCCGCTTCGGCCAGCAGGGTGGGGACGTCGCCGGCGGAGTCGGTCAGCAGGGCCTGCACGGTCCGGTCGAGGATCTTGTAGACGTCCTGCGTCGACCGGGTGGGCTCGGTCAGCAGCGGCTGGTCGAACATCTCCGCGGTGTAGGGCGCCATCTGCTCCAGCGGCACGTTCACGTACTCCCGGGTCCACTCCCGGGCCCGGTCGTAGGTGGCCCGGTCGAGCACCGGCAGGGCGGGCGCGCCGACCGGCTGGCCGGTCTCGGCGAGGGTCTTGGCGTCGGCGACCGCGGCCTCCCGGTCGGTCAGCTTGCCCATGTAGTAGAAGTCGATCCACTCCACCGCGGCGTCCCTGCCCCGGTCGCCGATCTTCGGGCTGACCACGGCCAGGGTGCCGCCGCCGAGCACGCCCGCGTCGGGGTCGTCCGCCAGCGGCAGCGCGGCCACGCCGTAGTCCTCGGGCTTGAGGCCGTTCTGGGTGACCAGGTTGCCGTAGTTGCCGCCGCCGGAGACGTACATGCCGATGCGGCCCGCGGCGAAGTCCTGGTTGATGCCCGCCCAGTCGTACAGGAAGTTCGCGCCCATGCTGTTGTCCTCCCAGCGCATGGCGCGCAGGGTGGTCAGCACCTCGGCCATCTCCGGGGTGTCGATGGTGGCCTCGGCCCGGTCGCCGTCGATCCGCTCGACGCGGCCGCCGAAGGCGTAGCCCAGGGTGGCGAGGACCCAGCCGCCGGTGTTGCCGGAGGTCATCTGGGCGTAGCCGGCCTGGCCGGTGCGCTCGGAGATCAGCCTGGCCGCGGACCGCACCTCGGCCCACGTCGTCGGCGGCCGGTCGGGGTCGAGCCCGGCCTGGGTGAACAGGGTGCGGTTGTAGTGCAGCGCCTGCCCGTAGGCGGCGATCGGCACGGCCCACTGCTTCCCGTCTGCGGCCTGGCCCGCCTCGGCGACGTTCGGGTTGAGCGCACCCGCGTAGGGCAGCTCCCCGATCTGCTCGCTGACGTCGGCGACCTGCCCGCGCTCGATGAGGCCCCTGCCGTCGGTGAACGGCACGGTGAACACGTCCGGGATCGTGCCGCCGGCGAGCTGCGCGGTGAACGAGGCGGCGGTCCAGGTGTACTCCTGGCTCTCCACGTCGATGTCCGGGTGGGTGGCCTCGAACTGCTCGACGCGGGCGTTGAACGCGTCGACCGCGCCCTTCTCCAGCCCGGCGTCCAGGGCGACGCGGAGGCGGACCTTGCCGTCGGCCCCGACCTCGTCGTCGGGGGCGGAGCCGCAGGCGGACAGCGCGAGCGGCAGGACCAGGGCGACCGCGGCGGCCCTGGCGGACCGCGACGCGGCGGCGGTGAACTTCATCGTTCTGCTCCCGTGGTGGATCAGCGGCGCAGCCAGGCGGCGGCGTCGGCGGGCAGGTGGGAGGGCAGGTGGGTGGCGCTGGGGTCGGCGCTGGGATCGGTGTCGAGGTCGGCACTGGTGAGCAGCACCTCGTGGTGGTCGGGCAGCGGCACCGGTGCGGAGCCGAGGTTGACCACGCACACCACGTCGCCGCGGGTGAAGGCGATGACGTCCTCACCGTGGTCGAGCCAGGCGAAGTCCTCGTCGCGCAGCGCGGGTTCGGACCGGCGCAGGGCCAGGGCGGCGCGGTAGAGCGCGAGCACGGAACCGGGGTCCCGCTCCTGCGCCTCGACCGAGCGCTCACCCCACCCGGTGGCCGGTTGCGGCAGCCAGGTGGGTGCGCCCACCCCGGCCTGGCCCGGCTCGTCCGGGCCCAGCCCGGCCTGGCCGGGGTCGTCCGGGCCGAGGTCGTCCGGGCCGGGGTCGTCCGGGCCGAAGCCGAACGTGCGCCCCGAGCGGGTCCACGGCAGCGGCACGCGGCAGCCGTCGCGGCCCGGGTCCACCCCGCCGGAGCGGAAGTGCATCGGGTCCTGGAGCGCCTCCGGCGGCAGGTCCTCCACCTCGGGCAGGCCCAGCTCGTCGCCCTGGTAGACGTACAGCGCGCCGGGCAGCGCGGCGGTCAGCAGCGCCGCGGCGCGGGCCCGCCGCTCCCCCAGCGCGAGGTCGGTCGGCGTGCCGAACCGCTTGGCCGCGAAGCTGAACGCGCTGTCCTGCCTGCCGTACCGGGTGACCGGGCGGGTCACGTCGTGGTTGGACAGCACCCAGGTGGGCGGTGCGCCGACCGGGGCGTGGGCGTCCAGGGTGGACTGGATGGACTCGCGCAGCTCCTTGGCGTCCCACGGGCGGCCCATGAAGTCGAAGTTGAACGCCGAGTGCATCTCGTCCGGGCGCAGGTAGCGGGCGAAGCGCTGCCGGTCGTCCAGCCAGATCTCGCCGACCAGGACCTGCGGCTCGGCGTAGGAGTCGGCGACCGCGCGCCAGGCGCGGTAGATGTCGTGCAGCTCGTCGCGGTCGATGAACGGGTGCCCGCCGGCCTCGTAGGTCTCCGGGACCTCGGGCAGCCCGGGGTCCTTGACCGGCATGGACGCCGAGTCGACCCGGATGCCCGCCACGCCGCGGTCGAACCAGAACCGCAGCACGTCCTCGTGCTCGCGCCGCACGTCCGGGTGGTTCCAGTTCAGGTCGGGCTGCTCGGGCGCGAACAGGTGCAGGTACCACTGCCCGTCCGGCACGCGCGTCCAGGTGCCGCCCGCGAAGCTCGACACCCAGTCCGTCGGCGGCAGCTCGCCGTGCTCGCCGCGGCCCTCGCGGAACCAGAACCGCTCCCGCTCCGGCGAGCCGGGCCCGGCGGCGAGCGCCGCCCGGAACCAGGCGTGCTCGCCGGAGACGTGGTTGGGCACCACGTCGACGATGGTGCGGATGCCCAGCCCGGCGGCCTCGGCGATCAGCTCCTCCGCGTCGGCCAGCGTGCCGAACGCCGGGTCGATGGCCCGGTAGTCGGCGACGTCGTAGCCGCCGTCTGCCAGCGGCGAGGCGTACCAGGGGGTGAACCAGATGGCGTCCACGCCCAGGTCGCGCAGGTACGGCAACCGGGTGCGCACCCCGTTCAGGTCGCCGGTCCCGTCGCCGTCGGAGTCGGCGAAGCTGCGCGGGTAGACCTGGTAGATCACCGCGTTCCGCCACCACTGCCCATCCGTCGCCGGATGACCCGTACTCACGATCCCACCCCTCGCTTCCGCATCGACGCGCGGCGAAGAGGCCGATCGTCGCTGATCAGATGTGGTTTAGCGCTATATCTGTGGTGTGGGACACTAGCCCGGTCGCCGCAGGTGTGTCAACGAGGGGGACGGCTCCGCCTCCTACGCTGGCCCACGACGAGAGAGGGGAACGATCCGGTGCGGGTAACCCTGAAGGACATCGCCGAGGAAGCCGGCGTCAGCATCATGACCGTCTCCAACGTGATCAACGGCAGGCACGCCCGGGTCTCCGCCGACACCGTCGAGCGGGTGCGCCGCATCGTCACCGAGCGCGGCTACGTCCCCAGCGCGTCGGCCCGCAGCCTGGCCGCGCGCACCTCCCGGCTGATCGGCCTGCTGGTGCCCGCCGCGGACGAGGACAGCCTCGCCATCAGCCCGCACAACACCGCGATCTTCGGGCAGATCGAGCGCAGGCTGCGCCGGCGCGGCTACCACCTGCTGCTGCGCGGGATCTCCGACACCGCCGAGATCACCGAGGCCCTGCGGTCCTGGAGCCTCGACGGCGCGGTGCTGCTCGGCTTCCTGGACGAGGAGGTCGACCGCCTGGGCCCGGCCGTGGCGGGCCCGATCCCGCTGCTGACGATCGACAGCTACTCGACCAACCCGCTCACCACGGGCGTGCGCTCCGACGACTTCACCGGCGCCCGCCTGGCGGCGGCCCACCTGCTCGGCCTGGGGCACCGGCGGATCGTGTTCGCCGGGCCCCGGTTCACCGACGTGGGCGTGGTCCACGAGCGTTTCCTGGGCTTCCGCCGGGCTTTTGAGGACTTCGACCTGTCCGGTGAGGACAGTCCGGTGGAGACGGTCAACACCACGCACGAGGAGGGTGTCGCGCTCGGCCGGCGGCTGCTTGCCGACCACCCGACCGCGACCGCGGTGTTCGCCACGGCCGACATACTGGCGATCGGCCTCATCGAGGGGCTGGCCGACACGGGGGTGCCCGTGCCGGCCCGGGTGTCCGTGGTGGGCTTCGACGACATCGACATCAGCGCCTACGTCACGCCCAAGCTCACCACGGTCGCGCAGGACCTCGTCGGGAAGGCCACCAGCGCCGTCGACCGGCTGCTGGACGTCGCCGGTGGCGGGCAGCGGCCCACCGCGCCCCTCGTGCTCGACGTGCACCTGGTGGAGCGGGGTTCGACGGCGCCGCCGGGCGGGGTCGGCTGAGGCGGGCCGGGCGCGGGGCAGGCGGGCAAGGCACGAGGCGGCGCCGCGCGGGGCGGGCGCGGCACGGGCAGGTCAGGTCGGTCAGGCGGGGGTCCACCAGATCGCGGTGTCCGGCGGCAGGACCACGTGCGCCCCGTCGTGGTCCACGGGCGCGCTGGACAGCAGCAGCGCCCCCTCGACCTCGACCTTCGCCGGGTGCTCCCCCGCGTTGACCGCGCACCGGAACACCGCACCGCCGGCCCGGCGCTCGAAGGCCGGCACGGCGTCGTCCCCGGCCAGCCAGGTCAGGTCGTCCCCGCCGCCGAGGGCCGGGTGGGCGCGGCGCAGCGTCAGCGCCGCCCGGTACAGCTCCAGGGTCGAGCCGGGCACGCCGGACTGGGCGGCGACGGACAGGCCGGCCCACTCGTCCGGCTGCGGCAGCCAACTCGGGCCGCCCGGCGGGCCGAAGCCGTAGGGTGGGCGGTCGCCGTGCCACGGCAGCGGCACCCGGCAGCCGTCGCGGTGGCCGTCCCGACCGCCGGTGCGCCGGAAGGCCGGGTCCTGGCGGCGGTCGTCGGGCAGGTCCGGCACCTCGGGCAGCCCCAGCTCCTCCCCCTGGTAGAGGTAGGCCGAGCCGGGCAGCGCGAGCATCAGCAGGGTCGCGGCCCTGGCCCGGCGCAGCCCGGTCGCGCGGTCGGCGCCCGGCGCGAGCCTGGTGGCGTGCCGGACCACGTCGTGGTTGGACAGCACCCAGGTCGCCGGCGCGCCGACCGCGCGCATCGCGGCCAGCGAGTCGTCGACCGCGGCGCGCAGCGCGGCCGGGTCCCAGGCGCAGGTGAGGTAGTGGAAGTTGAACGCCTGGTGCAGTTCGTCGGGGCGGACGTAGCGGGCGGTGCGGGCCAGGGTCGGGCCCCACGCCTCCGCCACGCCGATCCGCTCGCCGGGGTAGGAGTCGAGCAGCCGCCGCCAGTCGCGGTAGACCTCGTGCACGCCGTCCTGGTCCCAGAACGGCGTGGCGGTCAGGTCGAGCAGCCGGGCCGACCGGCCGTGGTCGGGCAGGCCGGCCGCCTTGACCAGGCCGTGGGCCACGTCCACCCGGAACCCGTCCACCCCCCGGTCGAGCCAGAAGCGCAGGACCGAGCGGAACTCCCGGGCGACCTCGGGGTGCTCCCAGTTGAAGTCCGGTTGTCCCGGCGCGAACAGGTGCAGGTACCAGTCGCCCGGCGAGCCGTCCGGTTCCGCCGTCCGGGTCCAGGCGGGACCGCCGAACAGCGATCCCCAGTCGTTGGGCGGCCGGTCGCCGCGCGGGCCGAGGCCGGGCCGGAAGTGGTAGCGGTCGCGGAAGGGCGAGCCGGGGCCCTCGGCCAGGGCCCGCCGGAACCAGGCGTGCCGGTCGGAGGAGTGGTTGGGCACCAGGTCCACCACGACCCCCAGGCCCAGCGCGTGCGCCTCGGCGATCAGCGCCTCGGCGTCGGCCGACGTGCCGAAGACCGGGTCGACGGCGCGGTAGTCGGCCACGTCGTAGCCCCCGTCGGCCTGGGGCCCGGCGTAGAACGGGGACAGCCACACCGCGTCGACCCCGAGGTCCCGCAGGTGGGGCAGGCGGGACCGCACCCCGGGCAGGTCGCCGACGCCGTCGCCGTTCGAGTCGGCGAAGCTGCGCGGGTAGACCTGGTAGACCACCGCGTCCCGCCACCACTGCCCGTCCATCGCCATCCGCGCCCCTCAGCCAAGGTTTAGCGCTACACCTTCGGGGGTGACGGTAATCCGGTCGTCGGAGGGGTGTCAACGCCGGTGCTGCCACCGCTGCGCGCCGTCGTTGTTGCAACGCCACAGGATCACGCGGGTGCCGGGGCCGGTGGCGCCCCCGGCGACGTCGAGGCACTTGCCGTTGGGCCCTCGATCGCGCCGGTCGCCAGGACCTCGGTGGCGTCCTCGTCCACCGCGAGGGCTCCGGCTCGACCCGTTCCCGGTGCTGTGGTCCGCCGCCCGCCCAGGCTTCCACCAACAGCCGGGGTCGCCGACAAGCGGCCGGCGCGGCGACGCCCCGGGTCAGCCCCGCGCGACATCGACCCGCCAGGCGCGGACCGGTGGCGGCGCAGGCGCCCCGCGCAGCAGCAGGAACGCCACCCCGACCAGCAGGGCGCCGACCCCGTAGCCGAAGGCGAGCGGGCCGACGTGGCCGGTGTGGTCGCCCGCCGGTGGGGGCACCAGCACGGCGGAGAGCGCGACGAGCGCGCCCAGACCGGTCCACGCCCGGCGCGGGAGCCGGGTCGTGGCGAGGGGGATCACCGCCCACAGCAGGTACCAGGGCTGCACCACCGGGCCGAAGACGACGACCAGGCCCAGTGCCCCGCCCAGGGACGTGACCGCGTCGACCCGCCCGCGCAGCTGCCGGTGCAGCAGGACCCCGATCCCGCACACCACCAGCACCGAGCCGAGGACCTTGCCGACGCCGAGCGCCACCGGGGTGATCTGCGCGCCGAACACCGCGCCCGCTCCCCCGACCAGGAAACCGAACCAGTTCGTGGGCGCCAGCCAGCTGGCCACCCGGCCCGACGTGCCCAGCGCGCCCACCCAGCCGAACCCCAGCCCGGTCAGGGACGAGACCGCGGCGGACACCGCGGCGAACGCCACGACCATGCCGACGCCCGCGAGCAGGAAGTCCCCGAACCGGCCGCCGCGGCGGCGCGCGAGCGCGGTGCCGACCACGGCCAGGGCGACCAGCGCGGGCAGCTTCACCAGGGCGCCCAGGGCGATGAGCGCCACGCCGAGCGCCAGGGGCCGCCACTCGACGCGCGCCTCCAGCGCCCGCAGCGCGATCGCCGTGCCGGCGAGCATGAGCCCCAGCATCAGGGCGTCGTTGTGGACACCGGCCACGAGGTGCCAGAGCACCAGCGGGTTGAGCACGCCGAGCCAGAGCGCCGCGCGCCGCGACGCGCCGGCGGCCGAGGCGAGGCGGAGGACCGCCCACACCACCAGCGCCAGCCCCAGGAGTCCGATCAGGCGGTGCAGCAGGACGCCCGTCACCGGGTCGCCCGCCGACACCCGGGCGACCAGCCGCTCCACCGCGCCGAACAGCGGGCCGTAGGGCGACGGCGTGTCGCGCCAGTGCGCCCCGACGCGCCCGACGACCTCCGAGGCCGCGCCCAACCCCCGCGCGGGACCGACGACGTGGGGGTCCAGGCCGCGCGCGGCGATCTCCCCCTGCGCCAGGTAGCTGAACACGTCGGCGCTGAACAGGGGTGGGACGACCAGCAGCGGGGCGCACCAGAGCACCAGCGTCCACACCAGCCCGCGCGCGGTCGGCGGGGTGGGACCGGTGAGCACGGCGCGGCCGAGCAGCGCCCACGACAGCACCAGCAGGCCCGCGCCGGTGACCCCGGCGGCGAGCGACAGCGCGGCCGCGGTGGACGACGGTGACGCCGCCACCCCGGTCCAGGCGGCCGCGGTGAGCAGGAGGACGCCGCCGAAACCGGTCCAGCGGAGCCGGTCGTGCCTCGCGGCCCCGGTGGGCGCGGCCGGGCGGTCGGGTGGGCGGAGACCTGCGGCGGGCGCGGGGCGACCCACCGTCGAGAGCGACATCCGTCCTCCGGGCGGAGCGGTGCGCGGATCGGCCGGGGCGGGTGCGCACGGTGAACTGGTGACCGTGGGGATCCTGGTCGGCGGCGGGGTCATCACGGATCGCACTGCGGTCGCACGTCGTGTACGACCACAGGAGGACGCGGCGGCGTCGCGGCGCCCGGGGGATCCCGACCAGATCGGACGGATCAACCCCTTGGCGGTCGGGCACTCCACGCCGCCCACGCCCGTCGACCTGTTCGCGGGAATTCCGGTGAGGGACTACCCGGCGGTCCCGGCCTGGCACGAGAGGCTGCTCGGCAGCGCGCCGACGTGCGTCGCGAGCGACACCGGGGTGGTGTGGGAGCCGGCCGAGCACCGCTCCCCGGCCGTCGCACCGGGGCGGCCGCGCGGCCTCGGCCGCACTGTCCTGCGAGGACTATCCTCAGTGGACTTTCGGGAGCGCGGCAACGGGGGGTTGCGCGCTCGCGCGAGCCGGGCGCGCGGCGGCGCGCCCGGCTCGCGGTGCGGGGATCAGGCGGCCTGCGCCTGGTTGTAGAGGTTCTGGGCGTCCGTGCCGAAGTACGGGCCGAACATCCAGGTCGGGATAATGTTGATCTTGTAGCTGTTCACGGAGTTGAGCGTGCCGGTGCCGGTGGCCTCGGAGAACGACCGGAACCAGGGACCGCCGCTGGCGCCGCCGGTCATGTCGCACGTCATGCCGAGGCCGTTGCTGAGGAAGGCGTTGAACGTCCTGCCGCTGCAGTAGATCAGCCTGGTGCCGTCGTACGGGGCGGCGGCGGGGTAGCCGAAGGCGTAGGTGTCGGCCGCGCGCGGCTGGTTGAACGCGATGCCCTGCGACCCGACCACGTCGGTGAGCGACTGGCCGTTCAGCTGCCCGACGACGATGGCGCCGATGTCGTAGTTGATGTCCTCGGTCGCGTCCCACTGCGGGGTGGCCAGGGTGCGCCGGGCGTTCCACGTGCCGTAGGGGGCGTTGCCGTTGGCGTAGGCCGGGACGAACGCGACGTTGGTGTGGTACGCGCCGTCGAGCTTGACGCAGTGCCCGGCGGTGATGACGGTGCTCTTGTTGCCGCTGGTGACGGCGTTGCCGCTGCACGAGGCGTTGCGGCCCTGGTAGGTGAAGAACACGCGGCCCGCGGTGGTCACGACGGCGCCGCCGCCGGTCCACGGGCCGCCGCCGTGGGGGAAGGCCATCGGCGCGACGGAGGCCGGTTCGCCCGTGGGGATGGTGACGCGCAGGGCCGAGGCGTCCGCGGTGCGGATGTCGAGCGGGGCGGCGGCGCGCATGCGCTCCGGGGTCCAGTACGTCCCGGACGGGGCGGCTTGCACCGCGGGGACGCTGACCAGGCACAACGCTAGTGCACCGGCTAAGGTGATCAGTCGTTTTCCGGCACGGTTCATGATCTTCCACCTTTCGAGGGTCGATCAGAGGCAGGGACCGTGCTGTGGAAGTTACTCAGCGCGACGCGCGATCGTCTCCGGCGAACGGGTGAGAAATTTTCGCATTAGGCGGGAGGTCGGGGACCTCCGGACCGGGAGGCGACCGGCAGGCCGGCGGCAGGCCGCGTACTCGCGGCGAGCGGAAGACCTGCGTCACGCCGACCACGACAACGTGCGGTCCCGGTTGACCGCCATCCCCCGGCCCCGCAGCCTTTCCCGCAGGCAAGCGGGGCAGCAGACCACCCCGGCACGACCCTTCTCCCGGAACACGTGGCGGGTGGACGCTGTGGTGACAGCCCTGCACTTCGCAACGGCACTCGGGGCCGTCCTGCTGGTGGCGGCCGCCGGGCGTGCGGTCGCTCGGGCGCTGCGCCAGCCGCCGGTCGTCGGTGAGGTCGCGGCCGGGCTGCTCGTGGTGCCCGCGCTGGTCCTCCTCGCCGGGCCGGCCGCGCCCGGCACCGTGCTGCCGGCACCGGTGTTGGCCGGGCTCGGGGTGGTGGCCGAGGTCGGCCTGGCGTGGTTCCTGGTGGGTGTCGCGACCGAACTGCGGTTCGGGGCACGGGGCCGGGCGCTGCGCCGGGTCGTCGTGGGCGGGTTGGTTCCCGGTGCGGCGGCCGGGATCGGGGTGGGGTGGTGGGTGGTCGCAGCCGCGCCCGCCGCTGTCCGGGGGAACGCCCCGCCCGCCGCCCTGGTGGTGTTCACCGCGGTGGCGATGGCGGTCACGGCGGTGCCCGTGCTGGCCCGCGTGCTGGTCGAGTGCGGGCTGTCGGGCACCCGGTCCGCGGCGCTGTCGCTGGGCGCGGCGGTGGTCGGGGACGTGGTGTGCTGGCTGGGGTTGACCGTCGCGCTCGGCCTGGCGGCGGGTGCGGCGGACGCGGCGGGCACAGCGAACGGGGCGAACGCGGCGGGCGGCTGGCCCGCGCGGCTCGCCGGGCTGGGAGCCTGCGCGGCCGTGGCGCTGCTGGGGCGCCGGGTGCTCGCCTCGCCGACCCCGGAGCGCTGGGCCGCCCGGTGGCCGCGCCGGGCGGCGCTGCTGCCGGTGGTCGCCGCTCCCGCCGGGGCCGCGGTCGCCGAGGCGGTCGGGGTGTCGGCGCTGATCGGCGCGGCCGCCGTGGCGCTGGCGGTGCCGCGCGGGCAGGCGTGGACGGCCGTGGCGCGGTCCGTCGGCCGCCTGGGGGTCGCGGTGGTGCCGGTGTTCTTCGTCGTCGCGGGCGCGACCGCGTGGGCCGTGCCCGACGCGGGCGTGCCGTGGGGGCTGGCCGCGGTGGTGCTGGTGCTCGGCTCGGTGACGAAGATCGCGGGCGGTTGGGCGGGCGCGCGGCTGGCGGGCGAGGCACCCGGGACGGCGCTGCGGGTGGGCGTCCTGCTCAACACCCGCGGCCTGACCGAGCTGGTGGTGCTCCAGGTCGGCCTGACCTCCGGGGTGCTGTCCGCGCCGCTGTTCCTGGCCCTGGCGGTCATGGCGCTGGTCACCACCGCCACGACCGGGCCGCTGCTCGCCCTGCTCGACCGCCGCGCCACGCTCGTCTTCTCCCCCGGTGACGCCGGCAGTGGTGCCCCCGGCGACCGCGCCGCCACCCGGTGAGGCGACCGGCCCGCAGGACCGATCGGCGGGCGGGCACGTCGTGGACCGGGTCGCCCCTCCTCCCGGCCCACGACGTGCCCTCGGTGTTCCGCGCGGGTTCCCCGCCGTTCAGCGGTTCGCGTCGTCGCGCGACAGGTGCAGCCACCCCAGCAGCAGGGCGCCGCCGGCCCAGCCGAGCAGGGTGACCACCGCGGAGGTCCCCGTCATCCCCGGCAGCTCACCGATGAGCAGGAACGCCGCGCCCGACCCCGGCAGCACCCGCGCGACCGTGGTCGCCCACTCCTGGCCGAAGTTCAGCAGCACCAGCGGCAGCACGAGCATCAGCAGGAAGACCGCGACCAGCGCGCCGGCGGTGTTGCGCAGCAGGAAGCCGAGCCCGACCGCGAGGGCGGCACCGGCCGCGAAGACGAGCGCGACCGGGGGCAGCACCTCCGCGCCCCGCGCCGCGGTGAGGTCGAGCACCGGCCGGGCCGTGGCGAAGGCCGTGAGCGCGGCGGCGACGGCCAGCAGCACGCCGAGCACCGCGGCCACCGCCACCGCCACGGCGGTGCGGGCGAGGAACAGCACCCCGCGCCGCGGCGTCCACTGGAGGGTGGGGACGATCCCGCCGGTCGCGTAGTCGGACGTCACCGCGGCCAGGGCGAGCGCGAGCAGGCCGAACTGCCCCGGCAGGACGGGGGCGGCCGCCGCCGTCCAGGCCGAACCGCCCGGGGACGGCGAGGGGTCGGCGGCCGTCTCGGAGCCGGCGATGGCCGCGATGCCCAGCATCACCCCCGCCGACCCGGCCAGGAACCACCAGCTGGCCTTGACGGTCCACAGCCGCGTCCACTCGGCGGCGCAGGCGCGGGCGAACACGCGCCCGACGTGGACCCTTGCCGAGGTCGACGGGGCCGGGGTCGACGGGGTCGAAGTCGACCGGGCAGGGGTCGACGGCGCCGTCACCGCGCACCCCCCGCCGGCACGGGCTCGGCCCCGCCGCCGCCGTGGTACTCCACGCTGTCACCGGTCAGTTCCACGTAGGCGTCCTCAAGGGATTGGCGCACCTCGGAGAGGTGCTGCAACGGGACGTCGCAGGCGTGGGCGAGCCTGCCGACCTCCTCGGCGGTGGTGTCCTCGACCCGCAGCTCGTGCTCGTCGACGCGCTCGACCACGAGGCCGCGCTCCCGGAACCCGGCCAGGAGCAGGTCCGGTCGCGGGCTGCGGACCCGCACCTGGAGGCGGCCCAGTCCGCTCAGGATCTGCTCGGTCGTCGCGTCCGCGATCAGGCGGCCCCGGCCGATGACGACGAGCCGGTCCGCGATCTGCTCCATCTCGCTGAGCAGGTGGCTGGAGACCAGCACGGTGCGGCCCTCGTCGGCGAGCTGCCGCAGCAGCCCGCGGATCCACCGGACGCCGTCGAGGTCCAGCCCGTTGACCGGCTCGTCGAACAGCAGCACGCCGGGGTCCCCGATCAGCGCCGCCGCGATCCCGAGGCGCTGCCTCATGCCCAGCGAGTAGCCCTTGATCCGGCGGCGGGCCGCGCGGCCGAGGCCGACCCGCTCGATCACCTCCTCCACCCGGCGCGCCGGGATGCCGTTCGCCCTGGCGGCCACGCGCAGGTGGGCGCGCCCGGTGCGGCCGGGGTGCGCCGCGCCGGGGTCGAGCAGCGCGCCGACCTCCCGGAGCGGTTCGGCGAACGCGGTGTAGGGGCGCCCGTTGACCAGGGCCTGCCCCGAGGTGGGCCGGTCGAGGCCGAGCACCACCCGCATCGTGGTGGACTTCCCGGCCCCGTTCGGCCCGAGGAAGCCGGTGACCTTGCCCGGCTCGACGTCGAAGCTCAGGTCGTCGACGGCCAGGACGTCGCCGTAGCGCTTGGTCAGCCCGCGGACCCCGATCACCGGTGACCGTCCGCCCCGGGGTCGACGGGCACGGGCGCGCCGTGCTCGTCGACCTCGTCGACCCACTCCAGCAGGTCGCCGGGCTGGCAGTCGAGCACCCGGCACATGGCCTCCAGGGTGCTGAAGCGGACGGCCTTGGCGCGGCCGTTCTTCAGCACCGCCACGTTCGCCGGCGTGAGCCCCACGCGCTCGGCGAACTCCCCCACGCTCATCTTGCGCTTGGCCAGCTCGACGTCGATGCGCACGATGATCGGCATCAGATCACCGACTCCATGTCGGCGCGCAACCTGGTGGCCTGCCGCAGCAGCGCCCGCATCACCACCATCAACAGGCCCAGCGCGGCGACGCCCACCGACATCAGGAACAGCATCAGCGGCAGGCCGGGGTCGGTCGCGTTGAAGCCGACGTAGAGCAGCACGCCCGCGAGCGTCACCCACCCGGCGGCGATGGCCCACACGATGACGTCCACCCACTTCAGGGCGCCCTCGCTGAAGATGCGGTCGTTCTTGACCAGGGCGAGCAGCTTCCAGGTGGCCACGACCACCACCTGGACGCACAGCACCCAGAACACGGTCACGGCGGTCGCCGGCCACCTGAGGTAGGCGAACTCGGGCGACTCCCGCGCCATGTGCGCGAACTGGCCGGGCAGCGACATCACCTGGAACAGGAGCAGCAGCCCGAACAGCACGACAAGGAAGATTCTCAACGGGCCGACTGCCCGATGCTCTGCGAACATGCATCGAGTATCGGTGCCTACCTATCGAATGTCAATCGATAGCTATCGTGTCGCAACATCCGACCCCAAAGTCAAGCCTGTCACCCGTCCGGGTGAGAGACTGCGGGTTGACGAGGTCGAGGGGGAACGATGCTTTCGCAGGCGACGAACGTGCTGCACATGCACCAGAAGGTCACCCTGATGGTGAACCGCTACGAGGTCTTCGCCGACGAGGGCGGGGAGCCGGGACAGCTCGTCGCGTTCGTCGAGCAGAAGCGGATGGCCTTCAAGGAGCAGGTGACCATCTACACCGACGCCGGCCGGAGCCGGGTGCTCGCGGGCTTCCGCGCGCGCAAGGTGATCGACCTGGGCAGCGGCTACGACGTGACCGACGGCGACGGCCGGTCCATCGGGGCGTTCCGCAAGGACTTCGGCCGGTCCCTGACCAACTCCACCTGGCACCTCGACCAGGCGGGCGCGCCGACGGCCACCGGCAGCGAGCGCAACGCCGGCCTGGCGATCCTGCGCCGCGTGTGGGGCCTGCTCCCGTTCGTCAACAACGTGCCGTTCCCGTTCCGCTACCACTTCGACTTCACCCGCGACGGCCGGCCGGTGTTCAGCGTGGACAAGAAGACCTGGGTCCGCGACCACTACCTGATCCGGATCCTCGACCCGCAGGTGGACCGGCGCGTGGTGATCGCGCAGGCCGTCGCGGTGGACGCGCTCCAGTCCCGGTAGGCGCAACGGGGCCCCGGGGGAACTCCCCCGGGGCCCCGTTGCGGCCTCGCGACCCCTCGGCGGTCAGTGCTCCAGCACGTCGGCGCGCGGGTCGTCGGCGCGGCGCTCGGCGTCCGCGCCGCCGGTGCCGATGTTCGGGCCCCGGGGCGGGATCCGGTCGTAGTCGGCCGGGTCGAGCCGGTTCACCTGGCCGCTGGCGATGCTCGACAGCATCCCGTCCAGCCCGACGTAGACGCTGCGGACGAGCATGGCCCGGTGCTGCTGGCCCAGCGTCTGGGTCTGCCCGCGGACCTCGAACAGCACGGCGCCGCTGCCGTTGAGGGCGAAGGAGCCGAGCCCGGTGCCGGGCAGGTTCGTGTCCTGCGGGTAGAGCGTGATGTTGCCGAACGCCGGGCGGTTGGCGGCCGCAGCCTGGAGGGCGTTGTTCACCGCGACGTTGAGCCGCTTCGAGTAGTCCAGGTCGTACCGGTCCGCGTACTGCTCCAGGCCCGGCGTGGTGGCCGGGTCGTCGACGAACCTGCCGGAGATCGACAGCGTGACGAACTCGTCCGGCTCGGCGGGCATCACGTAGCAGGCGCCCTGGTGGTGCAGGTCCACGTAGGTGTCCACCTCGCCGAACTCGGCGGTGAGGCCCCGGTAGACGTCCCGGACGGCCCTGGTCTCCGGCGAGAGGTACCAGCCGGTCTGCGCGGACGTGCCCGGGAAGTCCTCCTTGCGCGGCACGTAGTCCAGGTTCGGGTGGTAGTCGCGGTTGATGTCGAAGCCCGGCCGCGCCGAGTAGTCGTCACCCTGGAGCGACCGGGTGTAGTAGTTCCACGCCGGCTGGCTGCCGCGCAGCTGCGGGAAGCGCGCGGTCACCTCCTGCCAGGTCATGTCGTTGCCGCGGCGGTCCAGCTCCGCGCCGTCGGGGTTCATCTTGGGGATCGCCACGATGGTCAGCTCGCTGCGCCACCGCTTGGCCTTGGCGCTCTCGCTGGTGCCGACCCAGTCGAGCAGGTCGAGCAGGGCGTCCGTCCCGGTCTTCTCGTTGCCGTGGATCTCGCTGGTCAGGAGCACGGCCTTGCGGCCGGTGCCCACCCGCGCCGACCAGATCGCCCGGCCGCGGTTGCTGTGGCCGAGCTGCTCCACCTCGACCCGGCCACCGCTGACGCGCTCGATGCGGTCGAGCTCGACCCCGAGTTCGCGGTGGTCGGTGAACTGGTTGACGGGCAGGTCGCGGGGCGTCTCGCTGCACGTGGTGGCCAGCATGACCTGGTCTTGCGCGGCGTGGGCGGGCAGGGCGGTGACGGTGGCGCCGAGCAGGGTGAGGGTGCTGAAGGCGATCAGGGCGGCGGATCGTCTGCGTACGGGCACGGGTGGACTCCTCCGGTGTGTGACAGGGAGCACGCACCCGCATAGTAGTTAGTTACGGTAACGAATGGAATGGGCAACTCGTCCGTTTCGCCCACCCGTGGCTCACGGCACGGGCGACCACGCCACGTCGACCCAGTAGTTGCTGCCCTGGTAGGTCCGGTCCGGGAAGCCGGCGCCCAGGCGGTACATGCCGTTGGGGCCGTCCACGCCGGACCGCAGGCCGGTGAGCGGTTCCAGGTACCGGGACTCGCGGCTGAAGTACTCCTTGTCCGCCGCGTAACGGCCGGCGGGCGAGAAGTAGGAGACCACGTAGGTGGTGTTCGCGGTGACCGCCACGGGCGTCGTGAAGGTCAGCACCTGCCAGCCGCTCGCGGTCTCCCCGGTGAACGTGCCGGTGGCCAGCCGCTGGCCGGCGGCCGACCACAGCGAGCCGGTGTGGGTGCCGGTGTTGCCGGCCCCCTTGTAGAACCGGACGCCGTGCACCTGGCCGTCGACGCCCGCGCGCCACTTCACGCCCAGCTCCAGCGGGGTGCCGTCCGCGTTGTCGGGCGCGGCCGGTGTGTCGGCCGTCGTCCACAGGCCGCACGGGCACGTCCGCGGGGACACGCCGACCGAGGCGGCCACCGGGGCGGACAGGTTCAGCGAGTCGTCCACCGCGCGCACCCGCAGCTGCGCCTGCCCGGAGGCCGTGGGCGTGTAGGTGTGGGACCACGTGCCCTGGCCGGCCTGCCAGTTCGCTGGGTGCCAGCGGGCGCCGCCGTCGGTGGACACCTCGACCCCGGCGACCCGGCCGGCCGCGTCGGTCACCGTGCCGGAGAACGTGTACGGCGTGCCGACCGCGGAGAGCGGGGACACGCTGGTGTAGGCGACCGCCGGCGGCTGCGCGTCGGTGACGCCGGTCGCCTGGACCAGGTTCGCCTGGAGGGTCGTGGCGGCCACGCCCATGTCGGCCAGGAAGTTGACCGTGGCCTGCTGCATCCGGACGTCGGAGGTGGGGGTGTTGGTGAGGAAGGCGTGCTCGTCGTCCACGCCCCACGCCCACTGCACGGTGCCCGCGCCGAACACCAGCGACCCGCTCGGGTGCCGGTAGTAGGTGATCGCGTGGGTCTCGGTGCCGGAGCCGTACTGGTCGCCGTGGTTCTTCAGCACGTAGGCGCCGTTGAGCTGGACCGTGGTCCGCGACATCCGCGCCACGCCGGCGGGCTGGAACCCGTTGTCCGGCACCGTGTTCCACTCGTAGCCGAGGGTGCCGGGCCGGAACGTGTGGGTGGAGCCGGCGACCATGTCCTGGAGGTCGGTGTGCCGCCACAGCCGCATCTTCCCGTACGCGGCGGGCACCTGGAGCGAGTCCTCGCGGCGACCGGAGACGGTGAAGATGTTGCCCAGCAACGCGTTCTCCGGTCGGCCGCCGTCCTGCGGCGGGCTGTGGCGCGGGTCGCGCCAGGTGCCGGTCCAGTCGTCCAGCCCGTCGTCCTGCGCGCCCTTGGTCTCCTTGTAGCAGGTCAGGGTGCGCCAGTCGGTGTGGGAGGCGTCCGCGGAGGGTTCCCAGCGGGTCTTCCAGAAGATCTCGTTGCCGGTCAGGAACGCCAGGTGCACCCCCGCCGCGCGGGCCGCCTCCACGTTGGCGCGCTGCTCGTTGGACCAGTACTCGTCGTGGCCCACCGCCATGAACACCCGGTGGTTCCTGATGAGGTGCCCGCGCCGCGCCGAGTCCACGTCGGTGGTGTAGCTCAGGTCGTAGCCGTTGCGCTCCAGGAACCGCAGCATCGGGTACTCGGCGTTGAAGATGAAGTTGTCGTCCCCGTCGCCGCCGGTGTAGGGGCGGTTGTAGCTCACCTTGTACGCCTGACCACCCTGCCCCGGACCGTCGCCGAAGTACAGGCTGTTGCCGCCGTACCGGTTGTACGCCGCCCACGTCGCGTCGGAGGTCTGGAACAGGACGTCCGAGGTGCTCGTGTCGTCGCGGACCACGAACACGATCTCGTTCTCCGCGCCCGTGTCGTCGCGGTGCGCCCGCGCGTAGTAAACGCCCGAGACCGCGTCCACCGGCACGTCCCAGCTCACCGAAACAGCCCAGTTCCCGCAGTCGATCAGCGCCGAGGGGCCGTCGCGGAGGCACGCCGGTTGTTGCTGCGCCGAATTCCGCGACACCGATCCGACGAACCGCGCGCCCTTGCCCGCGTAATAACCCAACCGGTAGACGTCCAGGCGATAGGCGGAGGCGTTGGTGAGCACCTTGAAATCGACCCGGCCGCCCGGCACCGCGCTGATGTCGGTCGAGTAGCCGACGATCGACGGGTCTCGGTAGGCGACCTGCCAGCCGTCGGCCCCCGGCTTCGTGTTCTCGCACGCCACCCGGTTCACCACCGGCGCGTCGCAGGGCGCGGCCACCGCGACGCGCGGCACGACGCCGTTGACCACCACGATCAGCCCCAGCGTGGCCAGCACCACCGCGAACAACCGCAGGAACGTCCCCGCCGGTCCCGAGCTCAACCGCACGTACCGCGTCGTCATGACGAGCCACCCCTCAGATGCCACCGGCAGTTCACCGTGCGAGCGCTGTCGCATCAGCGGCAATTCGCCATTCCGGAAGTCGACCGCGGCACATCGGGTGTTACAACACCCCGAACCGTGCACCCGTTCGCCGCACCGCGACCGGTGCTTTTGTTGTGCCGAACAGCGCGCTGACCCTATTTCGGCGGTCAGACCGGGTTCGGGTTGACACGCGCGAAAACCTCCTGGCGTCGATAGGGGAAGTACGGGTGGGGCGCCGTGCGCGGAGCAGGCCGCCGAGCGGGGCGGGGGCCGGCCGACCAGGCCACCGCGGCCACCTCGATCGTCTCGGTCGCCGCCCGCGCGGGTGCCTCCGCACGGGCGCGTGCGGTGCGCGGTGGGCACCGCCGGCACTATTCCCGGCACACCGACGAGACGGGATTTCCCGGCGGGGTGGACTGAAAAGGGACCGGGGAAATGCGGATCACCCTGCGGTCGATCACCATTTGCTGGTACATGTGGGACGAGGGCGTCCACAGGGGGTGCGACCGCCCCGCTCCCGCTCTGGTCGGGGGCACTTCTCACGGACTCGGGGGGGTCTATGAAACAGCACGGCAGGAACAGCTTCTTCGTCGTCGGCGAAGGGGTGATCGAATTCGACCGCGACGGCGTGGCGCGCACGCGCCACCCGGCCGCGGCCGAGGAGCTGCGCCGGTTCCGCTTCTCCCGGATGGGGCCGGAGGGTCCCCCGCTCGACGAGGGGACCCGGGTGGCGCTGGCGACCGCGATGACCGCGGCGGGCGGGCAGCCGGAGTCCGCCGACCCGCCGGTGCCGGCGGGGTTCACCTACCTCGGCCAGTTCGTCGACCACGACCTGACGATGGACCGGACCGAGACCCGGCTCGGCGAGGACGTGACCCTCGACGAGCTGGTGCAGGGCCGCTCGCCGGCGCTCGACCTCGACTCGGTCTACGGGCGCGGCCCGGACGACCCGATCGACCGGGTGTGCTACGCCGCTGACCGGGTCAAGCTGAAGGTCGGCACGACCTCGCCCGTGGGCCCACCGGCCGACGACGAGCTGGTCTCCCGGCCGGTGGAGGGCTTCGACCTGCCCCGGTTCGGGCAGGGCGGGCTGACCGAGGAGGACCGCAGGCGCCCGCTGATCCCGGACCCGCGCAACGACGAGAACCTGGCCGTGGCGCAGACGCACCTGGCGTTCATCAGGTTCCACAACCGGGTGGTCGACGAACTCGCACTGCGCGGCCTGACCGGGCGGCGGCTGTTCGAGGCGGCGCGCGGCCAGGTGGTGCGGCACTACCAGTGGGTGCTGCGCCACGACCTCCTGCCCCGGATCGTGGACCCGGCGATCGTGGACGACGTGTTCACCCGCGGCAGGCGGTTCTTCGAGGCGCCCCGCCGGGGGCGGCGGCCGGTGGGCCCGCACCCGACGATGCCGCTGGAGTTCGCGGTGGCCGCGTACCGGTTGGGCCACAGCATGATCCGGTCGCAGTACGAGTGGAACCGGGTGTTCAACACGGGCACCGGCATCCCGGCGACGCTGCGCCTGCTGTTCGTGTTCAGCGGGACCTCCGGCAACTTCGACCCCGGGTCGTCGCTGGCCGACCTGGACAACCCGCACCACGAGAGCGTCGACGCGCTGCCCACCAACTGGATCGCGGACTTCCGCAGGCTGTACGACTTCACCGAGGCCGACCGGCCGGACCTGGCGCCGCCCGCCGGCGGCGGCAACGTCACCATGCGGATCGACTCCCTGCTGGTGAACCCGCTGGACCAGCTGCCCGCCGGCACCTTCGGCGGGCGCGGGACGGTGTTCGAGGAGATCCAGCGCAACCTCGCCTTCCGCAACCTGACCCGGGCGAGCATGGTCCGGCTGGCGAGCGGGCAGCAGATGGCGGAGTGCCTGGGCGTCGAGCCGCTGACCGCGGAGCAGGTCCTGGTCGGCAACGGGGGCGCGTCCCTGGACGCGCTGACCGACGGGCAGAAGGACGCCGTCGCCACCGCCACCCCGCTGTGGTTCTACGTGCTGCGGGAGGCGGAGTTCACCGGCGGCCTGCTCGGACCGGTCGGCGGCCGGATCGTGGCCGAGGTGTTCCACCGGGCGATGGAGGGCAGCCGGACGTCCATCGTGCGCGAGCCGTCGTGGCGGCCCACGCTCGGCCCGGACCGCCGGACGTTCCGGATGACCGACCTCCTGCTGTTCGCCTTCGACGGCAAGGCGGACCTGCTCAACCCGCTGGGCGACTGACCGTCCCGGAGGGGTGGCGACACCCCTCCGGCGGTCCCGCCCCGCCCGACCGTGTCCGCGGAGATCCGGCCGGGGTGCGGGACGTCGTCGGTGCGGGCCGGTAGCGTCCCCGCCGTGGACGTTCAGGAGCGCATTCGGGAACTCGCCGACCGGGTCGTGGTGCTGCGCGACGCGTACTACCGGGGTTCGCCGCAGGTGGCGGACGCGGAGTACGACGCGATCGAGGACGAGCTGCGGGGGCTGGTCGAGGCCAACCCGGAGCTGGCGCCCGACCCGAACCCGCTGGAGCAGGTGGGCGCGCCGGCGGTGCTGCACGCGCCGGTCCGGCACTCGCGCCCCATGCTGTCGCTGGAGAAGGCGACCAGGCCCGAGCAGGTCGCCGCGTTCTTCGACCGCTTCCCCGGTCAGCCGGTGGTGGTGATGCCGAAGCTGGACGGGCTGTCGCTGGCGCTGGTCTACGAGGACGGGCGGCTGGCGCGGGCGGTCACCCGGGGGGACGGCACGACCGGCGAGGACGTGACCGTGCTGGTGCGGGCGCTGACCGACGGGGTGCCGGCGCGGGTCGACGTGCCGGGCCGGGTCGAGGTGCGCGGCGAGGCGGTCATGCTGCGGTCCACGTTCGCCGCCTACAACACCGTGCACGTGGACAAGCCGCTGATCAACCCGCGCAACGCCGCCGCGGGCACGCTGCGCGCGAAGGACCCGGCCACGGTCGCCGGGCGGGAGCTGCGGTTCTTCGCCTTCGACCTGGACACCTCCGGCGACACCGCCGCGGCCGACCTGGAGCAGGGGTTGCGGACGCTCGGGTTCGACGTCGCCGAGATGCGCCACTGCGGCAGCGCGGAGGAGGCGCAGGAGGTGATCACCGGCATCGAGCAGGGGCGCAACGACCTGGACTTCGACCTGGACGGCGCGGTGCTGCGGCTGGCCGACCGGTCCGCCTTCGCGGCGGCCGGGACGCGGTCGAACTCCCCGCGCGGCGCGCTGGCGTTCAAGTTCGCCGCCGAGGAGAAGACGACCGTGCTGTCCGATGTGGTCTGGGACGTCGGCAAGACCGGCAAGATCGCCCCGGTGGCGCACCTGGAGCCGGTGTTCGTGGGCGGCACCACGGTCACCCGCGCGACGCTGGCCAACCAGGAGGTCATCCGGGCGCGCGGCATCCGGATCGGCGACACGGTGCTGGTCCGCCGGGCCGGCGACGTGATCCCGTTCGTCGCCGGGGTGCTGGACGAGTCCAAGCGCACGGGCGAGGAGCGGGAGATCGTGCCGCCCGACGCGTGCCCGTCGTGCGGGCACGGTCTGACCGAGCAGGGCAACAGCCGCGAGCTGTTCTGCACCAACGTCGCCTGCCCGGCCCAGACCGTGCGGCGGCTGATCCACTGGGCGTCCCGAGCGGCGGCGGACATCGAGGCCGTCGGTCCGGTGTGGATCGAGCGGCTGGCCGAGGTCGGGTTGCTGGAGAACCCGTCGGACCTCTACACGCTGACCAAGGAGCAGCTGCTGGAGTTCGAGCGCATCGGCGAGGTCTCGGCCACGCGCATGATCGACTCGATCGCCGCGAGCCGGGCCGTGGGGCTGCGCCGCGCGCTGATCGGGCTGGCGATCCCGATGGCCTCGGAGGGCACGGCGGCCCGGCTGTGCCGCGCGGGCTTCGGCTCGCTGGAGGAGGTCGCCGACGCGGGCGAGGAACGGCTCGTGGAGGTCGAGGACATCGGGCCCAAGGTCGCCGCCTCGCTGGTCGAGCACCTGACCCGCCTGCGGCCGGAGCTGGAGCGGCTGCGGGAGCGCGGGGTGTCGCTGGACGTGCGCGAGGAGGACCTCCCGCCCGTCGTCGCCTCGGACGCGCCGCTGGCGGACAAGACCGTGGTGGTCACCGGTTCGATCAGCGACCCGCGCTCCGGCGAGAAGGTGCCCCGCCCCACCTTCCAGCGGCTGTGCCAGAAGGCGGGCGCGACCACCGCGACCTCGGTCTCCGCGAACACCGACTACCTGATCACCGGCGCGGACGTGGGCGCGAGCAAGCTCACCAAGGCCGAGAAGCTCGGGGTCGAGGTCGTCGACCAGGGGGTGATCTGGCAGCAGCTGATCGCGGCCGGCATCGCCTAGGGGTGCGGTGCGGTGGCCCGGCTCGGCAGGTCGTCGAGCCGGGCCCGCCGGTCGATCAGTTGCTCCAGGTGTACCCGTTCGTCCCGATGTGGCCGTTGCTCCAGGTGAACCCGTTGCTCCAGGTGAACCCGTTGCTCCAGGTGAACCCGTCGGTCGACACGGCCTCGTCGGCGGCGGCCGGGATCGCCGGGACGAGCAGGGCCGTGCCGATCGCGAGCGCGAGGACCGGCAGCATCCGCAGGATCCTTGCCATGGCGCTTCCTTCCCGGTGCGGTGAGGTGGCCTGGCCGCCTGGTGGGCGCAGGCCGGTCCAGTCTGGCAGAGCGGGAGCGGTGGTGGAGCGGTCGATCGGGACCTGATGCACCCCCTGGACCGCCCCGCTAGGCGGTGGCGATCCGGACGCGGTCGCTGTCGCCGTCGGTCAGGAACAGCGCCAGCTCCCGCCCCTGGTCGGCGACGGCGGTGCGGTCGGTTCGGGGCAGGGGGTGCAGCGGCGTGACGACCACGGTGCCCGCCTCGGTGGTCCAGGTCGCGGCGACCCGGCCGTCGACCAGGACGACGCGGTGGCCGGCGACGGAGAGGCCGCGGTGGGCGTGGTCGATGATCCGGTCGCGGTCGTGGTAGCCCAGGATCGCGTTGTCGAAGGCGGGCAGGAACCGGACCGGGGCCGGGGTGTCGGGGTCGGGGCGAGGGGCGTCGGGCAGGTCCAGCAGCTCCCGGCCGCGCTCGTCGCGGAAGCGGACCAGCTCCTCGCGGACGGCGGCCACCGCGGCGGGCAGCCCGGTCAGGCCGCACCAGGCGCGCAGGTCGGCGGTCGCGGCGGGGCCGAAGGCGGCGAGGTAGCGGCGCACCAGCTCGCGGCCGACCGGGTCGGTGCCGGTCGGATCTCCGGCAGCCGGACCCGTGCCGGCCGCCCCCGTGCCGGCCGCCCCCGTGCCGGCCGGCCCCGCACCGGCCGGCCCCGCGCCGCCCGGATCGCGGCCATCCGCAGCCAGCGGGTCGACCTCGCGCCCCAACCACGAGGAGAGCAGGGCGTTGCGCACACCCCCCTTGGCGCGCCACACCCCGCGCGGCGGCAGCTGCACCACCGGGATCAGGGCCGCCACCAGCATCTCCCCCAGCGCCCGCGTCCCCACCCCCGGCCGGCGCTCGGCCACCGCGCGGGCCAGCTCACCCATCGAGCGGGGCCGACCGTCGGCCATCACCTCCCGGCCCGCCGCCGCCAGCTCCTCCAGGTCCACCCCGTCCAGCTCACGGCGGTAGACCCCCAGCACCCGCTGCCGCAGCATGGCGTCGTGGCGTGCCCGCCACGCCAGGACGTCCTCGGCGGCGAGGAGGTGCACGGTCCGGCGCATGAGGTGCGTCCGCACCACCCGCCGCCCGGTCAGCAGGTCCGAGAGCACCCCCGGGTCGAACCCGCGCAACCGCGACCACAGCCCCACGAACGGCTCCTGCGGCTCCTGCGCCTGCAACCCGCACAGGTGCGCCACGGCGTCGAGGACCGGCAGGTCGGCGCGGTCGAGCAGCAGCTGCCGGGCGAGCGTCGCGCGGTTGAGCGCCCGGCGGTCCAGGACCGTCACCGGATACCCCCGTCCGGCGTCGGGATCGAGCGGGACGGGGTGGTCGTGGAGTTCGGCACGGCGTCACCCTCGCACCGATAGCGGTCAGTTCCCGTCCTCTTCTCCCGGCATCATGAGGTCGTGCCGAAGACCTCAGCGCGACTGCTCTCGTTGCTCTCGCTCCTCCAGGCGCGCCGGGACTGGCCGGGGGCGCTGCTGGCGCAGCGGCTGGACATCAGCCCGCGCACCGTGCGCCGCGACGTCGACCGCCTGCGCGAGCTCGGCTACCCCGTCGTGGCCACCAAGGGCCCCGACGGCGGGTACCGGCTCGACGCCGGCGCGGAACTGCCCCCGCTGCTGTTCGACGACGAGCAGGCCGTGGCGCTCGCCGTCGCGCTCCAGGTCGCCGCCACGACCGGCGCCGACCTCGGGGAGGCCGCGGCCCGCGCGCTGGCCACCGTCCGGCAGGTCATGCCCGCCCGGCTGCGCCACCGCGTCGACACCCTCCGGATCACCGCCGTCGAGCCGCCCGCGACCCGACCGGAACCGCAGGTCGACGGCGCCGTGCTCGTGGCGCTCAGCGCCGCCGTCCAGGCCCGCGAGGTGCTGCGCTTCGACTACGCGTCCCCGGGAGACCCGGACGACGACGGCACGCGGCCCCCGCGCCGGGCACAGCCGCACCACCTCATCACCCGGGGCGGGCGCTGGTACCTGGTCGCCTGGGACCTCGACCGGGAGGACTGGCGCACCTTCCGCGCCGACCGGATCACCCCGCGCGTGCCCACCGGTCCCCGCTTCACCCCGCGCGACCTGCCCGGCGGTGAGGTGGCCACCTTCGTCACCGGCAGGTTCCGGGGCTCGGACGGCTCGGGCGACTGGCCCTGCCGCGGCGAGGTGATCCTCGACCTGCCCGCCGCGGCCGTGTCCCGCCACACCCGGGACGGGGTCGTCGAGGAGCTCGGCCCGGACCGGTGCCGGCTCGTCCTGGGCTCGTGGTCGTGGCCCGGCCTGGCCGCCGCCGTCGGCAGGTTCGACGCGGACTTCGAGGTCGTCGGCCCGGCGGAGCTCGGGGACGCCTGCGCGCACCTGGCCCGCCGCTACGCCGACGCGGCGCTGCCCGGTCGGCGCCGGGGGTGACGTGCGGCACGTCACCGGCGCCGAGGTCGCGCACCTCGTCGGCGCCCAGCGCGCGGGCCGCGGCCAGGAGTTCGGGCGCGGTGTCGGACACCACGACCCGCGCCGCGCCCGCCGACCGGGCCGCCGTCGCGACCAGGCAGCCGATCGGTCAGGAACCGAGAAGCGCGGGCCGGCCACCGGCGCCTAGGGTGACCGCCATGACGGACACCCGGTCGTCCGCGCGCTCGTCCGCGCGGCACGTCGCCGACAGCCACGAGCTGATCCGCGTGCACGGCGCGCGCGTGAACAACCTCAAGGACATCAGCGTCGAGATCCCCAAGCGCAGGCTGACGGTGTTCACCGGCGTCTCGGGCTCGGGCAAGAGCTCGCTGGTGTTCGGCACCATCGCCGCCGAGTCGCAGCGGATGATCAACGAGACCTACAGCGCGTTCGTGCAGGGGTTCATGCCGACGCCGGCGCGGCCCGACGTGGACGTGCTCGAAGGGCTGACCACCGCGATCGTCATCGACCAGCAGCGGATGGGCGCCGACCCCCGCTCCACCGTCGGCACCGCCACCGACGCGAACGCGATGCTGCGCATCCTGTTCAGCCGGCTCGGGCAGCCGCACATCGGCTCGCCCAACGCGTTCTCCTTCAACGTGGCCACGGTCCGGGCCAGCGGCGCGATCACCGTCGAGCGGGGCGCGGCCACCAAGGCGGTGAAGGCGACGTTCACCCGCGTCGGCGGCATGTGCACGCGCTGCGAGGGCCGGGGCGCGGTCTCCGACATCGACCTGAGCCAGCTCTACGACGACTCCAGGTCGATCGCCGAGGGCGCGTTCACCATCCCCGGCTGGAAGTCCGACAGCTGGTGGACCGTGCGGACCTACGCCGAGTCGGGCCTGCTGGACCCGAACAAGCCGATCCGGGAGTTCACCGAGAAGGAGATGCGGGACTTCCTGCACCACGAGCCGATCAAGGTCAAGGTCGAGGGCGTCAACCTCACCTACGAGGGGCTGATCCCCCGGATCAGGAAGTCGTTCCTGGCCAAGGACCGGGAGGCGATGCAGCCGCACGTCCGGGCGTTCGTCGACCGGGCGGTCACCTTCAGCACCTGCCCGGAGTGCGACGGCACGCGGCTCAGCGAGGAGGCCCGCTCCTCCCGGATCGGCGGGATCGGCATCGCCGACGCCTGCCGGATGCAGATCAGCGACCTGGCCGACTGGGTCCGCGGCCTGGCCGAGCCGTCGGTGGCCCCGCTGCTCACCACCCTGGGGCGCACCCTCGACTCGTTCGTGGAGATCGGGCTGGGCTACCTCTCGCTGGAGCGGCCGGCGGGCACGCTGTCGGGCGGCGAGGCGCAGCGCGTGAAGATGATCCGCCACCTGGGCTCCTCGCTCACCGACACCACCTACGTCTTCGACGAGCCCACCGCGGGCCTGCACCCGCACGACATCCAGCGGATGAACGACCTGCTGCTGCGACTGCGGGACAAGGGCAACACGGTGCTCGTCGTGGAGCACAAGCCGGAGGTCATCGCGATCGCCGACCACGTCGTCGACCTCGGTCCCGGCGCGGGCTCGGCGGGCGGCGCCATCTGCTTCCGAGGCACGGTGGAGGAGCTGCGGGCGAGCGACACCACCACCGGCCGCCACTTCGACGACCGGTCCTCCCTCAAGGCGTCGGTGCGCCGGCCCACCGGCGCGCTGGAGATCCGCGGCGCGTCGACGCACAACCTCCGCGACGTGGACGTGGACGTCCCGCTCGGGGTGCTCTGCGTGGTCACCGGTGTCGCGGGCTCCGGCAAGAGCTCGCTGGTCCACGGCTCCATCCCCGCCGCCGCGGGCGTCGTGTCGGTCGACCAGGCGCCCATCAAGGGCTCGCGGCGCAGCAACCCGGCCACCTACACCGGTCTGCTCGAACCGATCCGCAAGGCGTTCGCCAAGGCCAACGGCGTGAAGCCGGCGCTGTTCAGCGCCAACTCCGAGGGCGCCTGCCCGAACTGCAACGGCGCGGGCGTCGTGCACACCGACCTGGCGATGATGGCCGGCGTCGCCACCACCTGCGACGAGTGCGAGGGCAGGCGGTTCGACTCCTCGGTGCTCGTCCACCACCTCGGCGGCCGCGACATCAGCGAGGTGCTCGCCCTGTCGGTGGGCGAGGCCGAGGAGTTCTTCGGCGCCGGCGAGGCCCGCGTCCCCGCCGCGCACGCCGTCCTCACCAGGCTGGTCGACGTCGGGCTGGGCTACCTCACCCTCGGCCAGCCGCTCACCACCCTCTCCGGCGGCGAGCGGCAGCGGCTCAAGCTGGCGACCCACATGGGCGAGAAGGGCGGCGTCTACGTCCTGGACGAGCCGACCTCCGGCCTGCACCTCGCCGACGTGGAGCAGCTGCTGGGCCTGCTGGACCGGCTCGTCGACGCCGGCAAGTCGGTCATCGTCGTCGAGCACCACCAGGCGGTGATGGCCCACGCCGACTGGATCATCGACCTGGGTCCCGGCGCCGGCCACGACGGCGGCCGGGTCGTCTTCGAGGGCACCCCGGCCGACCTGGTCGCCGCCCGCTCCACCCTCACCGGCGAGCACCTGGCGGCCTACGTCGGCGCCTGAACCGGTCGGCGCCCGACCCCGTCGGCTCCGGTGGAGGAGCCGTGGAGGTCCGGTGGAGGTGTGGTGGTGACGGGACCGTTCCCGCGCCGGCCGCACTACGTTGCGCCGTTGTGGAAACCGTGGACGTGGTGGTGGTCGGCGCGGGGCTCGCCGGGCTGGAGACGGCGCGCCTGCTGGCGTCCCGGGGCCTGGACGTCCTCGTGTGCGACCGCCGCCGCCACCTGGACGTCGGCATCCGGACCACCGGCATCTTCGTCCGGCGAACGCTGGAGGACTTCCCGCTGCCGGAGCGGCACCTGGGCCCCGCCGTGCGGCGCGTCCTGCTCTACCCGCCGTCGCTGCGCGCGCCGGTCGAGCTGACCAGCCCCCGCGACGAGTTCCGGGTGGCCGACATGGCCGGCGTCTACGCGGAGGCCCGGTCCCGGGCCGAACAGGCGGGGGCGCGGGTGCGACTCGGCACCCCCTACCCCGTGCGGGGCGTCGAGGCGCGCTTCACCATCGGTGCCGACGGGGCCCGCTCGACCGTCGCCCGCCGGCTGGGCCTGGACGTCAACCGGCACCTGATCACCGGCGTCGAGGAGGTCTTCCCGGTCGCCACCACCTCGACCCCGACGTTCCACTGCGTGCTGGACCCCCGCCTGGCCCCCGGCTACCTGGCCTGGCTCGTCGACGACGGCCGGCAGGCGCACCTCGGCCTGGCCGGGCTCCCCGACCGGCTGGCCGCGCCGCTCCCCCGGCTGCTGCGCGAGTTCCGCGCCGGGTTCCCGGACCCGCCGGTCCCGACCGGCCCGCTCCACCGCCGCGGCGGCCCCATCCCGGTGGGCGGCGTCCTGCGCCGGATCGCCTGCCCCGACGGCCTGCTGGTGGGCGACGCGGCGGGCGCGGTCTCACCCCTGACCGCCGGCGGCCTGGACCCGTGCCTGCGCATGGCGGACCTGGCCGCCGCCGTCACCGCCGACTACCTGCGCACCGGCGACCCCTCGGTGCTCCGCCACTACGACGGGCGGGCCCTGCGCGCCCGCTTCCGCCTCCGGCTCCTGCTGCGCCGCGGCCTCTCCCGGCTGCGCGGCCCCGCCACCACCGAGGCGGCTTTCACCGCGCTGCGCACGCCGCTCGGCCGGGCCGCCGCCGCCCGCCTGCTCTTCGGCGACGGGTCGTTCCCGAACACCCGGCTCGAACCGGCGACGGCCCGCTGACCCGTGCCCGTGCGGGCCGGAGGCCGGGGTCGGGGTGGCGATGCGGGCCGCCACCCGACCGGTTCAGCCCACGACCCAGCGCACCACGCGGCTCGGTCCGCGGGTGTCGCCCGACACGCCGCCGACCACGCCGTTGTCGTCCACGGCCAGGGCGAAGCTGTCGCTGTAGCCGGTGATCAGGCCGAGGTCGGTGGTGGTGCCTTCCACGTTGAACCGGACCGCGCGGGTGCCGCTGTCCTCGTAGGACGCGGAGCCGGACACGACGCCGGCGCGGTTGATCCCGGTGGCGTTCGCCGAGCGCGCGCCGACCGGTCGGCCGAGGTCGGTGACCGTGGTGGCGGCGTGGGCCGACCCGGCGGTGGCGGTGCCGGCTCCACGCCGGCCGGTGCGCGAACAGCCGCCGGTCGGCCGGGCCGCGCCACACCGCGGAGCCGGGAACCGTGCGAGGAACCGTACCGGTTCCGCCCGCGGACCCGTCACCGGAACCGTCACCGGAGCTGTCGCCGAGCTGTCGATGCGGCCGTCGGTCCACCGGGGACGGTCGCGAATCCGCTGGATCTTCGGATCTCCGGACGTCTCGTGAGCGGGAGAAACTGTCCGACGCCTGTCGGCCGCACGGCCGATAGGCGTAGTCGCGCAACGGCGATACCCGCGTTGCCGCTCCCTGATCAACCACCGGGGGCAGGTGGGTCCGTCACGTTGACGGACCACGGGGAAATGGGATTCTGATGGGGTGCAGGGCGCCATCGGGACCTCGCCGATCGACCGCTTCCGACTGCTCCTGGTCGAGGACGACCACGAGCTCGTGGAGTTGCTCTCCGGCGCCCTGACCGACGAGGGCTACGCCGTGGACGTGGCCACGGACGGGCAGCGCGGGCTGCACCTCGGGCTCACCCGCCCCTACGACGTCGTGGTCATCGACCGCGGGTTGCCCGCCATGGACGGGCTGGACCTGCTGGTGCGGCTGCGGGCGCGGTCCGTGCGGGCGCGGGCGCTGGTGCTGACCGCGCTGGGCACCGTGCACGACCGGATCGACGGGCTCGACGCGGGCGCCGACGACTACCTGGTCAAGCCGTTCGACCTGGACGAGCTGAGCGCGCGGCTGCGGGCGCTGTGCCGGCGCGCGCTGGAGCTGACCGACGTGCTGCGGATCGGGGCCGGGCACCTGGACGTCCGGCAGCGCGAGGTGGTGCTGCCCGACGGCGGGCGGGTGCCGCTCACGGCCCGGGAGTTCGCGCTGCTGCGGGTGCTCGCGACCCACCCGGGCACCGTGCACACGCGGGCCTCGCTGCGGCGGCGGGTGTTCCACGACGCGCCCGCCCAGTCCATTGTGGACACATACGTGTACTACCTGCGGAACAAGATCGACCGTTCGGTGGTGCACACCGTGCCGGGGCTCGGCTACCGCTTGGGGGCGTTGTGAGCCGTTCGTGGGCCGAGGCGGAACGCGTGGTGCTCCGGCGGACGCGCCTGCGGGTCGGCGTGCTGGTGGCCCTGGCGATCACCGTGCTGGTCGCGTTCGTCGGCGGCATCGCCTACGCCGTCATGACGCACACCCAGGACGCGCAGGTGGCGCGCGAGCTGCGGTACAGCGCCTCGTACGGGACACCGGCCACACCACCGGGCTGCACGTGGCTGTTCACCCTCGCGGGCGACGTGGTCGACGACGGGGTGCTGCGGGTGCCCCGGGGGTTCCCGCTGCGCGGCGACCTCGACGCGGTGCGGGCCTCGCGCCGGGAGATCGAGCGCACCGTCACCCGCAACGGCACCAGGTACCTGGTGCTCACGCGGCCGGGCGCCGAGGACGGTGCGGTGCAGGCGGTGTTCGACACCCGCTACCAGCTCGCCGACCGGCGGCACCTGCTGCTGGCGCTGGCGATCGCGGAGTTCTGCGGCCTGGTCGCGGCGGTCGTGACGGGGCTGATGGTGGGCCGGCGCGCGGTCGCGCCGCTGGCGGAGGCGCTGGCCAGGCAGCGGCGGTTCGTCACCGACGCGAGCCACGAGCTGCGGACGCCGATCGCGCGGGCGCACACGCGGGTGCAGCTGCTGGTGCGCCGCGCCGCGGCGGCCCACCTGCCCGACGACCACCGCGCCGGCCTGGACAAGCTCGCCGGTTCGATCCGCGGGCTCGGGGACGTGGTCGACGACCTGCTGCTGTCGGCGCGGTTGGGCGGCGAGTCGGCGGGCCTCGACGGCCGGGCGGTCGACCTGGCCGCGCTGGCGGAGGCCGCGGTGGCGGCGGAGGGCGAGCGGGCCGGCGAACGGCGGATCGCGCTGGCCGTCGAGCGACCCGCCGGGCCGCTGGTGGTGACGGGTGTGGAGACCGCGTTGCGGCGCGCGGTCGACGAGCTGCTGGCGAACGCGGTGCGCCACACCCCGGCGGGTGGGCGGATCGACGTGCGGTTGGGGCGGGGGCGGGACGGGCACGTCGAGCTGACCGTCTCGGACACCGGGGAGGGGTTCGACCAGGCCGAGGCGGATCGGCTGTTCGAGCGGTTCCACCGGGGAGCGGGTGGAGCGGTCAAGGCGGGCAAGGCGGGCTGGACGAGCAGGGCAGGCGGGGTGGGCAAGGCGGGCTGGGCGGGCAGGGCAGATGGGGTGGGCAAGACAGGCAGGGCAGGTGGGACAGGCGGGTCGGAGCTGCGCTTCGGGCTGGGGCTCGCGCTGCTGCGGGAGGTGGTGACCGGCCACGGGGGCACGGTCGAGGCGACCGGGCACCCGGGCCAGGGCGCCCGCTTCACGCTGCGGCTGCCGGCGGCCGATCCCGGAGACCTCGCACCAGGCCCCGCGCCCGTCACCGCCCCCGCCCCCACTTCCAGGCCCAGCCACACCCCGAGCCTGACCGACCCGGAACCGGAGATCAGCACCGGAACCCGGTGACCAGGTCGGCGGCGAGACGGACGTCCGCGTCCAGCGGGCGGTCCGGGTCGACCGGCGGGATCGCGTCGGCCAGCGCGTCGAGCAGCGCGGCGCACCGGGGCGCGGTAGGCCGCCTGCCACCCACGTGCACGGCCTGCCGCAGCCCCAGCGCGAGCGAACCGCACAGCAGCCGGAGCAGCCCGGCCACGTCGTAGGCGCGCAGCGCGGCCTGGGTGCCGAACGGCACGACGTCCTGGTTGTGCAGGTTCGTCGGCAGGCTCTGGGTGCCGGCGGGCAGGGCGGCGCGGCGGATCTCGGCGACGAACGCGGTCGTGGCGAGCTGCACGCCCTGGAGCCCGTGCTGCTGCCCGGGGCCCGCCGCCAGCATCGGCGGCAGCCCGGTGTTGCGGACCGGGTCGACGAGCAGGTCCAGCTGCCGCTCGGCCAGGTTGCCCAGCGACGCGGTCACCGCGGCCAGCACGTCGGCGGCGATCGCGGCCGGCTGGCCGAAGAAGTTGCCGCCGTGCGCGACGAGGTCGTCCTCGGGGAAGAACAGCGGGTTGTCGCTGACACCGGCCAGGTCGGCGGCCACGACGCCGTCCACGTAGCGCAGCGCGTCCTCGACCGCGCCGATCAGCTGCGGGGAGCACCGGATGCTGTAGGGCTCCTGGAGGGAACGGGCGCCGCTCGGGACGGTGCCGGCCAGCACGCCGCGCATGTGGTCGGCGACGGCGGTCGCGCCGGGGTGGCCGTACGCGGTGATCAGGCGTGGGTCGAGGAAACCGGGGTCGCACCCGAGGACGTCCGCGAGCAGGCAGGTGAGGTCCTGCACGGCGCGGTGCGAGGCGCGCACGTCGTCGAGCGCGAGGGCCAGGGCGGCGGTCGTGACCGACGTGCCGTTGACGAGCGCCAGCGCGTCGCGCCCGTCGAGGGTGAGCGGGGTGAGCCCGGTGCGGCGCAGGGCCTCGTCGGCGGGCAACCGCTCGCCGTCGACGTAGGCGTGGCCCCGGCCGCGCAGGGCCTGGGTCGCGTAGGCGAGCGGGATGAGGTCGCCGCTCGCGCCGACCGAGCCGTACCGGGGGATCGCCGGCACGAAGGTGGTGGCGAACATCGCGGCGAGGCCGTCCACGACGTGCGGCGAGACGCCGGAGAGCCCCTGGGCCAGCGACCACGTCCGCACCAGCAGCGCGGCGCGGGCGATGTCGGCGGGCAGGTCGGGCCCCTGGCCCGCGCCGAGGTGGGCCAGGGTGTTGTCGCACTGGTCGGCCTCGTCGGCGCGGCCGGCGAAGCCGATGAGGGCCCCGAACCCGGTCTTGGCGCCGTAGACGGGCCGCGCGTCGTCGGCGAGCACGGTGCGCAGGAACTCGCGGCCGCGGTCGAGCCGGTCCCGGACGGCGGGGCCGACGAGCACCGGGAGCGGGGATGCCGCACGCTGGAGGTCGGCACCGCGCAGCGGTGCGCCGAGGTCCACGGGGGTGCCGGTCACGGCGCCGGTGGTGGTCGTGGTCACGACACGGAACGTAGGCGGCCGATCTCAGAGGGTTCTGAGATCGCGTCCGTAGCTTCCTGGCCCATGGCGCACGACTACCTGATCATCGGGGCCGGGCCCGCGGGGCTCCAGCTCGCCGCCCTGCTGGAGCGCGACGGCCGCGACTACGCCGTCCTCGAACGCGGCGCCGGGCCGGGCACGTTCTTCACCCGCTACCCGAGGCACCGCACGCTGATCTCGATCAACAAGGTGCACTCCGGGTTCGCCGACCCGGAGCAGCGGATGCGCGTGGACTGGAACTCGCTGCTGTCCGACGACCCGGAGCTGCTGTTCACCCGCTACAGCCCCCGGTACTTCCCCCACGCCGACGACCTGGTCCGCTACCTGGGCGACTTCGCCTCGGCCACCGGGGTGCGGGCGCACTACGGCGTGGAGGTCACCCGGATCTCCCTCGACGCCGACGGGTTCGCCGTGGTCGACGGCGACGGGCGGACGTGGCGGTCGGCGCGGCTCGTCGTGGCGACCGGGGTCTCCCGGCTGCACGTGCCGCCGATCCCGGGCATCGAGCACGCCGAGCGCTACGACACCTTCGACACCGACCCGGCGTCGTTCGCCGATCAGCGGGTGCTCGTCCTCGGCAAGGGCAACTCGGGGTTCGAGACCGCCGACTCGCTGGTGGAGCACGCGGCGGTCATCCACGTGGCCGGCCCGAGCCCGGTGCGGCTGGCCTGGCAGACGCACTACGTCGGGCACCTGCGCGCGGTGAACAACAACTTCCTCGACACCTACCAGCTCAAGTCGGAGAACGCGGTCCTGGACGGCGCGGTCGAGCTGATCGAACCCCGCCCCGGCGGCGGGTTCCGGGTGCTGCTCCGCTACGCCCGCGCGGCGCAGGCGCCGCGGGAGCTGGAGTACGACCGGGTCATCGCGTGCACCGGGTTCGGGTTCGACGCCTCGGTGTTCGACGACGGCTGCCGCCCGGCGCTGGTGATCGACGACCGGTTCCCCGAGCAGACGTCCGCGTTCGAGTCGACCACGGTGCCCGGCCTGTACTTCGCGGGCACGCTCACCCAGCAGCGCGACTTCAAGAAGTCCACCAGCGGCTTCATCCACGGCTTCCGCTACGGGGCCCGCGCCCTGCACCGCGTCCTCGCCGACCGGTACCACGGCGTCCCGTGGCCCTCGACCGCGCTGGACCCGTCACCGGAGGCGATCGGCGACGCGCTGGTGGCCAGGGTGAACCTGTCCTCCGCGCTGTGGCAGCAGTTCGCGGTCATGGGCGACGTGGTGACGGTCTCCGGCGGCACCGCGCGGTACCAGGAGGAGGTCCCGGTGGCCTACCTCGCCGACGGCGGGCTGGGACCGGCCGAGCACCGGTTCGTGGTGACGCTGGAGTACGGGCCGAACCACGACCAGGTGAACCCCTTCGACATCTCGGTCCCGCGCGTCGCGGAGAACGACGCCGAGAACGCCCACGAGGCGGGCTACCTGCACCCGGTGGTGCGCCACCACCGCGACGGCGTGCTCACCGCGACCCACCACCTGGCGGAGAACCTGGAGAACCGCTGGGACCTGCCCGAGGTGCACCGGCAGCCGCTCGTGGCGTTCGTGGAGGAGTGCCTTGCCGGCGCGTGACCCCGGGCCGTTCCCGGGCGGGGTGCTCGACGCGCTCGCCGCCGCCGCGGACCGGCCGGTGGTCGAGCACGGCGCCCGCGCGGTGACCGGCGCGGAGCTGCTGGACCTGGTCGGGCGGATCGCGGCCGGGCTGCGGGAGGCGGGGCTCGGCCCGGGGAGCGGCGTCGCCCTCCTGCTGGGGGTCACGCCGGAGGCGTTCGCGGTCGTCCTCGCCGCCCACGCGGTGGGGGCCAGGGTGGTGGGCGTGCGGCCGGGGCTGCCGGACGCGCAGCTGCGCCACCTCCTCGGCCTCGACATCGCCGCGGTGGTCACCGACTCGGGCGAGCGCCACGCCCCGCGCACGCTCACCGTCGACGCGCTGTGCGCGACCCGCGCCGACGGCGGTCCGCCGCGCCCGGCCGGCCGGCCCGGGGACGTCGCCCGGCTGATCCACACCAGCGGCAGCACGGGGATGCCCAAGGCGTGCGCGCAGACCTACGCCGCGATGACGGCGGCGTGGGCCGCGCGACCGGCCGAGTGGCCGCCCGTGATCCGCGAGCTGGCGCCCCGGCTCGACCGCCACCTGGTGTTCGGGACGCTGTCGAGCCAGGTGGTGTTCGAGTACGCGGTGCTGGCCGTCGTCGCCGGCGGCACCGCGGTCGTCGCCGATCGGCCCGAGCTGCCCGACGCGATCCCCCGCCACCGCGCCTCGTCCAGCGTGATCACCGTGCCGCGCCTGGCGAAGCTCGTCGCCGCGCAGCGCCGCGACCCGGCCGACCTGTCCTCGCTGCGCGCGCTGGTGGTGTCCGGGTCGCCCCTGACCGCCGCCCGGCACCGCGAGGCGCTGGAGGTGCTCGGCCCGGTCGTGTTCCACGGCTACGGGCAGACCGAGACCGGGATGATCTCCATGGCCGGCCCCGCCGACCCGCCGGGTTCGGTGGGGGTCCCGCCCCCGGCGGTGGACGTGGAGGTCCGCGACGAGCGCGGCGCCCCGGTCCCGGTCGGGGTCGACGGGGAGCTGTTCGTCCGCACCCCGGCCCAGGCCGGTTCGTACTGGGCCGACCAGGAGCGGTCGGCCGAGGTGTTCACCGGCGGCTGGGTGCGCACCCGCGACCTGGGCCGGTTCGACCCGGACGGCCGGCTGCACCTGACCGGGCGGACCCGGGACGTGGTGATCGTCAACGCGAACCTGCACCACGTCGGCCCGATCGAGCGGGTGCTCGCCGAGCACCCGGACGTCGCCGAGGCGTACGTGGTCGCGGTGCCGGACGAGGACACCGGCGAGGCGGTGCACGCGTTCGTGGTGCCGACCGCCGGCCGGGAGCCCGACCCGGCGGCGCTGCGCGCGCTGGTGACCGACCGGCTGGGCGCGGCGTGCGCGCCGGCGCGCGTGACCGCGATCGCCGAACCACCGCTCGCCCCGAGCGGCAAGCCGGACAAGCGCCTGCTGTCCACCGAGACGTGAGGAGAAAGCAGTGTCCAGCGAGGTTTCGACGGAGTACCTGGTCATCGGCGCCGGCCCGGCGGGGTTGCAGGCGTCCTACCTGCTCTCCCGCGCCGGGCGGGACCACCTGGTGCTCGACGCCGGGGACGCGCCCGGCGCGTTCTTCACCCGCTTCCCCCGGCACCGCACCCTGATCTCCATCAACAAGGTGCACACCGGGTGGGACGACCCCGAGCTGAACCTGCGGACCGACTGGAACTCGCTGCTGTCCGACGAGCCGTCGCTGCTGTTCACCGGGTACACGCCGCGCTACTTCCCGAGCGCGGAGGACATGGTCCGCTACCTGGGCGACTTCGCCGCGAAGCACGACCTGCCGATCCGCTTCGGCACCAGGGTCGTGTCGGTGACCCGGCCGGACGACTTCGTGGCGCACGACCAGGACGGCAACACCTACCGGGCGCGGCGGCTCATCGTCGCCACCGGCGTGTCCAAGCCCCACGTGCCGCCGATCGAGGGGGTGGAGCACGCCGAGCGGTACGACGAGGTGTCGGTGGACCCCGCCGACTTCACCGGGCAGCGGGTGCTGATCATCGGTCGCGGCAACTCGGCGTTCGAGACCGCGGACAACCTCGTCGAGACCGCGGCGGTCATCCACGTGGCGGGCCCCGGCTCGCTGAAGCTGGCGTGGCAGACCCACTTCGTCGGCCACCTGCGCGCGGTCAACAACAACTTCCTCGACACCTACCAGCTCAAGTCGCAGAACGCCGTGCTGGACGGGCGGGTGCTGGCCGTCCGGCCCGACGGCGACGGGTTCCTGGTGCCGGTCAGCTTCGCGCGGGTCGACGAGCGGGTGAAGGAGATCCGCTACGACCGGGTGATCCTGGCGACCGGGTTCCGCTTCGACGCCTCGATCTTCGCGCCGGAGTGCCGGCCCCGGCTGACCATCAACGACCGCTTCCCGGACCAGACCCCGGCCTGGGAGTCGGTGAACGTGCCCGACCTGTTCTTCGCCGGCACCATCACGCAGGCCCGGGACTTCAAGAAGTCGACCAGCGGGTTCATCCACGGCTTCCGGTACGGGGTGCGGGCGCTGCACCGCGTCCTCGAACACCGCTACCACGGCGTGCCCTGGCCGACCCTCGACCTGGACCCCACCCCCGCGGCGGTGGTCGACGCCGTCGTGGCGCGGGTGAACCGCACCTCCGCGCTGTGGCAGATGTTCGCGTTCCTGGCCGACACCGTGCTGGTCGGGCCGGACGGGACCACCCGCTACGCCGAGGAGGTGCCGGTGGACCACCTGCACGAGGCGGTCGGGCGGGGCGACTTCGGCGAGGTCGACTCCTACCTGGCGGTGACGCTGGAGTACGGCGCGGACCACGACCGGGTCAACCCGTTCGACATCACCGCGGGCCGCACCTCGCAGCAGGACACCAGCGGGCTCGACGGCCGCTACCTGCACCCGGTGGTGCGGCACTTCCGCGCCGGCGAGCTGCTCGGCGAGCACCACCTCACCGAGAACCTGGAGAACGAGTGGGACAGCGAGGAGGTGCACCGCGCGCCGCTGCTGGAGTTCCTGCGCGCCCGGCTCGCGCCGACCGCCGCGGACGCGCCGTGAGCGGCGGCCCCGCGGTGAACGGGGCCCCGTCGTGAGCGGCGGCCCCTCGGTGAGCGGCGGCCCCACCGTGGGCGGCGGCCTCTCCACGAACGGCAACCCTGTCGTGGGCGGCGGCCCCACCGTGCACTGCGATCTCGCCGGGCTGCGCGAGCGGGCCCGCGCCGTGCTCGACCCGGCGCACTACGACTACTACGCGGGCGGGGTCGGGGACGAGGTCGTGCTCGGCGAGAACGAGGCGGCCTTCCGGCGGCTGGCCCTGCTGCCCCGGGTGCTGCGCGGCCGGGCGACCCGCGACCTGGCCGTCGACCTGCCCGGCGGGCGCCTCGCCCTGCCGGTGCTGGTCGCGCCGACCGCCTTCCACCGGCTGGCCCACCCCGACGGCGAGCTGGCCACGGCGCGGGCGGCCGCGGCGGCGGGGACGGTGCTGGTGTCCGGGGTGGCCTCGACGGTGGCGATCGCCGAGGTGGTGGCGGCGGCCCGGGAGGTGGACGCGGGCGCGGCGGTGTGGTTCCAGCTCTACCCGCACCCCGAGCACGACGTGACGGCGTGCCTGGTGCGGCGGGCGGAGCGGGCCGGCTGCACGGCCCTGGTGGTGACCGCCGACTCGCCGGTGTTCGGCCGGCACCGCCGCGACGCCGAGCACGGCTTCCACGACCTGCCGGAGGGGCTCGCGGCGGAGAACATGCGGGACCTGCCGGGCGGTCCGCCCGGGGGCACGCGGGACATCGCGATGTCGCCGGCGGTGTCGTGGGCGGACCTGGACCGGCTGCGGGCGCTGACGTCGCTCCCGGTGTGGCTCAAGGGGGTGCTCCACCCCCGGGACGCGGTGCTCGCGGTCGAGCACGGCGCGGCCGGGGTCGTCGTGTCCAACCACGGGGGCCGCCAGTGCGACCTGGTGCCCGCGGCGGTCGACGCCCTGCCCGCGGTGGTCGAGGCGGTCGCGGGCCGGGTGCCGGTGCTGCTCGACGGCGGGGTCCGGGGCGGCGGTGACGTCGCCGTGGCGCTCGCGCTCGGCGCGGCCGCCGTCGGCGTGGGCAGACCGGCGCTGTGGGGCCTGGCCGCGGCCGGCGAGGCCGGGGTGGCGCGGGTGCTCGACCTGCTGCGCGACGAGTTCGACCACGTCCTGGCGCTGTGCGGCGGCCGGGACCCGGCCGACCTCACCCGGGACCTGGTGGTGCCCCGGGGGACGGGGGTGTCCGCGCGGTGTGGGTGACCGGGTTGCTCGCCGCCGCGGCGGTGCTGACCGCGCCGCGCTGGCTGCCGGCGCGGGTGGTCGCCCTGCGCCGCAGGGTGTTCGAGGGGGTCAACGGGGACCACGCGATCACGTTCCCGAACGCGGAGTTCGGGCCCGACCGGTTCCTGGAGGTCTACGGCCACCCCGCCGCGAACGGCCGCAGCCGGGGCGCCGGGCTCTCGGACCTGTTCTGGTACTGGCTCTCCCCCGGCCCGGAGGTGCACCAGGAGCACCTGGAGGCGGGCCCGCGCTACGACGACGCGGCCCGCACGACGCGCGCCCTGCTGGCCGGGCCCGCCGACGCGCTGTCGGCCGCGGCGGCCCGCTGCGCCGGGCGGGTGCTCGACGAGCGGGCCGGCGGGCGGGCCACCCTGGTGCGGCTGCGCGACCTGATGGCGCCGGTGTGGGCGGAGTACTTCTACGAGCTGGTGTTCGGCGAGCCGTGCCCCCGCGCGGCGCGGGACCTGATCGTCGGGCACGCCGACGACGTGGCGAGCGCGCTGAAGTGCACCGGCCTGCGCCACCCCGCCCGGCGGGCCCGGCTGACCCGCTACCTCGCCCGGCGCGTCGCGGCCGGCGACGTGCGGCGACCGCTGCCCGCGAGCCTGTCCCCCGCCGAGCGGGTGCACTACCTCCAGGGCACCCTCTTCACCACCGGCGTGGTGCAGATGTCCGAGGCGATGGCCCACCTGCTGCTCGTGCTGGCCCACCACCCGGACGTGGCGGCCCGGCTCGCGGCCGACCCGGACGACGACCGCTACTTCGCGCACGTGCTCGACGAGACCTTCCGGCTCTACCCGCTGTTCGGCATCGCGCACCGCGTCACCACCGGGGACATCGCGCTCGACGAGCGCACCACCCTGCCCGCCGGGTCCGTGCTGTGCTTCAGCTACCCCGACTACCACGCCTCCGGCCACGACCGGCCGGAGGTGTTCGATCCCGACCGCTGGGACCGCGTCCCGGCCCGCGCCGCGCACCACATCCCGTTCGGGGTCGCCGCCAACCGGCCGTGCCCGGCGTGGCGGCTCTCGCCGCTGGCGCTGCGGGCCGCGACCGGGGAGGTGCTGCGGCGCTTCACGCTCCACTCCACCGCCGGCCACACCCGGTCGCTGCCGAACCGGGGCCCGTGCCTGCTCGTCCGGGTGGGCGAGCCGCTGCCGCCGCGCCACCTCGCCGTGCTCGGCGCGCTCCTGCGCGTGCGGGACCGGTGGGAGGACGTGTGGCGCAGCGTGGTCCAGCTCGTGCTCGGCACGGTCATGGTCCTGCACGCCCGCAGGCTGCGCCTGGCCGGGCGCTACTTCGACACCCGCGACGACCGGGGGTGCCCGGTGCCGCACCGACCGCCTCACACCCAGGAGATCCCCGAGTGAACCAGATCGAGTTCGCGTTGCGCGTGTTCGCCGCGCTGGCGGCGGTGCTGGCCGCGACGACCCTGTGCGGTCGCCTGGCCATGGCGGTCCGGCAGCCCAGGGTGGTCGGCGAGATGGTCGCCGGCGTCCTGCTCGGCCCCGCCCTGTTCGGCGCGGTCGCGCCCGGCGTGCAGGCCCAGCTCTTCCCCGCGGACGTGCGGGACGTCCTGTACGTGCTGAGCACCATCGGGCTGACGTTCTACATGTTCCTGGTCGGGTCCTCGCTCGACCACGGCCTGGCCGCCGGCCGGAACATGCGGCGGGCCGCGGTGCTCGCGGTGTCCGGCATCGTGCCGACCTTCGCGCTGGGCGCGGGCGCGGCGGCGCTGTTCTTCGGCTCGCTGAGCCCCTCCGGGACGAGCCTGTGGGTGTTCATGCTCTTCGTCGGCGGCGCGCTGTCGATCACCGCGTTCCCGATGCTGGCCCGGATCCTCCAGGAGCGCGGGATCGCCAACACCCCCATCGGCGGCCTGACCCTGGTCGCGGCCGCGATCGACGACGCGGCGGCGTGGGTCATCCTGGCCGTGATCATCGCCGTCGGTGCGGCGGGCAGCCCGCTCGACGCGCTGGACACCGTGGCGGGCGCGGCGGTGTTCGCGCTGCTGATGCTCACGGTGGGGCGCGCCCTGCTGGGCCGGCTGGGGCAGCGGGTGGAGCGCGAGGGCGGGATGAGCCGCGACGTGATGGCGCTGGTGCTGTTCGTCGTGCTGCTGGCGGGCTGGTTCACCGACTACATCGGCGTGTTCTCGGTGTTCGGCGGGTTCATCACCGGGTTGGCCATGCCGCAGTCGGCGGTGGTGCGGCGGGAGCTGGAGACCCGGCTCACCGACCTCAACTCGATCCTGCTGCTGCCGGTGTTCTTCGCGTTCAGCGGCCTGAACACGCAGGTGTCCGGCTTCGGCGCGGGCGGCGGGCTGTGGTTGCCGCTCGTGGTGGTCATGGCGGCCGCGTTCGCCGGCAAGTACCTGGGCTGCGCCGCGGTGGTGCGCGTCCAGGGCTTCTCCTGGCGCTACGCCTCGGCGGTCGGCGGGCTGATGAACGCGCGCGGGCTGATGATCCTGATCTTCATCAACATCGGCCTCGCGCACGGGATGGTGACGCCGGAGCTGTTCGCGATCCTCGTCGCGGTGGCGATCGTCACCACCGCCGCCGCGATGCCGATCTACCGGGCGTCCCTGCCCGACGGGATGGACCGGGAGGAGGTCGCGCCGTCGCCCGTGCCCCTGCCGAACCGGCGGTAGCCGGGGCGCGAGGAGTTCCGGGGGCGCGACCGATGGCCGCCGGCGACGCCACCGGGGTCGTCGAAGGCGCGGCGGCGGTGTTCCCGGGCACCGGGCGGACCCGCGCCTAGCCGGGGCGGCCGGTGGCGGTGCCGGACGGGTGACCCCGGCTTCCGGCGGGCAGGTGGCGGGGCGGGGCGGGGCCGGCGAGCAGGTCGCGGCGGCGTGCAGGTGGCGGCGTGCAGGTGGCGGCGGTCCGGTAGCGGCGGTCCGGTGGCGGCGGTCCGGTGGCGGCGGCTCAGGAAGGGGCGCCCAGGGCCGCCGTCAGGTCCGGGTAGAGGTCGAGCACCTGGTCCAGCCGGGCGGCGCGCAGCGCGCGCAGGGGGCTGCGCGCCGGGGCCACCACGCGCAGCGGGGTCCCCCGCACCTCCCCGAGCCGCTGGTGCTCCACCAGCAGCGCCATGCCGATCGAGGCGAAGAAGCCCACACCCGTCAGGTCGATCACCACGGGTCCGGACCCCGCCTCGCGGAAGGCGGCGGTCAGCTCGTCGCGGACCAGGGTGATGTTCGTGCCGTCCACCTCGCCGCGCACCTCCACCACGACCGCGCCGTCCCGGTGCTCGCGCCGGACCCGCAGCTGCTCGTCCCGGTGTTCTCCATCGGTCACCACATCGCCTCCCTCACGAACCGCGCCGGGGTGGCCGGACGGGTCCGGACGACCCGCCTCACGCATGGTCTTCCCCGCGCCGGCCGATCCCATGCGCGCGGCGCCGGACCGCGGCGCGCCCGGCCCTGTGCGACCCTGGAGGTCGGACGAGTTGACGAGGAGTGCGACGAACGTGGTGATCTTCGGTTTTCGGACCAAGGTCTTCGTCCTGGCGATGATGACCTTGTTGTGCCCCCGGTGCGGCAACCCGGCGGCACACCCCCTGCACAGGTCGGTCACGAAGTTCACGCTGTTCTTCATCCCGCTGTTCCCGGTCAAGAGCCGGTACACCACGCAGTGCACCTTCTGCGGCTTCACCAACCACCTGTCCAAGGACCAGGCCGGGCAGCTCCAGCAGGGGGGCGGCCAGTCCCTGCCGCCCCGGGGGTACGGCGCGAACCAGTACCCTCCCCGGATGTGACGTCCGACACCGCCCCGGTCCGCGTTTGGTCCACTGTGGACTGAAAGGGGTCGGGCGGGCCGGGTCAGGTCGAGCGCGGGAGGGACGTGCGGTGGGCCGGGGCCCGCGGACCAGCCGGCATCAGGGGCGGGGTGGCCGGGCCCACAGCAGGTGGCGGACCACCGGTTCCCCGTCGGCGAGGGCGCGGGCGGCGCGCTCCACCTCCACGTCCACCCCGGTGCCGCGCTCCAGGTGCTGGCGCAGGTGCTCCTGCCAGGTGGCGACGGTGAAGGTCTCCAGGAACAGCCCGGGGTCCTCGGAATCGCGGAACAGGCCCCACAGGGTCGCGCCGGTCCGCCGGCGGGACCGCTCGACCTTCCGCATCGCCTCCGCGAACTCGGCCGCCCGCTCCCCCGCCACGCGCCACCGCACGGTCACCAGCACCGGCCCGGCGTCGGCGTCCGCGTCGGCCACCTCGGGCGGCGCGTCCCACAGGCTCGCGGGCGAGGTGTCCAGCCCGCGGTCGGTCAGCGGCAGCCGGCGCGCCGCGACCAGCGCGACGAGCACCATCGCGACGGCCGGGGCGAGCAGCGCGGCCCGCACGTCCAGGGCCGAGGCGAGCGCGCCCCACACCACCGCGCCGAACGCCTGCCCGCCCATGAGCATCAGCTGGTAGTAGGCCAGGGCGCGGGCCCGCGTCCACGCCGGGAGCAGCACCTGGGCGGTGGCGTTGAGCGTGGACAGCACCGCGATCCACGCCGCGCCGACGACGAACATCGCCGGCACCGCCACCGCGACCACCCCGGTGAGCCCGGCCAGGGCGGTGGCCGCCGCGTACGCGCACGTCGCCAGGGTGACCAGCGGGTTCTTCCCGATCCGCCGCAGCAGGCGGGGCACCGCGAACGCCCCGCCGATCGCCCCGAGCCCGACGCAGCCCAGCAGCACCCCGTAGCCGCCCGCGTCGAGCCCCAGCGGGCCGCGGGCGAGCGCGGGCAGCAGCGCCCACAGGCCGCTGCCGAACACCACGAACAGCACGCACCGGGCCAGCACCCGGGCGAACAGCGGCGAGCTGCGGACGTACCGGGCGCCGGTCCGCACGGCGGTGGTCACGTGCTCGGCGCCCAGCGGGCGGTGGTCGGACGGCCGCCGCCACCGCCACAGCACCAGCAGCACGCCCAGGAACGACACGGCGTTGAACGCGAACGTCGCCTCGGGGCCGACCGCCGCGATCAGCACGCCGCCCAGGGCGGGCCCGATCGCGCGGCCGACGTTCATGTTCACGCCGTTGAGCAGCGCCGCCTGCGGGATCTCCTCGCGCGGCACCAGCTCGGGCTGGACGGCCTGGAAGGACGGCATGGTCAGCGCCTGACCCACGCCCATCAGGGCGATCATCGCCAGCAGCGTCACCGGGGTGGCCGCGCCGCTGCCGGCCAGCACCACCAGGGCCGCCGCGCCGACCAGCATCAGGCCCTGGCCGGCGATCAGCACCCGGCGCCGGTCCAGGATGTCCCCGATCGCGCCCGACGGCACCACCAGCAGGAACACCGGCAGGGTGGTGGCCGCCTGCACGAGCGCGACCTGGAGTTCGCTGCCGCCGAGGTCGCCCATGAACCACTGCGCGCCGACGGTCTGGGCCCAGGTGCCGATGTTGGACGCGAACTGGGCCAGCCACAGCGCGCGGTAGGTGGCGCGGCGCAGCGGCGACCACGCGGACGGGGCCGTCACCAGCCCGTTCCCGCTCGCCTCACCCGCGTCACCACCAGCAGGTACCTCCGCGCCGTGCCGTCAAACGCCTCAGGGCCGCCCGCGCAGGCGATCGACCAGCCCGGCCAGGAGCGGGCCCCGGCGGCGCGTGGGCAGCCGGCCGGCGACGGCGTCCGCGATGAGCGAGCCGACGGTCTCCCGCGAGCACGCCCTGTTCGCGCCGATGCCGCCGCTGGGCCCGCGCTTGGCCCAACCGACGACGTAGGTCCCGGCCAGGCCCTCGACCCGGCCCGCGCGGTGCGGGACGGTGCCGGTGACCTCGTCGAACGGCAGGCCGGGCAGCGGGGTGCCGCGGTAGCCGACGGCCCGGACGACCCGGCCCGCGGGGATCTCCACCTCGCCGTCGGGACCGGTGACGCGCAGGCCGCGCACCCCGGTGTCCCCGACGACCGCCACGGGCGCGGAGTGGAAGCGGAGCACGATGCGCCGCCGGTCCGCCGGGGGCGGCGCGGACCAGTCCACGACCTCCCGGGCGACGCCCTGGAGCAGGCCCGCCTTGTCCGCCGGCGCGGCGGCCGCGATCGTCCGGGCGGTGCGCTCGTCGTGCGCGTCGACCACCACCTCGACGCCGGCTCGCTCCAGCAGGGCGATCAGCTCGGGCCGGGTGCAGGCGGCGACGTCCGGGCCGCGGCGCCCGAGGAGCACGACCTCGCGGACCTCGCTCGACCGGAGCCGGGCCAGGGCGTGCGGGGCGGTGGAGGTGCCCTCCAGGTCGGCCGGGTCCGCGGTCAGCACGCGCGCGACGTCCAGCGCCACGTTGCCGGTGCCGACCACGACGACGCGCCCGGTGGACAGGTCGACCGCGTCCGCGGGCACGTCCGGGTGGCCGTTGTACCAGGCCACGACGGTCGTCGCGGCGAGGCTGCCGGGCAGGACCTCGCCGGGGACGCCCAGCGGGCGGGCCGCGGACGCGCCGACGGCGTAGACCACCGCGTCGTGCCGCGCGGCCAGCTCCTCGGCGGTGACGTCGCGGCCCACCTCGACGCCCAGCCGCAGGCGCAGCCGGGGGTGGGTGTGGAAGCGCGCGAACACCTCGCCGATCCTCTTGGTGGACGGGTGGTCGGGCGCCACGCCGTAGCGGACCAGGCCGCCCGCGACGGGCAGCCGGTCGATCAGGGTGACCCGGGCGTTGGTGTGCAGCAGCAGGTCCTCGACGGCGTACATGCCGGCGGGGCCGGTGCCCACGACCGCGACGTCCAGCGGCGCGAAGTCGGCCGGGACGGTGCGGCGGAACACCGGCGGGCCCCAGGCGTGGAAGTTCGGCGCGGGGTCGGCCGCCTCCTCGATCGGGTCCCGGTGCGCGTAGTGGTCCGCGTTGATCTTCGCGTAGGTCTTGAGCGGCCCGGTCAGGGCGTCCACCGGGAAGACCGCGTCGACCGGGCACGCGTCCGCGCACGCGCCGCAGTCGATGCACGTGCGCGGGTCCACGTAGAGCATCTCCGCGGTGCCGAAGTCGGGCTCGTCCGGCGTCGGGTGGATGCAGTTGACCGGGCAGACCGCGACGCAGGACGCGTCGCCGCAACAGGTCTGGGTGATCGCGAAGGCCATGGTGTCAGATGAGGTTCGCGCGCCGGTAGAACCAGGTCGAGGCCCTGGTCAGCAGGCCGGCCGAGGACAGGAACTCCATCAGGCCGGCGCAGCTGGAGCGCAGCATCGACCGGTGGTGCTCGTTGGCGCGGGCCTCGCGGACGGCGCGCTCCCGGTCCAACCCGGCGGTGGCGTATACCTGGTCGCTGACCATGCTGCGGACGATGGCGTAGGACGCGCCCGCCACGACGATCGCGTTGACCTGCCGGCGCAGCCACCCCGCGCCGCGGAGCCGCTCCCGGGTCTCCTCCCGGGCGAACTTCATGTGCCGGGACTCCTCGACCACGTGGATGTTGTTGATGGTGCGCACGAAGGGCACCACCCGCTCGTCGCGCATCCAGTCGCGCTGCATGACGTCGAGGACCTCCTCGGCGACCAGGATCGCCGCGTAGGCCGCCTCGCCGGAGGCGAGGGTCTTGAACGCGCGGCCCAGCTCGACCACCACGCGGCGCGGCCGGTACGCGGGGGCGCGCAGCTTCGCGGCGCCGCGGGCGAACATGATCGAGTGCCGGCACTCGTCGGCGATCTCGGTCAGCGCCCACTGGAACGCCGGGTCGGTCGGGTCCTTCGCGTAGAAGTCCCGCAGCACCATCTGCTGGAGGATCATCTCGAACCAGATCCCGGTGCTCGCCACTGACGCCGCCTCCTGGCGGGTCAGCTCGCGCTGCTGCTCCGGGGTCATCTCGTCCCAGTAGGACGTCCCGTAGAGGGTGCTCCACTCCGGGCTGGCGCCGTGGAAGTCGGTGTCGAGCGGGGTCTCCCAGTCGACCTCCCGGACGGGGTCGTAGGAGAGGGCCTCGGACGACTCCAGCAACCGGCGCGCGACGGCCTGGCGGTCGGACGCGCCCGCGTGGTCTTGGGTGTCGACGCTGGTCATGTGGGGGCTCCCTGATGACAAAGTAGCTGTTACCCGGAGTTACTGCTACCAACGGTAACAGACAGATACCCGCTTTCGCGAGCACCAAAACCGGGTGGCCGTGCGGGGCGCGCGTCGAGGAGGCGGGCCCTCCCCTCGCCGGGGTCGGCCGCGGTCGGCGCGGGCGGGAGCTGCTGGTGAACGCGTGCTCCGCGGCGTGCGTGGCGGCGCTGCCGGAACCGGTGCCCGGCTCCGTGTCGACGCCGCACACCGGCGGCCCGGACGTCGTCCGGCCGCCCGCCGGGTAGCGGGGCGCGTCGGCCGTCAGGCGCGGACGGGGTCGAGGACCACCGGGAGGGCGCGCCAGCCGGTGACCGTCAGCGAGCGCCGCGGCTGGAGGTCGTCGGCGGGGACGGTCCCGGTGTAGTGGGGGAAGCGGGCCAGCAGGTGCCGCAGGGCGATCTCACCCTCCAGCCGGGCCAGGGGCGCGCCGATGCAGAAGTGGAGGCCGTGGCCGAAGGCGAGGTGGCCGGTCGGGCGGTCGGCGTCGAAGGTGTCGGGGTCGGCGAAGCGGGCCGGGTCGCGGTTGGCCGCCGGGAGGCTGACCAGGACCACCTCCCCCTCGGGGATGGTGGTGCCGCCCACCCGCACCGGGGCCTTGGTGAACCTCGCCGTGGTCAGGGAGACCGGGCTGGTGAGGCGGAGCAGTTCGTCGACCGCGCGGGGGATCAGGTCCGGGTCCTCGACCAGGCGGGCCCGGGTGCGCTCGTCGCGCAGCAGCCACTCGGCGGCGGAGCCGATCAGGCCCGCGGTGGTCTCGTGGCCCGCCACCACCAGCAGCAGGCAGGTGCCGAGGAGCTCGGCCTCGGTGAGCCGGTCGCCGTCGTCGCTCGCGCGGGTCAGCGCGGACAGCAGGTCGTCGCCGGGGTCGGCGCGCTTCGCCGCGATCAGCTCGGTCAGGTAGGCGGTGATCTCCCCGGACGCGGTGAGCGCGGCGGCCGCCCCCGCCTCGCCCATCAGGTGCTGCGACCACGTCCGCATCGGCGCGCGACCGCTCTCCGGGACGCCCAGCAGCTCGCAGATCACCGTCATGGGCAGCGGGAACGCGAAGTGCTCGACCAGGTCGACCTCGACGTCCGAGGGCATCGCGTCGAGCAGGTCGGCGGTGAGCCGCTCGACCCTCGGGCGCAACTGCTCGACGCGGCGCCCGGTGAAGTCCTTGGCGAGCAGCTTGCGCAGCCGGGTGTGGTCGGGCGGGTCCATCACCAGCATGTTGCCCCGGTACAGCGCCGAGAGCCGCGGATCTCCCCCGGCGGCCTCCAGCTTCGCGGACATGATCTCCCCGAGGCGGCGGTGGTCCTTGGCCACGCGCTCGTCGGCCAGCACCGCCTTGGCGGCCTCGTGGTCGACGACCACCCACACCGGGAGCTTCGTCGGCAGCACGGCCCGGTGCACGGGCCCGTCCTCCCGCAACGCCCGCAGCGCCGGGTGCGGGTCGCGGAGGTAGGCGGGGCTGAAGAGGGCGTCGGTCATGCCGTGATCATGCCCGCCCGGGGGCGCGGTCCGGCAGGGCCCGGCCGTCACCGGTCCCCGGACGTCGGGGACCGGTGACGGGCCGCCGCACGTCGGCAACCGGTGGCGGCCCCGGGGCACCGGGAACCGGTGGCGGCCCCGCCGAACGGGACCGCCACCGATCGTCACCAGCCGGTCAGCCCGGCCCCGTACGGGTAGAGCGGGTTGCCGTAGTTGGTCGGCAGGGGTTGGCCCGCGTCGATCCTGGCCCTGATCTCGGCGCGCTGGGCCGCCGTGGCGCCGAGGTCGTAGGGCAGGTCCCACGCCTCGGTGGCGTCCGCCGGCACGTCCGTGCCGCCCGGCCGCAGCACGTCCGACAGCGCCCTGGGCAGCTGCCACGGCAGCTTCCCGCTCGGCGCGTAGTCGCCGAACAGCAGCGACGCCAGCGCCGGGCCCATCTCCTCGCCGCCCCGGTAGGTGACCACGATCGCGTCGGCCAGCTCGTGCCACTCGGTGATGACGTACGGCCGGGGCAGCACCAGCGCGACCACCACCGGGATGCCCCGGCTCTTGAAGTCCCGGATCAGCGCCAACTGGTCCGGCGGCAGGTACGGCTGCTCCTTCACCCAGTTCGTCGCGTGCGTGTACGAGGTCTCCCCGACCGCGACCACGGCCAGCTTCGGCGACGGCCCGGTGTCCTTGTGCACGTTCACCCCGGCCTGCGCGCCCCGGTCGCGGATCGCCTGGTACATCGTCCGCGAGCCGTACTCCTGGTGGAAGTAGCTGGTCCAGATGCAGCACGCGGCCGTGTCGTCCGCGCGCGGGCCCGCCACCACGACGTTGTCGCCCGGGTTGAGCCGCAGCGGCAGCACGCCGTTGTTGCGCAGCACCGTCATGGCCTCCCGCGACGCCTGGTTGGCCAGTGCCGCGTACTCCGGCTTGTGGAACCGGTACGGCCCGTTGACCGGGTCGCCGTAGGGGTTCTCGAAGACGCCGAGCTTGAACTTGATCCGCAGCACGCGCCGCACCGCGTCGTCGATGCGCGCCGCCGGCACGGCCGCGGTGAACTGCGCCATGCTGAAGCCCGGCGCGCCCGGATCGGCCCCGCCCATGACGTCCGACCCCGCGTTGGCCGCCCCGATCCAGCTGCCCGACGGCAGCCAGTCGGTGGTGATCAGGCCGGTGTACCCGAGGTTCTGCCGCAGGTAGGCCAGGATCTTGGCGCTGTCGCCCGCGCCGGGGCCGCCCGGGTCGAGCAGGGTGCTGCCCGCGTAGCCCGGCATGATGTTCACCGCGCCGGCCTCCATCGCGGCCCGGAACGGCGCGGTGTGGTACTTGACCGTCACCTCGTCGAACACGATGACCGCCTCACCGCCCGCGCCCTCGCCCGGCCAATGCTTCACGGTGGCCAGCACGGAAGCCGGGTTCAGCTCCGGTCCGCCCTGCAACCCCGTCACCAGCGCCCGGACCTGGGCCGAGGCGACGTCGGCGCTCTCGCCGTTGCCCTCCTGGATGCGCGGGTACAGCACCTTCGTGCCGACCTCGGCCAGCGGACCGAGGACGCCGCGCGTGCCGACCTCCAACTGCTCGCGCCGCTGCACGTCACCCAGCTTGTGCGCCAACGGGTAGTTCTTCGCCGCGGCCAGCGCGCTCTGCAACGGGTAGGTCGTCTTGTACCCGGCGATGGTGTCGCCCGCCGACACGAACGGGATGCCCAGGCGGGTGCCGGACGAGGCCAGCAGGGCGTTGTGCAGGTCCTGCGCCTCGGCGGGCCCGAAGTGCCAGCCCGACCGGGGGAACGCCTGCGCGTTGTAGAACAGCTGGTATGCCTTCTCCTCGACCGTCATGCGGCCCACCAGGTCGTTGACCCGCGTCTCCACGGGCTGCCGCCAGTCCTCGTACGGCTCGACCGCGCCGTTGCGGTTGAGGTCCCGGCTGCCGTTCACCACCCGGATCCCGTCGTCCGCAGTGGACAGGGTCGGTCGGTAGAGGCTGAACGTCCGGATGGTGGAGGCGCTGGTCGCGCCCGCGCCGTCCACCGCGACGACGAACCAGCGGTAGGTCCACCGGTCGGCGACGTCCCAGGTCGGCGTGTAGGTGGTGGCGGTGGTCTCGGCGACCTTCGTGTAGAGGTCGAGCAGGTTGCCGGACGCGGCGAAGTCGTAGTCGCTGCGGCTGAGGTTGAGCCAGACCTGGTAGCGGACCGCGCCGGGCGAGGAGGCCCACGAGAACGCCGGGCGGCGGGTGCCGGTGACCATCGCCTGGTCGGCCGGCGCGGTGAGGGCGAAGCGGCCGGTGTTCGCCGGGGCCCTGGTGGGCCGCGACAGCAGCGGCGGGGTGGTGGCCGAGGAGTCCACCGTGCCGAACACCTGGAGCTCCCACAGCGACACGCCGTAGCCGGTGGCCCGGGTGGTGGCGAACAGCCGCAGGTAGCGGCCGGAGCCGGAGACGGTGAGCCGCTCCACGCCGCCCGCGCCGGTGGTGGTCGCGTAGACCTGCGTCCACGTGGTCGCGTCGTTCGACAGCTCGACCCGGTAGCCGCGGGCGTAGGCGCCCTCCCAGGTCAGCACGACCTGGTTGACCACCGCGACGCCGCCGAAGTCGACCCGGATCCACTGGTCGTCGGCGAACTGGCTGGACCAGCGGGAGTTCGTGCGGCCGTCGAGGGCGGCGGCGGGCGCGTTGCCGCCCTCCCAACTGGAGGCGGCGACCTGCTTGTACTGGGAGATCGGCGTGCTCGCGGGCGGCGGTCCGCCGGGGGTGCCGTAGACCTGGAACTCCCAGAGCGAGTAGCCGTAGCCGGTGGCGCGGGCCGTGCCGAGCAGCCGCACGTACCGGCCGGTGCCGGTGACCGCGAGGTGCTGCGTGCCGCCCGTGCCGCCGGTGGTGGTGTGGACCGTGGTCCACGCGGCGCCGTCGGCGGAGGTCTGGACCTGGAAGGCGGTCGCGTAGGCGCCTTCCCACACCAGGGAGACGCGGTCGACGGTCGCGGTGGCGCCCAGGTCGACCTGGAGCCACTGGGGGTCGCCGAAGGCGCTGGACCAGCGGGTGCTGGTGCTGCCGTCGGTGGCGGCGGAGGCGGGCGTGCCCGCGTTCTCGGTGGAGGAGGCCGTGGTGGGCCTGCCCTGGGAGAGCAGGGCGCTCTGGGCGGTGGCGCGGGTGGCGGCGAACTGGCCAGCGACCAGCGCCGCGACCACGGCGAGCAGGGGCAGGACCCGGCGGCGGTGCCGGGTGAGCGCAGCGGGCATGGCGACTCCAGGCAGGGGAGTGCGCACCGCGGCGGGGGCCGCGGTGGGAGGTGGGCGAGATGTGGGAGAGCGCTCTCCCACGAGAGAACTTCACCCGGCGGGCGGCGTCAAGGGGTTCGGGGACCGGTTCTCGGCCCGGGGTGGCCGCTGTTCCGGCCGGGGCCGGCTGCGGGGTGGGGGTTCGGGCGGCACGGTCGGCGGGGGACGGGGACGCGGGCGGCGGTAGGACGGGGGCACGGTCGGCGGCGGGACGGGGGCCGATCGGAGGTGGCGGGATGGGGGCCGAGGACCGATCGGCGGTAGCGGGTTGGGGGCCGGGCCGCCGGGCGCGGGTCCCGCACCCCCGCCCGACCCCCGTTCACCGGGGCCCGAGCGCGACGCGCTCCAGCTCCGGCACGAGCTCGTGCGGCGTGGGGGCTCCCTGCGCCCACGAGCGCGCCTTCTCCGCGCACTCGGCGAACACCGGCTCGTCGAGCAGCCGCACCAGCTGCCCGCGCAGCGCCGCCGCGGTGAGCCGCTCGTGGTCCACCACCAGGCCCGCGCCCTGCTCCGCCACCAGGTCCGCCAACCCCGCCTTGTCCCACATGTTGCCCGGGACGACGAGCTGCGGCACACCGTGCGCCACGGCGTTCCCGGTCGTGCCCGCGCCACCGTGGTGGACCACCGCCGCGCAGGTGGGCAGCAGCGCGTCCAGGGGCACGAAGTCGACCAGCCGGACGTTGTCGGGCACCGCCGACGCCGACTCGACCTGCCGGGCGGTCAGCGTCGCGACGACCTCGACGTCCAGGTCCGCCACCGCCTCGAACAGGTGGTCCACCGAGAACCGGTCGCGGCCCCACAGGTCGCGCCGGGACAGGCCGAGGGTGACGCAGACCCGGCGCCGGGCCGGGGGTTCGACCAGCCACGACGGCACCACCGACCGGCCGTTGTAGGGCACGTGGCGCACCGGCAGGTAGGTCGCGGCGGTGGGGAACCTCGTCCAGGGCGGCAGCGGGTCGACCGTGCGCCGGCCGAGGACCAGGTCCTCGTCGAAGGCGCAGCCGAACCGCTCCAGCTTGGCGGACAACCACTCCGCCAGCGGGTCGGACCCCTCGCCGCCGCCCAGCTCGGTGAAGCGGGCGCGCATCCGCGCGACGTGGTCGAGCCCGAACAGCACCCGCACCTGCGCCGCGCCGCTCGCGCGGGCGGCGATGGGGCCCATGTAGGTCAGCGCGTCCCAGAGGACCAGGTCCGGCCGCCAGTTCCGGGCGAACCGGACCACGTCGTCGAGCACCGCGTCCTGGGCCAGCCGCTCCAGGCCCAGCGAGGACCAGGTGGTGAACACGCCCCGGACGTAGTCCAGGGTGAGCCGCTCCTCCCGCGTCTCGGTGATGTCGTACCGCGAGCCGAACACCGTCTGCTCCTTGGGCCGCTCCCGCGCCTGGCGGGCCAGCTCCGCCAGATCCAGCGCGGGACCGACCGGGACGGCCGTCAGCCCGGCCTGGGCCACCGCGTCGGTGAGGTCCGGTTGGGCGGCGACCCGGACGTCATGCCCCGCCGCGCGCAGCGCCCACGCCAGCGGCACCAGGTTGTACAGGTGCGCGTTGGCCGCCAGGGTCGTGAACAGCACTCTCATCCAACTCTCCCAACCATTCCTCGATCGCGAGCGCGGTGTCCCCCGCGTGCTCGCGCACCATCGTGAAGTGATCACCGGGCACGTCGCGGACGCGGGGCCAGCCCGGACGCAGCGCGGCCGAGCCCTCCGGTCGCACGAACAGCACCGGCGCGGCGACCTCCGGCGGGCGGTGCCCGTCGAGCAGCCGGAGGTACTGGCCCATCGCCGACAACCGGGTGCCGGTGAACGGGCCGAACAGCGGTTCCCGCTCCAGCAGCCCGTGCAGCAGCCGCTCGAAGAGGTCCCCGACGCCGGTGAGGTGCGTGTCGAGCAGCACGACCCCGGCGGGCGGGGTCGCGCGCCGCTCCAGCTCCCCCGCGGTGGCCAGCGCGAGCAGCCCGCCCCAGGAGTAGCCCACGAGCACCTGCCCGCCGGGCTCGCCCCGGCGCAGGACGACCTCGGCCAGCACGTCGACCAGGACGTCCGGCGACGCCGGGAGCGGTTCGTGCTCGGCGAAGCCCGGCACCGGCACGGCGTGCACCTCGCGCAGCCCGCGCCAGTGCCGGGCCAGGCGGGCGTACTGCTGGACCCCGCCCATCACCATCGGCGAGGGCAGGCAGAGCAGGCCGGGCGGCCTCGTCCCGGCCGGTCCCGGGGCGAGCCGCACCGCCTCGGGGAACCGGGGCAGCCGCGCGGACGAGGTGAACGCGGGCCGCAGGCCGCCGGCGGCCCTGAGCAGGTCGAGGCCCTCGGTCACCCGCCCGTCGGCCACGGCCCGGCGGAACAGGTCGCTCAGCAGGTCGGTCGTCGCGGGCCCGCCGAGGTCGAGCTCGTCGAGCAGGCGCGCGGCGAGCCCGGCGGGGGTGTGCTGGTCGAACACCGCGCTCGTCGGCAGCCTCAGGCCGGTGGCCGCGTTGAGGCCGTTGCGCAGCTCCACCGCGGTCAGCGAGTCGAAGCCGGCCTGGAGGAAGGCGCGCTCCGGGTCCACCGCCGCGGGATCGGCGTGGCCGAGCACCGCGGCCGCGTGCCCGCGCACCAGCTCCACCAGCGCCGCGCGCCGGTCGGCGGCCGGCAGGGCGGCCAGCCGGCGCCGCAGCCCGTCCGCGTCCGACCGCGCCGACCGGGCCGCCGGGCGGCGGACCCGCGCCCGCGCCGCCAGCTTCGCCGGGACCACCAGCGGGAGACCGGTGGCCAGGGCGGCGTCGAACAGCGCCAGCCCCTCCTCGGCGGACAGGCCGGTGAGCCCGGCCCGCGCCAGCCGCGCGGTGTCGGCGTCGGCGGTCATCCCGCTCCGGTCCGCCCACAGGCCCCAGGCCAGCGACACCCCGGGCAGCCCCCGCGCCTGCCGGTGCGCGGCGAGGGCGTCGAGGAACGCGTTCGCGGCCGCGTAGCCGCCCTGGCCCGCGGCGCCGAGGACGCCCGCGCCGGAGGAGAACAGCACGAACGCGGCCAGGTCCAGGTGGCGGGTGAGCTCGTGCAGGTGCCGGGCCGCCCCCGCCTTCGGCCGCCACACCGCGTCCAGCCGCTGCGGGGTCAGGGACTCCACCACGCCGTCGTCGAGCACCCCGGCCGCGTGCACGACCGCGGTCAGCGGGTGGTCGGCGGGGACGCGGGCGAGCAGCCGCGCCAGGTCGTCCCGGTCGCCGACGTCGCAGACGACCACCTCGACGTCCACCCCGGCGATCGGCTCCAGCGGCGGGTGGTCGGTCCGCCGGGTGGTCAGCAGCAGGCGCCGCACGCCGTGCCGGGTCGCCAGGTGCCGGGCGACCAGCCGGCCGAGGGTGCCGGTGCCGCCGGTGACCAGCACCGTGCCGTCCGGGTCGAGCGGCTTCGGCGCGGTCAGCACGACCTTGCCCACGTGCCGCGCGCCCGCCACGAACCGGAACGCCTCCCGGGCCCGGCGCAGGTCCCACGGCCGGGTGGGCAGCGGCCCCAGCAGCCCGCGGTCGAACAGCTCCGCCAGCTCGGCGGTCAGCCGCGCGATCCGGTCCGGCCCGGCCTCGTGCAGGTCGAACGCCCGGTAGTCGACCTGCGGGTGGTCGGCGGGGTCGCGCAGGTCGGTCTTGCCCATCTCCAGGAACCGGCCGCCGGGGCGCAGCAACCGCAGCGAGGCGTCCACGAACTCGCCGGCCAGCGAGTTCAGCACCACGTCCACCGGGCCGAACCGGGTCGCGAAGCGCAGGTCGCGGGAGGAGGCGATGCGGTCGTCCGGCAGGCCCAGCGCGCGCAGGGCGCCCCACTTGCCCTCGCTCGCCGTGGCGTACACCTCGGCGCCGAGCCGTTGGGCCAACCGGACCGCGGCCATGCCCACCCCGCCGGCCGCGGCGTGCACCAGCACCGCCTGGCCAGGTTCGACGCGCGCCAGGTCGGTGAGCGCGTAGTGGGCGGTGAGGTAGGCGACCGGCGCGGAGGCCGCCTCGACGTGGGTCCACCCCCTCGGCACCCGGGCCAGCAGCCGTTCGTCGGTGACCGCCTCCGGGCCGAACGCGCCGGAGCACAGGCCCGCCACGGCGTCGCCCGGCGCGAAGCGGGTCACCTCCGGGCCGACCTCGACGACCACGCCCGAGGCTTCGGCGCCGATCGCCCGGTCGCCCTCGGGCACCAGGCCCAGCGCGACCAGGACGTCCCGGAAGTTCAGCCCGGCCGCCCGGACCGCGATCCGGACCTCGCGCGCGGCCAGGGGCCGGTCGGCCTCGGGCGAGGCGGCGAACGACAGGTCCTCCAGGCCGCCCCCGCCGCTGTGCAGGCGCCAAGGGCCGGTCGGCGGCGGTGGGTCGTCGACCAGCCGGGTCAGCCGGGGCGCGAGCAGCTCGCCGCCGCGGACCGCGAGCTGGGCCTCCCCTGCCTCGACGGCCGCGGCGACGGCTGCGGGAAGGGCCGCGGGGACGGCTGCGGGGACGGCTGCGGCGACAGCCGTAGGAAGAGCCGCAGGAACAGCCGCAGGGAAGGCTGCGGCGACAGCCGCAGGGACAGCCGCCCCGGCGGTGGCGGGAACCTCGCGCGCGGGCAGGTCCCCGCCCAGGTCCACCAGCCCGAACCGGTCGGGGTGCTCCGCCTGCGCGGACCGGACCAGGCCCCAGACCGGCGCCCGCTCCAGGTCGGTCACGTCCTCGCCGGGCCCGGTCGACACCGCTCCCCTGGTGACGAACACCAGTCGCGCGCGGGTCTCCTGGGCCAACCAGTCCTGCACCAGCCCGAGCGCGTCGGCGGTGTCGGCGAAGTCCTCGGTGAACACCACCCCGGCCGCCGGACCGGTGGCCGGCGGAACCGGCACCGGCGTCCAGTCGAGCCGGTGCAGCGAGTCCGGCCGCGCGTCCCCGACGGGCCGGAACGACAGGGACTCCACCGAGGCGACCGGCGCGCCGGTGGCGTCGGCCACCTCCACCGCGAAGGCGTCGGCGCCCAGGGGCGTCAGCCGCACCCGCAGGCTCGACGCCCCGGTGGCGTGCAGCGAGACCCCGGACCACTCGAACGGCAGGGACGTGCCGCCGCCCGCGCGGCCCAGCACGTGCAGCGCGGCGTCCAGGGCGGCCGGGTGCAGGCCGTACCGGTCGGCGTCCCGGACCACCGCGGGCAGGCGCACCTCGGCGAACAGCTCGTCGCCGCTCTGCCAGGCCGCGGTCAGGCCCCGGAACGCGGGCCCGTACGCCAGGCCGGCCCCGGCCAGCTGTCCGGGCAGGCCGGCCAGGTCCAGCGCGACCGCGTCGGCCGGCGGCCAGTGGACCGGGGCGGGAGGGTCCGCCGGCGGGGCCGGCCGGACCAGGCCGGTGGCGTGCCTCGTCCACGGGTCGTCGTCGGAACGCCGGGAGTGCACGGTCACCGGCCGCGCCCCGGTCGGGTCCGGCGCGCCCACGGCGACCTGCACCCGCACGGCCTCACCGGCCGGCAGGACGAGCGGCGCGGTCAGGGTCAGCCCGGCCAGCGCGCCGCAGCCGACCTGGTCGCCCGCGTGGCGGGCCAGCTCGACGAACCCGGTGCCGGGGAAGAGCACCGCGCCGGACACCACGTGGTCGGCCAGCCAGGGCTGGGTGCCCGTCGACAGCAGGCCGGCGCACACCAGGCCATCGGGCTCCGCCACGGCCACGGCCGCGCCGAGCAGGGGGTGGTCCGCGCTGCTCAGGCCCGCCGACCGCACGTCGGCCGTCCGGGCGCCGTCCGGCCAGTAGCGCTCGCGCTGGAAGGCGTAGGTCGGCAGGTCGACCATCCGCGCCCCGGCCGGGAACGACCACTCGACCTCGACGCCGCGGGCGTGCGCCTCCGCCACCGAGGTCAGGAACCGCCGCAGGTGCCCCTCGTCGCGGCGGAGCGAGCCGACCGAGACCACGCCGGGGTCCGCGCCCACGTCCGTGCCGAGCTCCGCGCCGATCTGGGCGCCGATCTCCGCGACGCTCGTGGTGAGCACCGGGTGCGGGCTGCACTCGACGAAGGCGGAGTGGCCGGCGGCGAGCGCGGACCGGACCGCGCCCTCGAAGTCGACCGGCTCGCGGACGTTGCGGAACCAGTACTCCGCGCCCAGGGCCGTCTGGTCGAGCAGGGCGCCGGTGACCGCCGAGTAGAACGGCACGGACGCGGGGCGCGGGGACACGTCGGCCAGTTCGGCGAGGAGGCGGTCCCGGATCCGGTCCACCTGGGCCGAGTGGGAGGCGATCGTGTCCGGCACGGTCCGGACCCGCACGCCCCCGGCCGCGCACTCCTCCGCGAACTCGGCCAGCGCGGTCAGGTCACCCGCCACGGTGGAGGACGCGGGCCCGTTCCTCCCGGCCACCGACAGCCGGCCGGCCCACCGGCCCAGCAGCGGCTCGACCCGCCCGGCTGGCAGGGCCACCGCGAGCACGGCCCCCCGGCCCGCCAGGCTCTCCGCGAACAGCCTGCTGCGCGTCACCACGACCCTCGCCGCGTCCTCCAGGGACAGCGCGCCGGCCACGCAGGCGGCCGCCACCTCGCCCTGCGAGTGCCCGACCACCGCCGCGGGCCGCACGCCGGAGGACCGCCAGAGGTGGGCCAGGGACACCATGACCGCGAACAGCGCGGGCTGCACGACGTCGACCCGGTCCAGCGGCCGGCCCTCCCGCAGCACGGCGAGGACGTCGACGTCGGACACGGCCCGCACGGCCGCCGCGCACTCACTCATCCGCTCCGCGAACACCGGGGAGTCCGCCAGCAGCCCGGCCGCCATCCCGGTCCACTGCGAGCCCTGGCCGGGGAAGACGAACACCGCGCCCGACGACGGCGAGGCCACGCCGGTCACCGCGCCGAGGTCCGCCAGCAGCTCGTCCCGGCTCGCGCCGATCGCCACCGCCCGGTGCCCCATCAGCGTCCGGCCGGTGGCCAGGCTGAAGCCGACGTCGGCGGGCGCGAGGTCCGGTCGGGCCAGCACGTGCGCGCGCAGCCGCTCCACCTGGGCCTCCAGCGCGGGCGCGCTGCGGGCGGAGACCACCCACGCCACCGGGACGGGCGCGGGCGGCCCGGTCGGGTCCCCGGCCTCCTCGGGCGCCTGCTCCAGCACGAGGTGCGCGTTGGTGCCGCTGATCCCGAACGAGGACACCCCGGCCCGGCGCGGCCGGCCGTCGACCCGCCAGTCCTCGGCCTCCGCGAGCAGCCGCAGGTCCGCCGCCTCCGGCAGCGGGGTGTCGACGTGCAGGGTCCTGGGCAGCACGCCGTGGCGCAGCGCCTGGACCACCTTGATCACCCCGGCCACGCCCGCGGCCGCCTGGGCGTGGCCGATGTTGGACTTGACCGTGCCGACGCGGACCGGTCCGTAGACCTCCGCCAGGGCCCGCGCCTCGATCTGGTCGCCGAGCCGGGTGCCCGTGCCGTGCGCCTCCACCAGGTCCACCTCGGACGGGCGCAGGCCCGCGTTCGCCAGCGCCCGGCGGATCACCCGCTGCTGCGCCGGGCCGCTGGGCGCGGTCAGCCCGTTGGACGCCCCGTCCTGGTTGACCGCCGAACCACGCACCACCGCCAGCACGCGGTGGCCGCGGCGCCGGGCGTCGGAGAGGCGTTCGAGCAGCACCAGGCCGAGCCCGTCGGCCACGCCGAAGCCGTCGGCGGCCGCCGAGAACGCCTTGCAGCGCCCGTCGGCCGACAGCGCCCCCTGCCGGCCGAACTCGACGAAGACGTCCGGTGTCGCGGAGACGGTGACGCCGCCGGCCACTGCCAGCGAGCACTCGCCCTGGCGCAGCGCCTGGCTCGCCAGGTGGATCGCCACCAGCGACGACGAGCAGGCCGTGTCCACGGTGATCGCCGGGCCCTCCAGCCCGAACGCGTAGGCGGGCCGACCCGAGGCGACGCCGGCCAGCGTGCCGGTGACCACGTGGCCCTCCAGGGTGTCCCGGGCGTCGCCCAGGCTCTCGGCGTAGCCGTTGTGCAGGACGCCGACGTAGACCCCGACCGGTTCGCCGCGCAGCGCGGCGGGCACGATCCCGGCCCGCTCGAACACCTCCCAGGTCCCCTCCAGCAGCAGCCGCTGCTGCGGGTCCATCGCCAGCGCCTCCCGGGGCGAGATGCCGAAGAAGCCCGCGTCGAAGTCGGCGGCGTCGTGGAGGAACCCGCCGCCGCTCGGGCCCAGGTCCCCGAGGTCCCAGCCGCGGTCGACCGGGAAGCCCGCGACGGCGTCCCGGCCCCCCGCGACCAGGTCCCACAGGGCCTCGGGCGAGTCGACGCCGCCGGGCAGGCGGCAGCTCATCGCCACGACGGCGATCGGCTCGGCGACGGGCGGCGCGGCGGCGATCTGCTCGGCGACGGGCGCGACCCGGTCGACCGGAGCCGGTCCGCCCGGCTCCGCCGCCGCGCCGAGCAGCCGCCGGCGCAGCAGGCCGGCCAGCGCCTCCGGGGTCGGGTGGTCGAACACCAGCGTGGCGGGCAGCCTCAGGCCGGTGGCGGCGTCCAGCCGGTTGCGCAGCTCGACCGAGGTCAGCGAGTCGAACCCGAGGTCCCGGAAGGCCCGGCCGCGGTCGACCTCGGCCGCCGAGCCGAAGCCGAGCACGGTCGCCGCGTGGTCGCGCACCAGGTCGAGCAGCGCGGCCTCGGACAGGTCCGCCGGGGCCGGTGCGGCGCGCCCGGCGGCGCGCCGGTCGCGACCGCGCGCCAGGCGCCGCAGCAGCGGCGAGTCCGGGTGCGGCGCGGCCGGGTCGAACCGGACCGGGACCAGCAGCGCCTCGTCCGCGCCGAGCGCGGCGTCGAACAGGGCCAGCCCCTCCTCCTCGGACAGGGCGGCGATCCCCGCGCCGGCCATCCGCGCGCGGTCCCGCTCGTCGAGCCCGCCCGCCATGCCGTCGGAGCGGCCCCAGTGACCCCACGCCAGCGAGACGGCGGGCAGGCCGCGGGCCCGGCGGTGCTGGGCGAGGGCGTCCAGGAACGCGTTGCCCGCCGCGTAGTTGGCCTGGCCCGGTCCGCCCAGCACGCCCGCCGCCGAGGAGAACAGCACGAACGCGGCGAGGTCCCCGGTCAGCTCGTGCAGGTGCCAGGCGCCGTCCAGCTTGGGCCGCAGCACCTCGTCGAGCCGCTCGGGCGTCAACGCGGACACGGTGGCGTCGGCGAGCACCCCGGCCGCGTGCACGACCGCCGTCAGCGGGCGGGGGATCGAGGCCAGCAGCCCCGCGACGGCCTCGCGGTCGGCGAGGTCGCAGGCCACCGCGGTGACCTCCGCGCCGAGGGCCGCCAGTTCGGCGCACAGCGCGGGCGCCGAGCCACCGCGGCTCACCAGGACCAGGTGCCGCACGCCGTGCGCGGTGACCAGGTGCCGGGCCAGCAGGCCGCCCAGCGCCCCGGTGCCGCCGGTGATCAGCACCGCGCCGTCCGGGTCGAGCGGCTTCGGCAGGGTCAGCACGACCTTGCCGACGTGCCGGGCCTGCGCGACGAACCGGAACGCCTCCCCGGCCCGGCCGAGGGGCCAGGTGGTCACGGGCGGCAGGCGGAGCGCGCCCCGGTCGAAGAGCCCGACGACCTCCCGGAGCATCTCGCCGAGCCGGTCGGGACCCGCCTCCAGCAGGTCGAACGCGCGGTAGACCACGCCGGGGTGGTCGGCGGGGTCGCGGACGTCGGTCTTGCCCATCTCCAGGAACCGGCCGCCGGGCCGCACCAGCCGCAGCGACGCGTCCGCGAACTCGCGCGCCAGCGAGTTCAGCACCACGTCGACTGGGGGGAACCCGGTGCCGAAGTCCAGGTCCCGGGACGAGGCGAAGTGCTCGTCGTCCAGGCCGGTCGCGGCCTGCTTGCCCGCGCTCGCGGTGCCGAACACCTCGCCGCCGAGGTGCCGGACCAGCTGGACCGCCGCCGTGCCGACGCCGCCGGCCGCAGCGTGCACGAGCACCCGTTCCCCGGGCCGCACGTCGGCGAGGTCGCGCAGCCCGTAGTAGGCGGTCAGGAACACCACCGGCACCGCGGCGGCCTGCTCGGCGGTCCACCCGGCCGGGATCGGGGCCAGCATCCGGTGGTCGGTCACCGCGAGCGGGCCGAACGCGCCCCGGAACAGCCCGAACACCCGGTCGCCCGGCCGGAGGCGGGTCACGCCGGGACCGACCTCGCGCACCACCCCGGCGCCCTCGGCGCCCAGCGACACCTCCCCCGGGTACAGGTCGAGCGCCATCAGCACGTCGCGGAAGTTCAGCCCGGCGGCCAGCACCGCCACCCGCACCTCGCCGGGTCCCAGCGGTCGCCCGGCCTCGGGCGCGGGGACCCGGACGAGGGTGTCCAGGGTGCCGCCGGGGGTCGCGTGCAGCCGCCGGCCGCCCGCCGGGAACCGGGTGAGCCTGGGCGCGTACCCGACCCCGGCGCGGATCGCCAGCTGCGGCTCGCCGGAGCCGAGCAGCTCGGGCAGCACCCGCGTCGACTCCGGGTCGTCGTCCACGTCCACCAGCAGGAACCGGTCCGGGTGCTCGCTCTGCGCGGACCTGAGCAGGCCCCACACCGGGGCGTTCGCCAGGTCCGGCAGGTCCTCGTCCCCGACCGCCACCGCACCGCCGGTGACGAACGCCAACCGCTCCGGCCGCTCCTCGGCCAGCCACGCCCGCACCCGCTCCAGGGCGTGCCGGGCCGCCCGCCGGCCGCCCGCCGGCAGCGCCGCCCCGCCGGCGCAGGTCTCCAGCACGACGTCGGTGGCGGGCGGTCCCGGCGGAACGGGGACCCACTCGACCAGGAACATGCCGTCGTGCCGGGGGTCCACCGCGGCGGGCCGCAGCGCCAGCGACCCGATCGTGGCCACCGGCGCCCCGGTGCCGTCGGCCACCTCCACGGCCACCTCGGCGGGTCCCGTCGGCGTGACCCGGACCCGCAGCGCCGACGCGCCGGTGGCGTGCAGGGTGACGTCGCGCCAGGCGAACGGCAGGTGGGCCAGGCCCGCGTCGCCCACCGGTCCCAGCCCGATCGCGTGCAGCGCCGCGTCGAGCAGCGCCGGGAGGTGGGCGTCCCCCGGCGGCGGCACGACCTCGGCGAACACCTCGTCGTCGCGGCGCCAGGCCGCCCGCAGGCCGCGGAACGCGGGCCCGTAGCGCAGCCCGGCGTCCGCGAGCCGGTCGTAGTGCCCGGCCACGTCGAGGACGACCGCCCCGGTCGGCGGCCAGTCGACGAGCGGGGAGGGCGCGGCCGGCTCGTCGGCCGGCACGCCGTCGGCGTGGTGGACCCACTCGGAGCCGGCCCGCGAGTGGATGCTCAGGGCGCGCCGCCCGTCCACCCGCACCTGCACCTCGACCTCGCCGGTGGCGGGCAGCACCACGGGCGCGTGCAGGGTCAGCTCGGCCACCCGGCCGAGCCCGGCCCGGTCGCAGGCCAGGGCCGCCAGCTCCAGCAGCGCCGTGCCCGGCACGAGCACCGACCCGAGCACGACGTGGTCGGCCAGCCACGGGTGCGCCGCCGCGGACAGCTTGCGGCTCACCAGCAGCCCGTCCGACCCGGCGAGGTCGACCACCACGACGTCGTCGGCCGCGCGCGGCGCGTCGAGCCAGTACCGCGTGCGCCGGAAGGCGTAGGTGGGCAGCTCCACCGGGCGCGCCCCGGTGCCCGCGAAGAAGCTCCCCCAGTCGACCGGGACGCCCCGGCCGTGCAGCCGGGCCAGCGCGGTGACGACCGAGCGCGGCTCAGGGCGGTCCCGGCGCAGGGCCGGCACGAAGGCGGCGGGCACGCCGGCCGCGCAGTCCTCGCCCATGGCCGACAGCACCCCGTCGGGCCCGATCTCCAGGAGGGAGCGGACGCCGAGGTCGAGCAGGTCCCGCACGCCGTCGGCGAACCGCACCGGCTCCCGGACCTGGCGCACCCAGAACTCCGGGTCCGCGACGTCCCCGGCCACCACCCGGATGCCCGGTTCGCGGAAGGTCAGGCGCTCGACGACCCGGCGGAACTCCCCGAGCACCGGCTCCACCCGCGCCGAGTGGAAGGCGTGGCTCACCCGCAAGCGCTTGGCCCCCTCGAAGCGGGCGGCCAGCGCCAGCACCGCGTCCTCGTCGCCGGAGAGCACGACCGAGGACGGGCCGTTGACCGCCGCGAGGTCGACGCCGGGACCCAGCAGGGGCCGCACCTCCTCCTCGGTGGCCCGGACCGCCACCATCGCCCCGCCCGGCGGCAGCTCCTGCATGAGGCGGCCCCGCGCCGACACCAGCGCGCAGGCGTCGGGGAGTGACAGCACGCCCGCGACGTGCGCCGCCGCGACCTCGCCGACCGAGTGCCCGAGCACCGCGTCCGGGCGCAGCCCCCAGGACTCGACCAGCCGGCACAGGGCGACCTGGAGCGCGAACAGGGCGGGCTGGGCGAACCCGGTCCGGGCCAGCGCCGCCGCGTCGGTCCGGACCGACAGGTGTGCGTCGACCTCGTCCCACGCGCGGGCGAACGCGGGGTGGGCGGCGTGCAGCTGCCGCCCCATCCCCTCCCGCTGGGACCCCTGCCCGGAGAACAGGAACGCGACGGGTCCGGGCTCGGCCACCGGGTCGCCCTCGACGTGGGCGAGTGCCTCGACCAGCCCGTCCCGGTCGTCCGCGACCACGAAGGCCCGCTGCCCGAGCGCCGCCCGGCCCGCCAGGGTGCGCGCCACGTCCCGCACGTCCTGGTCGGCGCCCGCCAGGTGGGCGGCGAGGCGGTCGGCCTGGGCGCGCAACGCCTCCGCGCCGTGCGCGGACAGCAGGCACGGCACCGGCCCGGCGGCCGGGGGGCGGTCGGGGACCTCCTCGGGCGGGGCCTGCTCCAGGACCGCGTGGGAGTTGGTGCCGCTCGCGCCGAAGGACGAGACGGCGGCCCGCCGGACCGGCGCGGACCACGGGCGCGGTGCGGTCAGCAGTTCGACCGCGCCCCGAGACCAGTCGACCCGCGGCGACGGCCGGTCCACGTGCAGGCTCCGGGGCATCTCGCCGTGGCGCAGGGCCAGCACCGCCTTGATCACCCCGGCCACCCCCGCGGCCGCCTGGGTGTGCCCGATGTTGGACTTGACCGTGCCCAGCCACGCCGGTTCGGCGCGGTCCTGGCCGTAGGTCGCCAGCAGCGCGTGCGCCTCGACGGGGTCGCCCAGCGTGGTGCCGGTCCCGTGGGCCTCGACCAGGTCGACGTCGGCGGCGGTGAGCCCCGCGTCGGCCAGGGCCTGCCGGATCACGCGCTGCTGCGCGGGTCCGCTCGGCGCGGTCAGGCGGCTGCTCGCGCCGTCCTGGTTCACCGCGGTGCCCCGCACCACGGCGAGCACCGGGTGGCCGTGGCGGCGGGCGTCCGCCAGCCGTTCGAGCACCAGCACGCCGACGCCCTCGGAGAACCCGGTGCCGTCCGCGGCGGCGGCGAACGCCTTGCACCGGCCGTCCGGGGCGAGCCCGCCCTGCCGGCTGAAGTCGATGTAGGTGACCGGGGTGGACATCACCGTCACGCCGCCGGCCAGCGCGAGCGAGGACTCCCGCCGCCTCAGCGACTGGCACGCCAGGTGCAGCGCCACCAGGGAGGACGAGCACGCGGTGTCCACCGTGACCGCCGGGCCTTCGAGGCCGAAGGTGTAGGACACCCGGCCGGACACCACGCTGGGCGCGCTGCCGAGGCTGAGCTGCCCCTCGAACCCGGCCGGCGCGCGGTGCAGCCTGGTGGCGTAGTCCTGGTACATCACGCCGGTGAACACGCCGGTCCGGCTGCCCCGCAGCGACAGCGGGTCGATCGCGGCGTGCTCCAACGCCTCCCAGGTGGTCTCCAGCACCTGCCGCTGCTGCGGGTCCATCGCCAGCGCCTCGCGCGGCGAGACCCCGAACAGGCCCGGGTCGAACAGTGCGGCGTCGTGCAGGAACCCGCCGTGGCGGGTGTGGCTCGTGCCGGGGCGGTCGGACCCCGGCGCGTAGAGGGCGTCCACGTCCCAGCCCCGGTCGGCGGGGAACGCCGAGACGGCGTCCACGCCCCCGGTGACCAGCCGCCACAGGTCCGCCGGACCCGTCACCCCGCCGGGCAGCCGGCAGCCCATGCCCACGACCGCGATGGGCTCGGTGGCCTCCGCCTGGACCTCGCGCAGCCGGTGACGGGTCTGCTGAAGGTCGACGACCACCCGTTTGAGGTAGTCGCGCAGCTTCTGCTCGTTGTCCATGACCGGCTCCTCAGGAAATGCCGAGATCGTTGTCCACCAGCTGGAACAGCTCGTCGTCCGTGGCGGAGTCGAGCCGCGCGGGGTCGAGCGGCGCGGCGTCCGGGACGCCGCCGAGGTGCGCCAGGAGCGACCGCAGGCGGCCCACCACCGCCGGGCGCGCGGCGTCGTCGTCGGCCAGCTCCCGCAGCCGGGCCTCCCACCGGTCCAGCTCGTCGGCCGGGGTCCGCGGCCCGGGGTCCCCCAGCAGCTCGCCGTGCAGGCGGTCGGCCAGCGCGACCGGGGTCGGGTGGTCGAACAGCAGCGTTGAGGGCAGCCGGACCCCGGTCGCGGTGGCCAGCCTGTTGCGCAGCTCGACCGCGGTGAGCGAGTCGAAGCCCGAGTCCATGAACCCGCGGGTGGCCTCGACGGTGTCCGGCCCGGGGTGGCCGAGCACCGCGGCGGCGTGCTCGCGCACCAGGCCGAGCACCACGCGACGGCGGTCGGCCTCGGGCAGCGCGGCCAGCCGGTGGACCAGGTCCGCCTCGACCTCGACCGGGACCCGGTCGACCACCAACCCGCGCAGCAGCGCGGGCACCTCCCCGACGCCGCCGGTGTCCAGCCGGACCGGCACCACCACCGGTTCGCCGGCGGCGCAGGCGGCGTCGAACAGCGCGAGCCCCCGGGCCGTGGACAGCGGCCGCACGCCCCACCCGGCCATCCGCGCCACGTCGGTGTCGCCGAGCCCGCCGGTCAGCCCGCCGCGCTGCTCCCACAGGCCCCACGCGAGCGACACCGCGGGCAGGCCGGCCGCCCTGCGGCGCCGGGCCAGGGCGTCCAGGGCGCAGTTCGCCGCCGCGTAGTTGCCCTGCCCCGGGGTGCCGAACACCCCCGCCGCGGAGGAGAACAGCACGAATCGCGACAGGTCCCCGGTCAGCTCGTGCAGGTGCCGGGCGGCGTCCGCCTTCGGCGCCAGGACGGCGTCGACCAGCTCGGGGGTCAGGGACTCAACGATCCCGTCGGCCACCACGCCCGCCGCGTGCACCACCCCGCGCAGCGGGAACTCCGCCGGCACCCGGTCCAGGACCCGGGCCAGCGCCTCCCGGTCGGACACGTCGCAGGCGGCCACCGCGACCAGCGCGCCGGCCGCTTCGAGCTCCGCGACCAGGTCGGGTGCGGAGCCCCGGCGGCTGACCAGGAGCAGGCTGCGAACGCCGTGGGCGGTGACGAGGTGCCGGGCCACGGCCGCGCCGAGCACGCCGGTGCCGCCGGTGATCAGGACCGTGCCGGCGGGGTCCCAGCCGGTGGGGGCCAAACCGGCGAGGTCCGGGTCAGCGGGGGCCGAGCCGGCGACGTTCGAGCCGGTGGGGACCGAGCCGGCGGCCCCTGGTTCCCCGGTGAACCGCGCCAAGCGGGGCACCCGGACAACTCCTCCGCGCACCTCGCACTCCGCCTCCCCGGCCGCCAGCACCCCCAGGACCGAGGTCACCGGCAGGTCCGCCCCGTTCAGGTCGACCAGGGCGAACCGGTCCGGGTTCTCCGAGCACGCCGACCGCACCAGGCCCCCGACCGCCGCGCGGACCACGTCATCACCCCGGGTCGCGACCACCAGCCGCGACCGGGCGAACCGGCCGTCCGCCAGCCAGGTCCGCACCACCCCCAGCACGTCGACCACCGCGTCCCGCACGGTCCGGGTGGCGCACTCGAACACCAGGAAGACGGTCGCCGGCACCTCGCCGTGGAGTTCGGCCAGGTCGGTGACGACCGCGTGCGCCCCCTCGGGTTCCCCCGGCGCGACCTCGACCCAGTCGACGCGGAACAGCGGGTCCCGGGCGGCGGTCGCGCGCAGCGCGAGCCGGTCGACCCGGGCGACCTCCGCACCGTCCTCATCGGACAGCCGCAGCGAGGCGGTGCCGTCTCCGCGCGGTGCGATCCGGACGCGCAGGCTGGTCGCCCCCGGTGCCGGCAGCGACACCCCGCTCCAGGAGAACGGCAGGGCGGGCTCGGCCCGGTCGACGCCCGCGACGTGCAGGGCCGCGTCGAGCAGGGCCGGGTGCAGGCGGAACCGGCGCGCGAGCGGGCGGAGCGGTTCGGGGAGCGAGACCTCGGCGCAGAGGTCCGCGCCGGCCCGGAACGCCGCCCGCACGCCCCGGAACGCGGGCCCGTAGCGGTAGCCGAGCGCCTCCAGCCGCCGGTACAGCTCGGGCACGTCCACGGGCTCGGCGCCCTCGGGCGGCCACGGCGCGGGTTCCCCCGCGGTGGTCGTGGTCCGGGTGGTCGTGGTCCGGGCGGTGAGGACGCCGGACGCGTGCCTGGTCCACGGCTCGTCGTCCGCCGCCCGGGAGTGGACGCGGACCTGCCGCCGCCCGGACCGGTCGGGCACGTCGACCGACAGCTGCACGGCGACGGCGTCCCGCAGGGTCAGCGGGGCCTCCAGCGTCAGTTCCGCCACCTCGGGGCAACCGAGGTGGTCCCCGGCCCACAGCACGAGGTCGAGGAAGGCCGTGCCGGGCAGCAGCACCGCGTCCCCGACCACGTGGTCGGCCAGCCAGGGCGCCCGGTCCGGCGAGATCCGGCCGGTGAACACCGCCGTGCCCGAGTCCGCCAGCGTGGTCGCGGCGCCGATGAACGGGTGGTCGCGCAGCGCCGCTCCGGTGTCGTCGGCGTCGAGCCAGTAGCGCTGCCGGTGGAAGGCGTAGGTGGGCAGGTCGACGAGTCGGCCGCCGGCGACCAGCGGCGTCCAGTCGACCGCGACGCCGTTCACGTGCGCCTTCGCCAGCGAGGTCAGGAAGCGGTCCAGCCCGCCCTCGTCGCGGCGCAACGAGCCCACTGCTACCGCGCCTTCGACGGTGTCCTGGACGTGCCCGACCAACGCGGGGTGCGGGCTCATCTCCAGGTAGGCCGCAGCACCCAACGACCGGACCACCGGCTCGAACCGCACCGTGTGGCGCAGGTTCCGGTACCAGTATTCGGCATCCAGGGTCGTCTCACCCTCCACTGTGGAGTGAAACGGGATGGTGGCCGCACCCGGCACGATCTCGCCCAGCTCCGCGAGCAGTTCCTCGCGCACCGACTCAACCTGTGCCGAGTGCGACGCGTAGTCCACCGCGATCCGCCTGCCCTGGACCGACGACAGCAACTCGTCGACCGCGTCCGCATCCCCGGACACCACCACCGACGCGGGACCGTTCACCGCCGCCACCGACAACCGGCCGTCCACCAGGTCCACCACCCGGTCCTCCGACAGCGACACCACCGCCATCGCTCCCAAGCCGGACAACCGGTCCGCGATCACCCGGCTGCGCGACACCACCACCCGCGCGCCGTCCTCCAGGGAGAGCGCACCCGCTACGACGGCAGCCGCGATCTCCCCTTGAGAGTGGCCGATCACCGCATCCGGCTCCACGCCGAACGACCGCCACAACCCCGCCAACGACACCATCACCGCCCACAGGGCGGGCTGGACCACGTCCACCTCGTCACCGTGCAACGCGTCACGCAGGTCCCACTCCACCCACGGACGCAGCGCCGTCGCGCACCGGTCCATCCACCCGGCGAACACCGGCGACGACTCCCACAACTCCACCGCCATCCCGGCCCACTGCGAACCCTGCCCCGGGAACACGAACACCGTCTTGCCCACCGGCCGGGCGACCCCCTGCACCAGCCGGTCACCCAGCAACACCGCCCGGTGCGCCAACCTCGCCCGGCCGCTGACCAACGAATAGCCGACGTCCAACGCCGAACCCGACCACCCCGACAACCGCCGAACCTGCTCCCGCAACGCCTCCCCCGACGCAGCGGACACCACCCACGGCACCACACCACCCCCGGCCCGCGCAGGAGACTCCTCCACCACCGGAGCCTGCTCCAGAATCACGTGCGCGTTCGTCCCACCGATCCCGAACGACGACACCCCCGCCCGCCGAGGCCGATCCGCCACCGGCCACGGCACCGACTCCCGCGCCACCTCCACGAGCCCGGCGGACCAGTCCACCAGGGAGGACGGCTCATCCACGTGCAGGCTCGCGGGCACCACCCCGTGCCGCATCGCCAGCACCACCTTGATCACACCGGCCACACCCGCAGCAGCCTGGGCATGGCCGATGTTCGACTTCACCGAACCCAGCAGCAGCGGCTCGACCCGGTCCTGGCCATAGGTCGCCAACACCGCCTGGGCCTCGATCGGATCACCCAACCGCGTCCCCGTGCCGTGCCCCTCCACCACGTCCACGTCAGCCGCCACCAGACCGGCGTCGGCCAGCGCCTCCCGGATCACCCGCCGCTGCGCCCGGCCGCTCGGCGCCGTCAGCCCGTTGGACGCGCCGTCCTGGTTCACCGCCGAACCACGGACCACCGCCAGCACCCGACGCCCGTGCCGACGCGCCTCGGACAACCGCTCCACCAGCAGCACGCCGACGCCCTCGCCCCACCCGGTGCCGTCCGCGCCGTCCGCGAACGCCTTGCACCGGCCGTCGCCCGCGATCCCGCCCAGGCGGCCGAACTCGGTGAACGCGCCGGGGCTCGACATCACCGTCACCCCGGCGGCCAGCGCCATCGAGCACTCCCCGCTGCGCACCGCCCGGCACGCGTCGTGCAGCGCCACCAGCGCCGAGGAGCACCCGGTGTCGAGGGTGACCGCCCGGCCCTCCAGCCCGAAGGTGTAGGCGATCCGGCCGGAGAGCACGCTCCCGGTGCTGCCGGTGGCCAGGTAGCCCTCGAAGTCGGCGGGCGCCTGGTGCAGGCGGGGACCGTAGTCCTGGGCCAGCGCGCCGACGAACACGCCGGTCCGGCTGCCGCGCAGGGACGCGGGGTCGAGGCCCGCCCGCTCGAAGACCTCCCACGCGCACTCCAGCACCAGCCGCTGCTGCGGGTCCATGGCGGTCGCCTCGCGCGGCGAGATCCCGAACAGGCCCGCGTCGAACTCGGCGGCGTCGTGCAGGAACCCGCCGGTGCCGGACACCGCCCAGCCCCGGTCGGTCGGGAAGTCGGAGATGGCGTCGACCCCGTCGGCCACCAGCCGCCACAGGTCCTCGGGCGAGCCGACCCCGCCGGGGAACCGGCAGCTCATCGCCACGATGGCGATCGGCTCGTCCACGGCGGCGCGGGTCGTGACCGCCTCCTCGGCGGGGTCCGCGCCCAGGTGCTCGGCGAGGGCCCCGCAGTTCGGGTGGTCGAACACGACCGTCGTCGGCAGGCTCAGGCCGGTCGCGCCGACCAACCGGTTCCGCAGCTCGACGGCCGTGACCGAGTCGAAGCCCAGGTCCCGGAACGCGCGCCGGTCGTCGACCTCGTCACCCGAGGCCATCCCCAGCACCGCCGCCACGTGCGCGCGGACCAGCGGCAGTGCGGCGGTGACGGGCGGGCGCCGGGCCCCGGGCCGCTCGGCGTCCCGTGCGAAGACCTCGGCCAGCAGCGGCCGCTCGCGCGCGACGGCGTAGGCGGGCCCGAACGTGGGCCAGTCGACGTCGGCCACGACGAGGTTGGGCTCGTCCAGCTCCCGCAGGGCGCGCACCGCCACGCCGGGGTCCATCGCGGGCAGCCCGAGCCCGCGCAACCGCTCCCCCGCCTCGCCGCTCGCCATGCCGTCGCCCGCCCAGGCGCCCCAGGCGATCGACGTGGCGTTGCCGCCGAGGGCCCGGCGGCGCTGCGCGAGCGCGTCCAGGTGGGCGTTGGCCGCCGCGTAGGCGCCCTGCCCGCCTCCGCCCCACACGCCCGCACCGGACGAGAAGAGGACGAAGGCGTCGAGCGCCCCGTGGTCGAGCAGGGCGTCCAGGTTCTCCGCGCCGGTGACCTTCGCCCGCAGCACCTCGGCGAGGTCGTCGATCGCGGTCACCGGGGTGCCGTGCCGACCGACCCCGGCGGCGTGCACCACGGCCGTCAGGCCGGGCAGCGACGCCAGCAGCTCCCGCACCGCGTCGCGGTCGGCCACGTCGCAGGCCGCGACGGTGACCCGGTCGCCCAGTTCGGCCACCAGCTCGGGCGCGCCGGGCGCGTCGGGCCCCCGGCGGCCGACCAGGACCACGCGCCCGGCGCCGTGCCGGAGGAGCCAGCGGGCCACGTGCGCGCCCAGCCCGCCGGTGCCCCCGGTGACCAGCACGGTCCCCCTCGGCCGCCAGGTGCGCCGGGGCCGGTCGCGCGGCGCGCGCGCGAGACGCCGCGCGTAGACGCCGTCCGGCCGGACCGCCACCTGGTCCTCGTCCCCGGAGAGCACGGCGGTCAGCCGGTCTAGCACCGGGCCGTCGACGACCTCGGGCAGGTCGACGAGGCCGCCCCAGCGGTCGGGCTGCTCAAGCCCGAGGGTGAGCCCGAGGCCCCACAGCTGGGCCTGTCCCGGGTCGCGCACGACATCGCCGGGGGCCGCCGCGACGGCACCCGAGGTCACCAGCCACAGCGGGGCCGCGACCTCCGCCGCGTCCAGCGCCCGGACCGCCGTCAGGGTGTCCTGCGGCGCGAGGAACGACAGCACGCCGTCGATCCCGCCGCTGTCCAGGCGCGCGGCGAGGTCGCCCACCGCCACCGCCTCCACGGTCGGGCCGAGGTCGGGGAGGGCCGCACCGCCGGCGGGCACCACCGCGAGCCAGCGCCCGGTCAGGGCTCGCCGCGCCTCGGGCAGCCGCCGCCAGGCGATCCGGTAGCGCCAGTCGGCCGCGGTGGGCGCTTCGACCTCGGGCCAGTAGCGCCGGTGCTGGAAGGGGTAGGTGGGCAGGTCGACGAGTCGGCCGCCGGCGAGCAGTGGCGTCCAGTCGACGTCCACGCCGTTCACGTGCGCCTTGGCCAGCGAGGTCAGGAAGCGGTCCAGCCCGCCCTCGTCGCGGCGCAGCGAACCGACGGCAACCGCGCCTTCCACGGTGTCCTCGACGTGCCCGGTCAACACCGGGTGCGGACTCATCTCCACGTACACCGCAGCACCCAACGACCGGACCACCGGCTCGAACCGCACCGTGTGACGCAGGTTCCGGTACCAATATTCGGCGTCGAACGTCGCGGCGCCGGGCACCGTGGAGCAGAGCGGGATCTCGGCGGCGCGCGGCGTGATCCCCGCCAGGGCCGTCAAGACCTCGTCCCGCACCGACTCCACCTGCGCCGAGTGCGACGCGTAGTCCACCGCGATCCGCTTACCGAACACCGACAACAGCAACTCGTCGACCGCATCCGGGTCCCCGGACACCACCACCGAGGTCGGGCCGTTGACCGCCGCCACCGACAACCGACCACCGAGCAGGTCCAGCACCCGGTCCTCCGACAGCGACACGGACGCCATCGCGCCCAGACCGGACAACCGGTCCGCGATCACCCGGCTCCGGGCCGCGACGATCCGCGCGCCGTCGTCGAGCGAGAGCACACCGGCCACGACGGCAGCCGCGATCTCGCCCTGGGAGTGGCCCACCACCGCATCGGGCTCGACGCCGAACGACCGCCACAACCCGGCCAACGACACCATCACCGCCCACAACGCGGGCTGGACCACATCCACCTGATCGGCGTGCAACGCGTCACGCAAGTCCCAGTCCACCCACGGACGCAACGCCGTCGCACACCGGTCCATCCACCCGGCGAACACCGGCGACGACTCCCACAACTCCACCGCCATCCCGGCCCACTGCGAACCCTGCCCCGGGAACACGAACACCGTCTTGTCCACGGGCTGGGCAACACCCTCGATCGAGCGATCACCCAGCAGCACCGCCCGGTGCGCCAACACGGCCCGGCTGTTGACCAGCGACCAGCCGACGTCCAACGCCGAACCCGGCCACCCCGACAACCGCCGAACCTGCTCCCGCAACGCCTCCCCCGACGCAGCGGACACCACCCACGGCACCACACCACCACCAACCGACGCGGCAGACTCCTCCACCACCGGAGCCTGCTCCAGAATCACGTGCGCGTTCGTCCCACCGATCCCGAACGACGACACCCCCGCCCGTCTCGGGTGATCCGCCGCCGGCCAGGCCACCGACTCCCGCGCCACCTCCACGAGCCCGGCGGACCAGTCCACCTCCGGCGACGGTTCGTCCACGTGCAGTGACGGCGGCACCACCCCGTGCCGCATCGCCAGCACCACCTTGATCACACCGGCCACACCCGCAGCAGCCTGCGTGTGCCCGATGTTCGACTTCACCGAACCCAACAACAACGGCTCGACCCGACCCTGACCATAGGTCGCCAACACCGCCTGAGCCTCAATGGGATCACCCAACCGGGTCCCCGTGCCATGTCCCTCGACCACGTCCACCTCAGCGGGCGTGAGACCGGCGTTGGCCAGCGCCCGCCGGATCACCTCCTCCTGGCTCGGCCCGTGCGGGGCCGTCAGCCCGTTGGACGCGCCGTCCTGGTTCACCGCCGAACCACGGACCACCGCCAGCACCCGACGCCCGGCCCGACGCGCCTCGGACAACCGCTCCACCACGACCACGCCGGCGCCCTCGCCCCACCCGGTGCCGTCCGCCGCACCGGCGAACGACTTGCACCGACCGTCCGCCGCCAACCCGCCCTGCCGCGCGAACTCCTCGAACAGGGCGGGGGTCGACATCACCGTCACCCCGCCGACCAGTGCCATCTCGCTCTCACCACGACGCACCGACTCCGCCGCCAGGTGCAACGCCACCAACGACGAAGAACACGCCGTGTCCACCGAAATCGCAGGCCCCTGAGCGCCCAGCACGTACGACACCCGACCCGACACCACGCTCCCGGCGAGGCCGATCAGGCTGGAGGCGTCCGGTCCCGCGTAGTCGCCGCGCATCACCCCGAGGAACACGCCGAGCCCGCTGCCCCGCACCGACGAGGGGTCGACGCCCGCCCGCTCCAGCGCCTCCCACGAGCACTCCAGCACCAGCCGCTGCTGCGGGTCCATCCCCACGGCCTCGCGCGGCGAGATGCCGAAGAATTCCGCGTCGAACCCCGCCGCGTCCACGAACCCACCAAGACCCGACCCCCACCCCCGCTCCTCGGGGAAGTCCGAGATCACGTCGCGGCCCCCGGCCACCACCTCCCACAGCTCCTCCGGGGACGACACCCCACCCGGGAAACGACACGCCATCCCCACCACCACGACCGGATCACCGTCGTCGGCCGGAGCGGAGCCGGAGCGCGCCGGTGCCGCCCGGCCGTTCCCCGACAGGCCCTCCAGCAGCCGGTCCGCGACCGCCTCCGGCGTCGGGTGGTCGAAGACCAGGGTGCTCGGGAGGGCCGTGCCGCAGGCCGCGGCCAGCCGGTTCCGCAGCTCCACGCCCGTCAGCGAGTCGAAGCCGAGGTCGCGGAACGCGCGACCGGCGGCCACCGCCGCCGGTGACGGGTACCCGAGGACCGCCGCCGCGTGGGTGCGGACCAGGTCGATCGCGACCCGGCGCCGCTCGGGCTCGGGCACGTCCGCGAGCGCCCGGTCACGCCCGGCCGTCGTGCCCTCGGCCAGGCCGCGCAGCACCGCGGGCCCGGCGCCCAGCAGGCGGGGATCGACCCGGGTGGCGGCCACGGCGGGGCGACCGGCGCCCAGCGCGGCGTCGAACAGGTCCAGGGCCTGGTCGGTGGACAGCGGGACCACCCCGGTGCGCGCCAGCCTGCGGCGCTCCACCTCGCCCACACCGCCGGTCATCCCGCTGCGCTCGTCCCACAGGCCCCAGGCCACCGACACGGCGGGGAGGCCACGGGCGTGCCGGTGGGCCGCGAGGGCGTCCAGGAACGCGTTGGCGGCGGCGTAGTTGCCCTGGCCCGGGGTGCCGACCACGCCCGCCATCGACGAGAACAGCACGAAGTGGGTCAGGTCCCCCGCCAGCTCGTGCAGGTGCCAGGCGGCGTCCGCCTTGGCGGCCAGCGCGGTGTCCAGCCGCTCCGGCGTCAGCGACTCCACCAGGCCGTCGTCCAGGGCGCCGGCGGTGTGGACGACGGCGTCGACGGGGTGGTCCGCGAGCAGCCGCGCCACCTGGGCGCGGTCGGACAGGTCGCACGCGACCACGTCGACCGCCGCGCCCAGCTCGACCAGGTCGGTGAACCGCTCGGCCGTCGCGGTGCGGCTCGCCAGCACCAGCCGCCGGACGCCGTGGGCGGTCACCAGGTGCCGGGCCACCAGGCCGGCCAGGGTGCCGGTCGCGCCGGTCACCAGCACCGTGCCCGTCGGCGCGGGACCGGGTTCGGCGGAGGTCCGGCGCAGCCTCGGCACCAGGACCGCGCCCCCGCGCACGGCGAGCTGCGGCTCGTCCGCGCCCACCCCGTCCGGGAGCGCGCCGCCCTCGTCCAGGTCGACGAGGACGAACCGGTCGGGGTGCTCGGCCTGCGCCGACCGGACCAGCCCCCACACCGGGGCGTGCGCCAGGTCGGGGTCCGCGCCCGTGGCGTTCCGGGTCACCAGGACCAGCCGCGCCTCGGGCGGGTGCCCGGCCGCGAGCCAGTCCCGGATCACCCCGACGACCTGCCGGAGCAGGTCGCGGACCGCCCGCTCCGGCCCCGCACCCGATCGCGGGCACTCGAACACGGTCGCCGCCACCGGTCGCCCGAGCGGCGGAGCGGGCTGCCAGTCCAGCTCGTAGAGGGTGCGGCGGGCCGTGTCCACGGGTCGCAGCGCCAACGACTCGACCGAGGCCACCGGGGTGCCGTCGGTGTCCGCGACGGTCACCGCGAAGGCGTCGGGGCCCACCGGGGTCAGCCGCACGCGCAGGGTGGTCGCCCCCGTGGCGGCGCAGCGGACCCCGGTCCACGCGAAGGGCAGCCGCAGGCCGCCCCCGTCGAGCAGCAGCGGGTGCAGGGCGGCGTCGAGCAGCGCGGGGTGCGGTGCGAAGCCCGTCAGGTCGGGCCGCCGGTCCACCTCCGCGAACAGCTCGTCGCCGCGCCGCCAGGCCGAGCGCAGCCCCCGGAACGCGGGCCCGTACTCGAAGCCGGCCTCGGCCAGTACGTCGTACCGGACCTCCAGCGGGATCGCGCCCTCCGGCGGCCAGGTGACGGGCACGGAGGTCGTCGGCGCCTCGGTCTCGGCCAGCGAGCCGGCCGCGTGCCTGCGCCACCGCGGGTGGGTCGTCGAGCGGGCGTGCACGCTCACCGGCCGGTGGCCCGAACCGTCGACCGCGCCCACCATCACCTGCACGTCCACCAGGTCGTGCGCGGACAGCGCGAGGGGCGCTTCCACGACGAGGTCCCGGACGGCGGCCCAGCCCAGCCGGCCGCCCGCGTGCGCCGCCAGCTCCAGGAAGGCGGTGCCGGGGAACAGGACCGCGCCCGTCACCACGTGGTCCGCGAGCCAGGGCTGCGCGCGCAGCGAGAACCGGCCGGTCGACAGCGAACCCGCGCCGTCCGCGAACTCGACCTCGGTGTCCACCAGGGGGTGCGTCGCGTGCGCGGACCGCTTGGCGTCGAGCCAGTAGTCCCGGTGCTGGAAGGGGTAGGTGGGCAGGTCGACGAGTCGGCCGCCGGCGAGCAGTGGCGTCCAGTCGACGTCCACGCCGTTCACGTGCGCCTTGGCCAGCGAGGTCAGGAAGCGGTCCAGCCCGCCCTCGTCGCGGCGCAGCGAACCGACGGCAACCGCGCCTTCCACGGTGTCCTCGACGTGCCCGGTCAACACCGGGTGCGGACTCATCTCCACGTACACCGCAGCACCCAACGACCGGACCACCGGCTCGAACCGCACCGTGTGACGCAGGTTCCGGTACCAATATTCGGCGTCCAGGGTCGTCTCACCCTCCACTGTGGAGTGAAAGGGCAGTGCGGGTGCCTCGGGCGTGATGCCGGCCAGCTCGGTCAGCAGTTCCTCGCGGACCGACTCCACCTGCGCCGAGTGCGACGCGTAGTCCACCGCGATCCGCTTGCCCGGCACCGTCGACAACAGCTCGTCGACCGCATCCGGGTCCCCGGACACCACCACCGAGGTCGGACCGTTGACCGCCGCCACCGACAACCGACCACCGAGCAGGTCCAGCACCTGGTCTTCAGGCAGCGACACGGACGCCATCGCCCCTCGGCCTGACAGGTGTCGCGCGATGACCCGGCTGCGTGTGGCCACGATGCGCGCGCCGTCGTCGAGCGACAGGGCGCCCGCCACGACGGCGGCGGCGATCTCGCCTTGAGAATGACCCACCACCGCATCGGGCTCGACGCCGAAGGACCGCCACAACCCGGCCAACGACACCATCACCGCCCACAACGCGGGCTGGACCACATCCACCTGATCGGCGTGCAGAGCATCACGCAGGTCCCACTCCACCCACCGACTCAACGCCGCCGCACACCGATCCATCCACCCGGCGAACACCGGCGACGACTCCCACAGCTCCACCGCCATCCCGCGCCACTGCGAACCCTGGCCGGGGAAGACGAACACCGTCTTCCCCGCCGGGCCGGCGACACCTTCGACCAGCCGGTCTCCCAGCAGCACCGCCCGGTGCGCCAACCTCGCCCGGCTCGTGACCAGCGACCAGCCGATGTCCAACGCCGACCCCGGCCACCCCGACAACCGCCGAACCTGCTCCCGCAACGCCTCACCCGACGCAGCGGACACCACCCACGGCACCACACCACCACCAGCCGGCGCGGCAGGCTCCTCCACCACCGAGGGCTGCTCGACGATCACGTGGGCGTTGGTGCCGCTGATCCCGAAGGAGGACACCCCCGCCCGCCGAGGCCGATCCGCCACCGGCCACGGCACCGACTCGCGCACCAGCTCGACCGCGCCCGAACCCCAGTCCACCACCGGCGAGGGCTCGTCCACGTGCAGCGACGACGGCACCACCCCGTGCCGCATCGCCAAAACCACCTTGATCACACCGGCCACACCCGCAGCAGCCTGGGCGTGGCCGATGTTCGACTTCACCGAACCCAACAACAACGGCTCGACCCGACCCTGACCATAGGTCGCCAACACCGCCTGAGCCTCGATCGGATCACCCAACCGGGTCCCCGTGCCGTGCCCGTCGACCACGTCCACGTCAGCCGCCACCAGGCCCGCGTTGGCCAGCGCCTGCCGGATCACGTCCTCCTGGCTCGGCCCGTGCGGCGCGGCCAGCCCGTTGGACGCGCCGTCCTGGTTCACCGCCGAACCACGGACCACCGCCAGCACCCGACGCCCGGCCCGACGCGCCTCGGACAACCGCTCGACGACCAGCACGCCGACGCCCTCGGACCAGCTGGTCCCGTCCGCCGCGCCCGCGAACGACTTGCACCGCCCGTCCGCCGCCAACCCGCCCTGCCGCGCGAACTCCTCGAACAGCACCGGCGACGACATCACCGTCACGCCACCGGCCAGTGCCATCGAACTCTCACCACGACGCACCGACTCCGCCGCCAGGTGCAACGCCACCAACGACGAAGAACACGCCGTGTCCACCGAAATCGCCGGCCCACGCGCACCCAGCACGTACGACACCCGACCCGACACCACGCTGCCCGCGCCGCCGGTCACGCCGAAGTCGCCGGCGTCCGGGTAGTTCCCCCGCATGACCCCGACGAACACGCCGAGCCGGCTCCCCCGCACCGACGAGGGGTCGACACCGGCCCGCTCCAGCGCCTCCCACGAGCACTCCAGGACGAACCGCTGCTGGGGGTCCATGGCGATCGCCTCGCGCGGTGAGATGCCGAAGAACTCCGCGTCGAACCCCGCCGCGTCCACGAACCCGCCGAGACCCGAGCCCCAGCCCCGCTCAGGCGGGAAGTCCGAGATCACGTCGCGGCCCCCGGCCACCACCTCCCACAGCTCCTCCGGGGACGACACCCCACCCGGGAAACGACACGCCATCCCCACCACCACGACCGGATCACCGTCGTCCACCGGGGTGGCCGGGAGCACGGGCGTATTCCCGGCGCGCCGGCCGGTCAGGTGGTCGGCCAGGTCGGCGCAGGTGGGGTGGTCGAACAGCGCGGTGACGGGCAGCGCCACGCCGGTCTCGTCGACGAGCCGGTTGCGCAGCTCCACCGCCAGGTGCGAGTCGACGCCGAGCTCCCGGAAGCCCAGGTCCACCGGGACGGCCTCCGGGGTCGGGTGCCCCAGCACGGCGGCGGTGTGCGCCCGCACGAACCCCAGGACGTCGCGGGGCACCTGGCGCGGGGTGCTCGGGGCTTCGACAGGCGTCGGGGCTTCAGCGGACCTCGGGGCTCCGGGAATCCGCGGGGCTCCAGGAATCCCCGGGGCTTCGGCGGGCTTCTCGTCGAGCCAGTACCGCTGCCGCTGGAACGGGTAGGTGGGCAGGCGGACCCGCCTGCCGTCGAACACCCGCTCCCACGCGGGCCGCAGGCCGTGCACGTGGAGCCGGGCGGCCGAGGCCAGCACCCGGTCGAGGCCGCCCTCGTCCCGGCGCAGCGAGTCGACCACCAGCGCGTTCCCGGCGATCTGCTGCACCGGCGCGGTGAGCACGGGGTGCGGGCTCGACTCGACGAAGATCCCGCAGCCCAGGGCGACCAGCGACCGGATCGCCCGCTCGAACTCGACCCGCTGCCGCAGGTTCCGGTACCAGTACGCCGCGTCCAGCTCCGGGCCCGTCACCGGGGCGCCGGTGACCGTGGAGACGAAGGTGGTGCCGCAGTCCCTCGGGGTGATGTCGCGCAGGGCCGCGAGGAGCGGTTCGCGCAGGGGCTCCACCAGCGGTGAGTGCGAGGCGGTGCTGACCCGGACCCGCCGGACCCGGACGCCCTCGCCCTCGAGCGCCGCCGCGAACTCCCGCACCGCCGCCGCGTGGCCGGACACCACGGTCGAGCCGGGTCCGTTCACCGCGGCGATCCACAGGCCGTCGGTCAGCCGGGGCGCCAGCTCCCGTTCCGGCAGGGGCACCGCGACCATGGCGCCCTCGCCGGGCAGGTCGCGGAAGGCCCTGCTGCGCACGGCGGTGACCTTCGCCGCGTCGTCGAGCGACAGCGCGCCCGCCACGCACGCCGCCGCGACCTCGCCCTGGGAGTGGCCCACCACGGCGTCGGGTTCGACGCCGAGGGACCGCCACAGCGCGGCCAGCGACACCATCACCGCGAACAGGACGGGCTGGACCACCTCGACGCCCCGCGCCTCCCCGCGGACCACGTCGAGCAGCGGGAAGTCCAGGTGCGGGGCCAGCGCCTCGGCGCACTCGCCCATCCGGTGCGCGAAGACCGGTGACGAGTCGAGCAGTTCGGCGGCCATCGCGGGCCACTGGGTGCCCTGGCCGGGGAAGACGAAGGCGACGCCGCCCGGCCGGCGGGCGGTGCCCCGCACCAGGCCGGGGAACGGGAGGTCCGCGGCGAGCGCGGCCAGGCCCGAGCGCAGCCGGTCGCGGTCCGGCGCGATCAGCACCGCGCGGTGCTCGAAGGCCGGGCGGGTGGTGGCGGCGGTCCAGGCCGCGTCAGCCAGGTCGAGCGCCGGGTTCGCCTCGACGTGCTCCCGCAGGCGCGACGCCTGGTCCCGCAGGGCCTGGGCGGTCTTGGCGGAGAGCACCCACGGCGCCACGGCCGTGCCGCTCGCCCCTTCGGGGCCGGTCCACCCGGCCAGCACGACGTGGCAGTTGGTGCCGCCCATGCCGAAGGAGCTCACGCCCGCCAGCCGGGGCCCCTCGCCCGGCCACGGGCCGGTGCGGTCCTGGACGCGGATTCCCAACTCCGCCAACGGGATCCGCGGGTTCGGCGTGCCGAAGTGCAGGCTCGCGGGCAGCTCGCCGTGCTTGAGGCTGAGCACGGTCTTGAGCAGGCCGGCCACCCCCGCCGCGCCCTCCAGGTGGCCGATGTTGGTCTTCACCGAGCCCACCAGCAGCGGCCGGTCGGCGGGGCGGCCCGCGCCGAGCACCTCGCCGAGGGCGGCGGCCTCGACCGGGTCGCCGACCGCGGTGCCGCTGCCGTGCAGTTCGACGTACCGCACGTCGGCCGGGTCGACCCCGGCCCGCCGGTAGGCCAGCCGCAGGACCTCGGCCTGCGCGGCCCGTTCCGGCACGGTCAGGCCCTCGCCGCCGCCGTCGTTGGTGACCGCGCTGCCCCGGATCACGCAGTGGACCAGGTCGCCGTCGGCCACCGCGTCCGCCAGCCGCTTGAGCACGACCAGCGCCCCGCCCTCGCCGCGGACGTAGCCGTTGGCCCGCGCGTCGAACACGTGGCAGCGGCCGTCCGGGGACAGCCCGCCGAACTCCACCGCGGTCCGCGCGCTGGTCGCGCTGAGGTTGAGGGTGACGCCGCCGGCCAGGGCGATCGAGCACTCCCCGCGCAGCAGGCTGGTGCGGGCCGTGTGCACGGCGACCAGCGAGGAGGACTGCGCCGCGTCGACCACGAAGCTGGGGCCGCGCAGCCCCAGCGCGTAGGAGAGCCGGTTGGCGATCATCCCGCGTTGCAGCGCCGTCATGGAGTGCGCGCCGATGTCGTCGGGGTCCCGCAGGTCCGCGTAGTCCTCGCGGATCGCGCCGATGAACACGCCCGCGTCCCCGCCGGGCGGGATGCCCGCGTCCTCGAACGCCTCCCAGCCCAGCTCCAGCACCAGCCGCTGCTGCGGGTCCACCGCCGCCGCCTCCCGCGGCGAGATGCCGAAGAACGCCGGGTCGAAGTCCCCGACGCGGTCCAGGAAACCGCCCCGGCCCGTGCCCGCGTCCACCCGGTCGACGGGCACCGCCGTCACCGCGTCCACGCCGTCGCGCAGCAGCCGCCAGAACGAGTCCGGGTCGGGTGCCCCCGGCAGGCGGCAGGACATCCCGACGACGGCGACATCCTCGGAAGAACCCATGCCACGGCCTCCTGGTCCGGTCAGGGTGACGGGACGGGCGCGCACGCCGCCGCTCCGGCCCGGCGCCGCCGATCGGCCGCACATCGCGGCCCCGACAACGGGTGGCCGTCATTTTTCGGTCCACTGTGGACTTACAGCCACCGGGCGGACGCCCCTGGGACACCGCACCACGCCCGGCCGGTGGCCACATACCCCTACTTTGTGCGGTGACCACCCCTACACCCTTCGTCACCGGCCTCGCGGTGCCGATACGGTCGCCTGGAGCGGAGGGGGCGCACCGTGTGCGGAGTTGCCGGCTGGATATCGTTCGACCGCGACCTGACCGGGGAACGGTCCACCATCGAGACCATGACGCACACCATGCGTCAGCGCGGCCCGGACGACTGGGGCGTCTGGACCGGGACCCACGCCGCGCTCGGGCACCGCAGGCTGTCGATCATCGACCTGCCCGGCGGGACCCAGCCGATGTCGGTCGACACGCCGGACGGGCCGGTCGTCCTCACCTACAGCGGCGAGACCTACAACTTCGTCGAGCTGCGGGACGAGCTGCGCCGGCGCGGGCACCGGTTCCGCACGGCCAGCGACACCGAGGTGGTGCTGCGTGGTTACCTGGAGTGGGGCGAGGCCGTCGCCGAGCACCTGGTCGGCATGTGCGCGATCGGGCTGTGGGACGGCCGCGACGAGCGCCTGGTCCTCATCCGCGACCGCATGGGAACCAAGCCGCTGCACTACTTCCCGACCCGGGACGGCGTCGTGTTCGGCTCCGAGCCGAAGGCGCTCCTGGCGCACCCGCTGGTGGAGCCGGTCGTGGACACCGACGGCATCCGCAGGCTGCTGCTGGGCTTCCCGACCACCGACGAGGGCGTCTGGTCCGGCATCAAGATCGCCCGGCCGGGCACCGTGATCACCGTCGACCGCACGGGCCTGCGCGAACGCACCTACTGGCGGCTCACGGCCGCGCCGCACCACGACGACCGCGAGACCACGGTCCGCGCGGTCCGCGCGATGGTGGAGGACAACGTCGCGCACGAGCTGGTCGCCGACGTGCCGCGGGGCGTCCTGCTGTCCGGCGGCCTGGACTCCAGCGTGCTCACCGGCCTGGCCGACCGGCACCTGCGCGCCCGGGGCGAGGCCGTCCGCACCTTCTCGGTGGACTTCCCCGACCAGGCCGAGAACTTCACCGCCGACACGATCCGGCCGAGCGCCGACGGTCCCTACATCGCCGACGTGGTGGCGCGCCTGGGCACCGACCACCGGCACCTCGTGCTGGACCACCGCGCCCTGTCCGACCCGGAGGTGCGCCGGGAGGTCGTCGCCGCCTGGGACGCGCCCTACGGCATGGGTGACATGAACAGTTCGCTCTTCCTGCTGTTCAAGGCCCTCAAGGAGCACGTCACGGTGGCGTTGAGCGGTGAGGCGGGCGACGAGATCTTCATGGGCCACTTCTGGCACCACGCCGAGGCGGTCTACTCGGGCGAGGACTTCCCGTGGTTCGTGGCCTGGCCCCAGCTGAACACCTCCTCGTACATGAGCAGGGAGTTCGTCGAGCTGGTCGACCTGCCCGCGTTCCGCCGGGACAGCTACCGCAGCGCGCTCACCGAGGTGCCGCACCTGGAGGGCGAGGACACCCGGCGGCGCAAGCAGCGCGAGATCGCCTACCTCGGCCTGACCCGCTTCATGCGCACCCTGGAGGACCGCCTCGACCGGCTCGCGATGCGCGCGGGCGTCGAGACCAGGGTCCCGTTCTGCGACCACCGCCTGGTGGAGTACCTGTACAACGTCCCGTGGTCGCTGCACACCTTCGACGGCCACGAGAAGAGCCTGCTCCGCGCGGCGGCCCGGGACCTGCTGCCCGACTCGGTGGCCGGTCGGCGCAAGAGCGGCTACCCCTCGACCCAGGACCTCCGGTACGTGGCCGAGCTCCAGCGGCAGGTGCGGGACGTCCTGGCCGACCCGGGCACCGACGCGCTGTTCGTGTGCGACCCGGTGAAGGTCGCCGCGGCGACCGCCCTCGACCCCGCCGCCGTGGACCCCGCGGCCCGGCTCACCTTCGAGCGAATCCTCGACGTCGACGCCTGGCTGGACCTCGCGAAGCCCACCCTCAAGCTCTCCTGAGGCCGGTCGGGCGCCCGGTCGGCGGGCGAGCACCGGGCGGCACCGCAGTTCTGCGGTGCCGGCCTGCCTGCGAACGGGTGAATTCCACCGGTTCCCGGGGCTCACCGACGTGATCACTGGAACCTGGGGGTGATACCGGCGACGGGCCGGGGTCACCTTCCGCCCCACGGAGTGCCGGACGCCGCATGGCCGAGAAAACCGAGGAAGAAGCCCCCTTCCAGGGCCTGCACGCCCTGCTGGACGTCATCCGCGACCTCGTCGACCGACCGCGCTGGAGCTGGCGCAAGCCCCAGGAGGGCGAGTACCGCGGCGACCGGCCGCTGCCGATCCTGTCGCTGATCGGCACCGCGCCCGGCGACGTGCCCGGCGCGCTCGCGCTCCGGCTGAACCAGCCGGAGCGCGACAAGATCGCGCACGTCGTGGTGAACGCGAGCAAGCCGCCGGCCGGCGCGACCGGCTCACTGCTGCCGCTGCTGGACGAGGTGCACCAACTGCTGGAGTGGGACAACAAGGGCACCGGCGGGCGGCTGCGGTTCCAGCACTACCGGCTCGCGTCCTGGCTCACCCGGCAGACCATCGAACCGGCGGACGGCCGGGACGCGCGCGCGGCGAGCCTCGCGGTGCTGCGCACCTGGTACGAGAAGGACCGCCCCCGCACCATGGCGGGCGAGGAGGGCGGCCTGCCGTGGTGGGCGCGCCTGCTCGTCGTCGTCGGGGGGCCGCTGCCGTTCTGGCTGTGGAGGCACCGCTGGCCGATCGTCGGCCGGGTGCCGCGGTGGTTCATGCGGCAGCCGTTCATGGTGCCGCTGCACTCGACCACGTTCGTGGGCTTCGCCGAACGCCTCACCACCGACCGGCGGGGCACCGAGGACCCGGAGCAGATCAAGAAGGTGCTGGTCCACGCGTTCCTGCGGGACCTGCGCCTGGCCTACCGGCCGCGCGGCCTGCGCCCCCGGCGGTGGCGGCGCACCGCGTACGTCGTGCTGGTGCTCGACAACGTCACCGACCAGGGCTGGGAGCTGTTGCGCCTGGTCAACGACGTGCGCAACGAGAAGGGCGACCTGGACCCGCTGCTGGTGGTGGCGCGCAGCGACGCGCCGCCGTCGTGGAAGAGCCCGCGCGGCATCCCCCTGGTGCGCGACGTCCAGTCCGTGGTGGACCGCTGGTACCGGATGCTGCCGACGCTGCGGCAGCGGCAGGAGGGCGAGGCGCGGTTCGTGTTCGCCCGCCTGCCCGACCCGACCGACGAGCCGTCCGACGCCGACCGCGAGGCGTGGCCGAAGATCCGCTCGCTGCCGCCGCGCGCCCCCGCGTGGCTGGCGCGCCGGGGCGTGGCCCTGGCGGTCACGGCGCTGCTGGTCGCCGTGCCGGTGTTGGCCGCGAGCGCCTGGGCGGTGCACCGCTGGGCCGCCGACTGCCTGCCCAGCCCGTCCTCCGGCGCCGTCGCGGTGTGGGACGGCGGCCTCGGCCAGTGCGTGGGCTACAGCGACAACAGCGACCTGGTCTTCGGCTCGGACCGGCGGCTGCGGCTGGCGCAGCTGGCCGTGTTCGAGCAGAACGCCATCGCGCGCGACCTGCACGAGGCCAACCGCGAACGACCGCTGGTCAGCATCGTGTACTTCTCCGGCCTGACCCACCCCGAGGCGGACCCCGGCACGGACCACTCCGTCGCGGAGGAGCTGGAGGGCCTGCTCATCCGGCAGCAGCAGCACAACCGCAAGGAGCAGACCGAGCCGCTGCTGCGGGTGGTCGTGGCCAACGGCGGCAACACCATGGCGGCCGCGGCCCGGATCGTGCGGGACCTGCTGGAGCCGCTGCTGCGCGACGACCCGACCGTGCTCGGCGTCATCGGCATGGACCGGACCGTGCCCGAGACCGAGACGGCGATCGCGCTGCTGGGGCACCTGGGCACGGCCGTGGTGTCGATGGTGCTCACCGGCGAGCGCCTCGACGAGGTGTCGCCGCTGTACTTCCAGCTCCCGCCCGGCAACCGGGTGCAGGCGCGGGCGGTGGTGGAGTACGCGCACGGCACGTCGCGGCAGCTGACCGTCTACCACCCGCCCGCCGACGACGCGTACATCGGCACCCTGGTGGAGGAGACGACCGCCGCGGTCCGGGAGCGCGCCCCCGCCCTGGCCGAGCGACCGCCCGTGGGCTGGGAACGCTCACCGGACGAGGTGGACGTGCGGTGCGGTCGCGGGGAGATCGCGTTCTACGCGGGCCGCGAGGACCAGTTCGCCGCGTTCCTCAACCGGGTGGTGAGCCTGTGCGGGCGGGAGGAGTCGCCGACCGTGGTCGGCGACGACTCCGTGATCAGGTTCGTGGCGCAGCAGCAGAGCCGCGACCAGTACGAGTTGAACGGCCTGCCGGTGTCCTGGGTCGACATGGGCGGGCGGGTGGTGGCGGCGGGCCGGTCGTGCCGGGAGGCGGGCCGCCCGGAGACCAACCGGAACGAGCAGTCGCTGGTCGCGTTCTGCGACGGGTACAACCGGCTGTACCGGGTGTCGGACACCAACCCGCCGGCCGCCAACGACTACGCGCGCGAGCTGGCGAACACCCCCGGCCCGCCGTGGCCGGGGCAGGGCATCGGTCTCTCCTACGACGCGGCGGGCCTGTTCATCGCCGCCGTGCGCCGCAACCAGCAGCGCCCGGGGCACGGCCGGGAGTACCTGCCCCACCGCGCGGCGATCGCCCAGGAACTGGTCGAGCGCAGCCCGTTCGACGGCGCCACCGGCGAGATCAGCTTCCGCGACTCCCGGACCGGGGCGCAGCGCAAGCTCATGATCGCGCGCATCGAGGACATCGGTGACGCGACCGCGGTGCCCCGCTGCGAGTTCGTCTACGGCGACGGCCGGGCGGAGCCGTGCCCCGGCTGAGGCGGGCTTGGTCAGGGCCGGTTGGGTTGAAGCCGGTTGGGTTGAAGCCGGTTGGGTCGAAGCCGGTTCGGCTGGGTCCGGTCGACCCGGGCCCGGCAGCCACCGTCGTCCAGGGGGACGTCGCCCGACCTGCGGGCCGACGTCCCCGGGCCTGAGCGCGTCACACGCCCCGCAGCGGTGGGTAGTCCTGCTCGGGCGGCGGCGAGAGCTTCTCGTTGAGTTGGTGTGCTTCCCGGAGCTGGTCCTCCAGGGTGACGATCCGGCACGCGGCTTCCAAGCCGGTGCCCTGGTCGACGAGCTTCCGGACGCGGGAGGCGATCCGCAGCTGGCGGCGCGAGTAGCGGCGGTGGCCGCCCTGCGAGCGCTGCGGCTCGATCAGCTTCGCCTCGTCCAGGCTGCGCAGGAACCCCGGCGTGGTGCCGAGCATCTCCGCGGCCCTGCCCATGGTGTAGGCGGGGTAGTCGTCGTCGTCCAAGTTGTCGGCCGCGATCTGCGGCTGGTCTCTCTCAGCGGGCACTGCACCTCCGCGTCACGAGGGGCCCCGGTGCCGATCGGCACCGGGGCCCCAAGGGTTGTGGGTTCACTTCCACCAACCGGTCGTGAGACCGGCTTGTCGTGTCCACGGCGACCGCACGAACTCCGGACCCCGCGGGGATCGCATGTACGTAACCGGAGACCACCATCCAATCCGATTGGAGTGCGGTACCCACCCGGGCCGACTTCACCCCGAGGCAGGCGATCCGATGGCGTGCAACCCTTCCCTTCTCCTCTAGATCCTTACCCTGATCCTTGATCTTGCCTTGTCTTGCTGGCCTTGCCTTGCTTGCCGAACCTTCTTGCTTACCTGTCTTGCGTGTCTTGCCCGTACTGCCTGTCTTGCGTGTACCGCGTGTACTGCCACTACTCTGCGCGACCATCAGCTGGGAACAAGCGAACTGCTGTCGTGCTTATTGCGGTTGCGCTCCCGGTACTGCCTGTGCCAACGGTCTTCGACCTCTCCCCGGAACACCTCTTACCACGGTCCCGGCCGGGAGGGCCGTACTGCTCCCAACTCGCGGGTAGTTCATCATCTCCCGCGTCGATAGGACGTTCTCTTCTCTCGACAAGGAAGACAGTACACCTGCCGGGCGGGGAATGTCTACCCCAGCGATCATAGATTTCCTCGATCGAGTGACGCACACCTGCTCACCTGCGACAACGTGGCGGAAACACCTCGAAATCCGGACGGGCGAACCCCCGGGAGCCGCGGGACCCGGGCGCGGAGGCCCGGTCGGCGGAACCTCAGCGGGTCCGGGTGGCCGCGGCGATCAGGGTGATCAGCTGGCGGCGGAAGTGGTCGTAGTCCTCCACCGCGCCGAGCAGCGCCTCGGACTCCTGCTCCTCGCGGCGGGCGGCGGCCAGCACGTCCCGGCCGGTCGGGGTGACCTCGACCAGCGTGCGGCGGCGGTCGCGGGCGTCGGCGGCGCGGGTGACGTGCCCGGAGCGGTCCAGCCGCTCGATGGTGCGGCTCATCGTCTGGTCGGTCACCCGGCACAGCACGGCCAGCTCGCGCTGGGCCAGGGGCCCGTCGGCGAGGTGGTGCAGCGCGATCAGGCCCGCGTGCGTCAGGCCCAGCCCGTTCAGCACCTCGTCGAACCGGCTCTCCACGACGCGCGCGGCGACCGACAGCAACCGCCCGGTCGGCCAGGAGTCGACGTCGGCGCGCACCTGGTCCGGCCGGCCCGACACCTCCCGCTCGTCCCCTCGGCCCACCCGGGCATCTTCGCAGAGCACGCCGGAGGGCGATTGTTCAGCCTGCTGAGCGTTTGCCATCATGTTCAGCGTGCTGAACGTTGTGCGGGGCCGCAGTCGGCTGCTGGTGTGGGGGGTGGTCGGCAGCTTCGCGCTCACCGGCCTGGTGTGGCTGCTCGGGCAGCGGTTGCACGGGATCGCCCTGCTGCCCGACCAGGGGGCCTCCTGGTACTACTGGCAGCTGCCCGAACCGACGTCCTGGACCCGCGCGTCGGCGTGGGTCGGGTACGTGGCGCACCAGGTCGTGTCCTGGGGGTTGATCCACTACGCGCAGACGCGGGTCCGCCGCTACACCACCGGCCTGCACCGGGTGAACGTCGTCGCGCTCGCCGCCAACGGCGGGTTCATCGCCCTGCACGCCCTCCAGACCCAGCTGTTCTACGACGGCACCGCCCAGGACGTGTCGATCTTCAGCTCCCAGGGCTCGGTCGTGCTGCTGCTGGTGGCCGTGCTGCTGATGGAGAACAAGCGGCGCGGCCTGTTCTTCGGCCGCCCCGCGCCGATCGGGGCCGACGTCGTGGCGTTCGTGCGGCGCTACCACGGCTACCTGTTCAGCTGGGCCGCGGTCTACACGTTCTGGTACCACCCGATGGAGAGCACCAGCGGCCACCTCATCGGGTTCTTCTACATGTTCCTGCTCCTGTTCCAGAGCAGCCTGGTGTTCACCACCGCGCACACGAACCGGTGGTGGACGCTCGGGCTGGAGCTGGTGGTGGCGCTGCACGGCACGCTGGTGGCGGTGATGAACTCGGGCCCGGACGGGGTCTGGCCCATGTTCCTGTTCGGGTTCGTCGGCATCTTCGTGATCACCCAGCTGCACGGGGTGGGGTTGAGCGCCGCGACGCGGTGGTGGGTCGCCGGGGCGATCGGCGTGGCGGCCCTGGGGGTCTACGCGTGGCGCGGGTACGACCGGATCGACGAGGTCGTGCGCATCCCGGCCATCGAGTACCTGCTGGTGGCCGTGCTCGCGCTGCTGGTGTGGGCGCCGCTGCGGCTGGTGCGCGCCGCGCGCCGGTGAGCCGCGCCCGAGCGGGGGTTCCCCCGGGTCGAGCACCGACCGGCACGATCGGCCCAGCGCCGCGGCCCGGGGAGGCACCGGCGGTGAGCGCGTCGGCACCGTTCGGGTGCCGTGTCCCGCGCACGCCGATCGCCGATGATCCCCTGTGGCACAGTGGCCCTGCCGGACGCCGGGTCGGGAGTACGGGGGACACCATGCCGGATCTCGTCGACCGGGTGCGCGCCCTGGTCCCCCTGCTGCGGTCCAACGCCGCGCGCTGCACCGCCGAGCGCCGCGTCCCGCGCGAGAACCTGGACGCGCTGCGCGGGACCGGTCTGTTCCGCGCGGCCCTCCCCCGCCGCCTGGGCGGGCTCGAACTCGACGTGCGCACGAAGCTCGCGGCCCTCACCGAGGTCGCCCGGGGCTGCGGTTCCACGGCCTGGGTCGCGACGATCTACCTGGACTCCGTCTTCCTGCTCGCCAAGTTCCCCGACGAGGTGCAGGAGGAGGTCTTCGCCGACCCGGAAGCCTTCCACTGCGCCACGTTGGCCGTGCCCGGCCGGGCGGTGGTGGTCGACGGCGGGTACTCCGTGTCCGGCCGCTGGCCGTTCAACAGCGGCTGCCTGGACGCCTCGTACCTGCTCCAGCCGGCGGTGGTCGAGGGCTGCGGGCCGGCCCACTTCGCCATCCCCGCGCGGGACCTGACCGTCGAGGACGACTGGCACGTCAGCGGCATGGAGGGCACCGGCAGCAACACCGTGTCCGGCCGGGACGTCTTCGTCCCGCACCGGCACGCGATCCCGTCGGCGCGGCTGCTCGACCAGGAGCACCGCAGCGAGCGCAACGCGGACTCGCCCTTCTTCCGCCACCCCCCGCTGCCCTACCTGGTCACCAGCGCCGCCGCGTCGTTCCTGGGCCTGGCCGAGGCCGCGTACGAGTTCTACCTCGACCGCCTCCCCCGCCGCGGCCCGGTCGCCTACACCGGCCACGCCCACCACCGCGACGCCGCGATCACCCACCACCAGGTCGCCGAGAGCAGGCTGAAGGTGGACGCCGCCCGCCTGCTGGCCGAGCAGGCGGCCGACCTGCTCGACGAGCGCGTGGCCACCGGCGCGGGGTGCGACCGGCAGGACCGGGCCAGGGTCTGGGGCCAGGTGGCCTACGCGACGCGGCTGTGCGCCGAGGCGGTCGAGGCGCTGCGCCTGGGCTCGGGGGCGTCGGGCATCTCCACGGCGTTCCCCCTCCACCGCATCGCCCGGGACGTCCAGGCGCTGGCCACGCACGCGGTGCTGATCCCCACCACCGGCATCGAGCACTACGGCCGCGCGCTGTGCGGGGTCGAGCCGGGCACGCCGCTGCTGCTCTGACCGGACGACGCGGCGGCGGAAGCGGTGGTCAGGACCACCGGTCTTTCGGCAGGCTGCCGGGTGAGCAGTGACGCCGGTCACACGCCACCCCGGAGGTCCCCTGATGAACGCACGCCTTCGCCGTGCCCTGTCCGCCGCCGCGGGCGTGGTCGCCCTGGCCACGCCGGTGGTGTTACCCGCGTCGCCGGTCGCGGCGGCGGAACCCCCGTCGTACGTCGCGCTCGGCGACTCCGCGGCGTCCGGACCGCTGATCCCGACCCCGACCGGTCCCCTGGCCTGCGGCCGGTCCACGCACAACTACCCGCACGAGCTGGCGGCCCGGCTCGGCGCGGCGCTGACCGACGTGACGTGCGGCGGCGCGTCGAGCAGGCACCTGACCCAGCCGCAGGAGCTGTCGCTGCTCGACCTGCCCGCCGGCACCGCGCCGCCGCAGTTCGACGCGCTGCGCCCGGACACCGACCTGGTCACGCTGACCATGGGCGGCAACGACGTCGGCCTGGTCGGCATCGCGCAGGACTGCGTGCGGCTCGACCCCGCGGCCACGCCGTGCCGGGGCGAGCACGAGGAGCGCCTCGCCCAGCGGCTGGCCGAGTTCGCGCCCCGGCTGGCCGCCGCCCTGGACGAGATCCGCGCGCGGTCGCCGCGGGCGCGCGTGGTCACCACCGGCTACGGCCTCTACCTCAAGCCCGGCGGCTGCTGGCCGGTCCAGCCCGTCCTGCCGGCGGACGCCGACTTCCTCCAGGGCGGCGTCGACCGCCTCAACCTGGTCATCGCCGAGCAGAGCGCGGCGCACGGCGCGGAGTACGTCGACCTGCGCACGCCCAGCGCCGGGCACGACGCGTGCCAACTCCCGGGGGACAAGTGGGTCGAGGGGTACGTGCCGACCGACCTCGCCGCGCCCCTGCACCCCAACCGGCGCGGTGAGGCGAACCACGCCCGGATCATCGCCGACCACCAAGGGGCGTGACATGGGGCTGCTGCCGGTCGTCGCCCTGATCGCCTCACTCGTCGTCGCGCCCGCGCAGGCCACCGCCCAGCCCCGGGGCTGCGACCCGCTCGGCGGGGGCACCGAGTGCCTGCTGCCCTTCCCCAGCGACTGGCACACCCGGGCCGACCCGACCACGCCCACCGGACGACGGGTCGCGTTCACCCCGGACGTGCTGCCGCGCAACGCCCCGGGCAGCGCGGTGAACCCGACGGCGTGGAACCGGGCCGACGGCTTCTCCCCCGGCGCCACGCTGATCGCCCACGTGCCGGGCCTGGACCCGGTGGCGAGCGGGATGGCCCCGGTCACCGACATCGGCCGCTCGCTCGACGCGGACTCGCCCGTCGTGCTGCTGGAGGAGGCGACCGGCGAGCGGTGGCCGCACTGGGCCGAGATCGACTCCAACGACCCGCGGCGGCGCGCGCTGCTGATCCACCCCGCCCGCAACCTCCGCGACGGGCACCGGTACGTCGTGGCGCTGCGCGGCCTGCGGGACGCCACCGGCCGCGAGATCCCGCCGAACCCGGCGTTCGCCCGGGTCGCCGGGGCGCGCCTGTCCGGGCACGACCCGCTGCGCGCCCGGCAGCGGCAGTTGCGGCCGGCCCTGGCGGTGCTCGCCGCGCACGGCCTCGACCCGGGCTCCCTGCACCTGGCGTGGGGCTTCACCGTGGCGAGCACGCGCAGCCTCACCGGCGACCTGGTCACCCTCCGCGACGACGCCCTGCGCGCCCTGGGGTCGCGCGCGCCGATCTCGACCGTCACCGGGGTCACCGACTTCACGCCCGAGCAGGACGCGCGCATCGCCCGCGAGGTCACCGGCCGGGTCACCGTGCCCAGCTACCTGACGCTGCCCGGCGGCCTGCCCGGTTCGCTGCTGCGGCGCGACCGGGACGGCGCGCCGCGCCGCTCGCCGTTCGGCCCGGTCGAGGCGCAGTTCCGCTGCGAGGTGCCGCGCTCGGCGTTCGACCGCCCGTCGTGGCCCGCCCTGTACGGCCACGGGCTGCTGGGCTCGCGCTCGGAGGTGGGCGCGGGCAACGTGAAGGCGATGGCCGCCGAGCACGGGTTCACCTTCTGCGCCACCGACTGGATCGGCATGGCGCAGGACGACATCCCGGTGGTGCTGGCCGCGCTCGCGGACGTCACCGCGTTCCCGGCGATCCCGGAGCGCTCGCAGCAGGGCCTGCTCAACGCGATCTTCCTGGGCCGGGCGCTGACCCACCCGGAGGGGTTCGCGGCGCACCCGGCGTTCCGCACCGACGACGGCCGCCCGCTGGTCGACACCACCCGCCCGCTGGTCTTCGACGGCAACAGCCAGGGCGGCATCCTGGGCGGCGCGCTGGTGGCGGCCTCGCCGGACATCCGCACCGCGGTCCTGGGCGTCACCGGCATGAACTACGGCGTGCTGCTCAACCGCAGCAGCGCCTTCGCCCCGTTCCAGCAGGTGCTCGACCTGTCCTACCCGGACCGGCTGCGCCAGCAGGTGGTGCTCCAGCTGCTGCAACTGCTGTGGGACCGGGGCGAGACCAACGGCTACGCCAACCACCTCGGCGACCGCCGCGTCCTGATGCACATCGCGTTCGGTGACCACCAGGTGGCGAACGTCGCGGCGGACGTGCAGGCCCGCACGATCGGCGCGCGCCTCGCCGCACCCGCCCTGGCGCCCGGCCGCAGCCCGGACCGCGTCCCGCACTGGGGCGTCGAGCCGGTGCGGTTGCCCCACGCCGATTCCGCGGTGGTGGTGTGGGACAGCGGCACCCCCGCCCCGCCGACCACGAACACCCCGCCGACCGGGGCGGAGCACGGCCGCGACCCGCACGCCGACCCGCGCTCGTCGGTCGACGCGCGGCGGCAGAAGGCCGTTTTCCTGACCACCGGCGTGGTCGTCGACGTGTGCGGCGGAGCGCCCTGCACGGCCCCGCCCACGGGGTGAGCCCGGCGGGTCCACCGCCGCCGGAGGGTGCGGCGGCGGTGGACCCGCGTTCACCTGCCCTTGCACCAGGGACCCGCCCTCACCTCCCACCCCGACCACGACCGAGGGCGAACAGCGGCCACGCCCGGCCGGCGGCCGCGACGGCCCCGGCGAACGCGGCGTGGGCGGCTCGGTGCGGGCCGCGGGCGTCACGGACCGCTGTGGACCAGCGCGGCCCACAGGTGGGCGGCACCCGGGTCGGCGGCGCGCAGCGCGAGGGCGACCCGGCGCAGCGCGGCGGCGGCGCCGTCCGCGGTGGGGATATCGGCCTGGGTCTGCGTCCCGGGCTGCGCTTGGGCCTGCGTCCCGGCGAGGTCGCGGTAGAAGGCGGCGGCCGCGTCGGCGGCCACCCGGTCGTCCAGCGGCCACAGGCCGGCGATCACGTGCCTGAACCCGGCCAGCTGGAACGCCGAGGCCAGGTGCAGCACCTCGTCCGCGTGCCGACCGCCGTGGTGGGCTGTCGAGCACGCGGACAGGTAGGCCAGCTCCGCCCCGGGCAGGTCGAGCCCGCCGATCGCGGGCAGCCGGAGGGGGCCGTCGTCCAGCCGGAGGTTGCTGTCGGCCGGGGAGAGCAGGTCGGCCTCGGCGTGGCAGGCGAAGTGCGCCCACGTCGCCCCGGGCAGCGCCGCCAGGACCCGGTCGACCGTGGCCTCCCGGTCGCGCAGCAGCGTGCCGGGACCGCCCAGCCCGAGGGCCTCCCGCGCGGTGCCGGGCAGGTCGGGCAGGCCGGGGGTGCGCTCCAGGGCGACCACGAGCTGCCGCCGCACCGGTGCGGGCGCGCGGCGGCGCGCGTCCCGCAGGGCCCGCAGCGTCGGGACGTACGAGGAGATCGCCAGGTCCAGCAGGCCGGGGCGGTCCGGGCGGCAGGCGGCGTGCAGCGGGAACACCCCGAGGTGGCCGGTGGGCAGCCACCAGATCCGCCGCGGCTCCGGCCCGGCCGGCAGCGCGGCCAGCACCGGTTCGGCGACGACGTCCCACAGCCAGGCCAGGACCTCGGGCAGCACCCGCTGCCGGCGCAGCCGGTCGGCCGGGGACGTCCCGGTCGTCACCTCGGTCAGGGCGGTGGCGCGCTCCTCCACCTCCGCCGCCCGCAGACCGGGCAGCCCGACGCGCAGCGGGTCGCCGGAGGACCGCACGACCACCGCGTCACCGCGGTCGCCGGCCACGTTGACCACCACCGCCGCACCGCCCACCACGGCCTCCACCAGGTCGGCCAGGCGCGGACGGCGCAGGAAGTCCTCACCGCCGGGGCGGTCCCTGATCTCGGCGATCACCGCGCCGTGCTCGCACCACGCCCGCTTCCGGTCGGTCCCGGGCGGCACCGGCCCGTTCAGCGACCGCCGCACCCGGCGCAGCCGGTCGGCCAGGTCGGGTCGCACCCGGTCCAGGCAGGTCAGGTCGGTGCGGGTGCCGGCGTGGTCGGCCAGCAGGACGCCGCGCCCCTGCTCGGCCACCTCCACCGCGCCCGCCGGGTCGCCCGCGGCGCAGTGGGCGGCGACCGCCGTGCCGACCAGGCCCGCGACCGTGCCGAGCCGGTGCTGCCGGTCGACCCACCCCGCGCCCCGGGGCAGCACGTCGGGCAGCAGGGCCACGGCGGTGTCGAGCACCTCCACGGCCGTCCGGTGCTCGCCGGCGGTGAGCGCCAGCGCCCCCACCTGGTGGTGGCCCCACACCCGTTCGGCCGGCGCGGTGTCCGCGGCCAGTTCGCGGACCAGGTCGCGCAGCCGCCGCGCGTCCACCGCGGCCCCGGTCCGCTCGGCGCGGTCGCGGTGGGCCGCCGCGAGGGCGCCCACCACGGCGATCCGGCCCATCCCGGTCCCGACCGGCTCGGCCAGCGCCCGCTCGGCCAGGTCCACCGCCCGGTCCAGGTCCTCGGGCGTGCGGTCGGGGCGGGCCCGGTAGGTGGTCGCGAGGTTGGCCAGCCACCCGGCCCGGCCGGGGTGACCCGGCGGGGTGGCCGCCACCGCCAGCTCCCCGAGGTCGACCGCGCGCCGCAGGTGCTCCCCGCCCAGGCCGACCTCGTGAGCGCGCTGGTGGCTGGTGGCGAGCTTGCCGCAGCGGTCGCCCAGGTCCGGGTCGAGCCGGTTGACCGGGCCCACGGTCCGCTCGCCCAGCTCGATCGCGCGCTCCAGGTCCGCCAGGTCGTGGGAGGCGGTGAACCGCTGCTGGTACGCGCTGCCCAGCAGGGACGCCACGCCCGTGGTCCGGTCGCCCGCCGCGGTCCGCGCCGCCAGCTCCGCCTCCCAGGTGGTGATGGCCCGGTCCAGGTCCGCCACCGCGCCGGCGTGCCGGTAGCGGCTGAGGTAGGCGCCGGCGAGCATCGACGCGAGGTCGCGGTGGTCGCCCCCGGCGGCGAGCGAGCCCTCGCCCAGTTCGACGGCGCGGTCCAGGTCCTCGGCGGTGCCCAGGAAGCGGTGGCGCTCCTGGAGGACGGCGAGCAGCCCGGCCACCGCGGTCGGGTCGCCGGGCCGCGCGGCCACCGCCTCCTCGCCGCGCTCGCGGGCGTGGCGCAGGCCGTCCGGGTCGACGCCGGCGGAGAAGGCCCCGAGGTGGAACCGGGCCACGGAGGTCAGGTGGGCGGGACGGCCCGGGTGCGCGGCCGGCAGGGCGTCGAGGCACCGCTCACCCGTCCGCACGGCGGCCCGCAGGTCGTCGACGGACGCGGTGCGCTCGTAGCGGCGGAACAGCGCGCCGGCGAGGGTGAACAGGAGCGGACCCGCCTCGGCGGGGTCCTCGGGCAGCCGGGACGCGGCCTCCCCGGCGCGGGCGATCGCCTTCTCCAGCACCGCCGGGTCCCCGGTGCGCTCGTAGCGCAGCAGGTGCGCCTTGGCGGCCTCGTCCAGCCACGAGGAGCGGTTCGGGCCGGGACCGAACGCCGCCGCCACCGACTCCAGCAGGTCGGCGGCCCGCGAGGCGTCGGCGGGGTCGTGCCGGACCCGGAACCTGGCCAGCAGGGCGTAGGCGAGGTGGAAACCGGGGTTCACGGGGTCGACCCGGGCCGAGCCGGGGGTGGACACCGCGACCCCGCCCGCCCCGACGGCCCGGTCCAGGTCGACGGCGTCGCCGTCGCGCTCGAACCGGCGGCGCAGCGCCAGGCACAGGTCGGCCGACCTGGTCACCCGCTCCGGGTCGTCGGCGGGGGTGTCCGCGAGGGCGAGGGACAGCAGGGCGATGCCCGCGTCCAGCAGCGCCGGGTCGTCCGACCACTGCGAGGCGAGCAGGAAGTCCGTGGCCGCGCCCGCTTGCTCGTCGTGGTGCGCCTCGGGCCCGACGAGCCGGTCCACCGGCGGGGGCAGCGGGTCCGGGTCGTCGGTGTGGAAGCGCAGGCACAGCACGGCGCGCGCGAGCTCGCCGGGCGCCCGGTCCCGGTCGACGGCCTTGAACCGGACCAGGTGCAGCAGGCCCAGGCGCAGGCGGGCCTCGTGCAGCACCGCCCGGACGGCCCCGGCCCGCTCGCGCGCGCGGGAATCGAGGTAGGCGTGCAGGTCGGCGCAGTCCCGGTCGGCGTCCGGTGCCAGGACCACCCGGGGGTCGCGCGACCGGAGGTAGGTGACGAAGCGCTGTCCGACGCGGTCGATCAGGTTGTCGGCCGCTTCGTCGGACAGCGTCGAGCCCGAGTCCGCGGCGCTCGACACCGCCGAGTTCGACACCGCCGAGTTCGACACCGCCGAGTTCGACACCGCCGAGTTCGACACCCCGGCGCTCCGCACCTCAGCGCAGACCGCCGCCTCAGCCGGCCGCACCACCGCCACCGGCGCGCGGAGGGGAACCCGCCACACCCGCGCGGGCCCGTCCCCCTTCCACGCCGCCGCCACGAGCAGGTCGCCCTCCGGCGTCACCACCGCGTCCAGCCCCCGGAACGGCCCGTCGCCGACCACCGGGATCGCGGCCACCTCCCGGCCCGTGGCGCCGGACACCACGGCGAGGCGGTCCCCGGTGGCCGTGACGAGGACCGGTTCGCCGGCGTCGGCCCAGGCCACGGCGAGGCACCCGGCGCCCGGCGACGCCCACAGCCCCTCGCCGCTCCCGGCGTCCCACACCCGGACCGAGCCACCGGGGTTCGCCGCGACCAGCGCGCGCCCGTCGGGGGCGATCGTCAACGCGGCGGAGCCCCGCCCCCCGTCCCGCCCCCCGGACCCCGGGACGCCGAGCGTGCGCACCGCGGCTCCGGTCTCCGCGTCCCACAGGTGGACGACCCGCGCGGCGCGGTCGTCGTCCGCCAGCGCCGCCACCCACACGCGCCCGTCCGGCAGCTCCGCCACCGACACCGCGTGCACGACGTGCCCGTGGTCCGCGCCCGCCGACAACCGGGTCAGCTCGCGGCCCGCGGCGCCGTCCCAGACGCGGGCCGTCGCGTCGTCGCCGCCGGTGACGAGCAACGCGCGGCCGTCCCGGAGCACGGCCCAGTCGACCGAGTTGACCGAGCCCGCGTGCCCGTCGAGCAGGCGCAGCCCCTCCCCCGTGCGACCGTCCCAGGTCCGGACTGTCAGGTCCTCGCTCCCGGTGGCGAGGACGAGCCGGCCACTGGGCAGCACCGCCCCCGCGATGGACAGGACCCGGTCGTCGTGCCGCGAGAGCAGGGTGACCGGTTCTCCTCCGCGCACGTCCCACAGGTGGCCGCAACCGTTGTCCGAGCAGTTCGCGAGGAACTCGCGGCCGTCGCCCGAAGAAACCCACCTGACCGCGTTGGACCGGAATGTCGTGCCGGTCGTCCCCGTCCACGGCGGAGGCGTGACTTCTCGCGGGTTTTCGGGCGAGGCATTCGGCACCGCGACAGTGTCCGCCCCGGTAGGAGCGGTGGACACCGGATCAGGGGTCGCCCTTCGGAAAACCGAAAAACACGACAAAGTGATTGTTCGTCGTTTTCGACCGCAGACCTCGCGCCGTTCCCCAGGGGTTACCGCCGAGGATCGACGACGTGGAATTCACGAGCGGGAGCCCGGTAAAGCCGCGGAATTCGCGCCGCGTCCGGGCCGGGCCTTTTCATCCCGACTGCCGACCCCTCGACCGCGCACCCCGACCATGATCGGAAACGTTTCCGGGCAGCACCAACAGGTCAGTAGGACCGGTCGCTGTCCTTGGGCACCAGCGTCATCGGCCACAGCTCACCCACCGGCGGCGGGGGCGCGGGCTCCAGCCGGTCCAGCACCAGCTCGCCCAGCCGGCGCCCGTAGTGCTCCAGCGAGACGTGGAAGCAGGTCAGCGACGGGACCAGGTGCTCGCACACCGGGTTCTCGCGGAACCCGATGACGGCCAGGTCGCGCCCCGGCTCCACGCCGTTGGCGCGCAGGTGCCGGTAGAGCCCCGGGGCCAGCGTCTCCTGCGCCAGCACCACCGCGGTCGGCCGGTCGGCCGACGCGAGCAGCCGCTCCCCCAGCACGCCGCCCGCGTCCCGGTTGTCCGGCAGCCGCAGGACCAGACCCGGGTCGTCATCCAGGCCGCGCTCGGCGACCGCCTCCCGGTAGCCGCGCAGGAACTCGACGTCGCTGTTGACGTCGCGGTCGGCGGTGGCCACCGCGATCCGGCGGTGCCCGCCGGCGGCCAGCCTGCGCACCGACTGCGCGGCCACCCCGGCGAAGTCCAGGTCCAGCCAGGAGTGCTCGTGGGCCTGGGTGCGGCCCAGGCTGACGAACGGCACGCGCTGCTCGACCAGGTGGTCCACCCGCGGGTCGGTGCGCCGGGTGTCGGCCAGCACGAAGGCGTCGGCCAGGTGCCGGTCCACCGCGTTGCGCAGGAACTCGTCGGGCTTGGCGGCCGGGCCGAACGGCAGTATCACCAGGTCCAGCCCCCGCGGCCAGAGCACCTCCTGGAGCCCGTTGCAGACGTTGAGGAAGAAGGTCTCACCGGACTGCGTGCGCGCGGTCTGCGTGGGCATGACCAGGGCGACCGTGTTGGTCCGGCCCTGGCGCAGGCTGCGGCCGGACTGGTTGGGGCGGTAGCCCAGCGCCGCGGCCGTCTCGGCCACCAGCCGGCGGGTCTCCGCGCTGACCTCGCCGCGGCCGTTCATCGCCCGGGACACGGTGCTGATCGACATGCCGAGTTGGCGGGCCACGTCGCGGATGCCCGCGCCGCGCGACGGCGCCGCCCCGCGCCCCTCCTCGGCTCCCATGCGCCGAAGATACCGCGCCGGTGCGGCGGCATTGCTCGCCGGAAACGTTTCCGGTAGCGTCCGCGCATCATCGAGTGCCGCGGCCGTCCAACGGAGGACCCATGATCGAAACCGCCGTCATGCGCAAGCTGACCCTGAGGCTGCTGCCCGTCCTGGTGGTCGGCTACTTCGTGGCGATCCTGGACCGGGCCAACCTCGGTGTCGCGGCCCTGACCATGAACGCCGACCTCGGGTTGAGCGCGGCGGCCTTCGGCGTGGCCGCGAGCGTGTTCTTCGTGCCCTACGTGCTGCTGGAGGTGCCGTCGAACCTGGCCCTCCAGCGCTTCGGCGCCCGGCTGTGGATCGCCCGCATCATGATCACCTGGGGCGTGATCAGCGGCCTGCACGCGATCGTCTGGAACGCGGAGAGCCTCTACGTCATGCGCGCCCTGCTCGGCGCGGCCGAGGCGGGCTTCTTCCCCGGCGTCATCTTCTACCTCACCCAGTGGATCCCGGCGGCCCACCGCGGCCGCGTCCTGGCCGGGTTCACCGCGGGCATCCCGATCGCACTGGTCATCGGCACCCCGCTGTCCGGGATGCTGCTGAACCTCGACGGCTGGATGGGCCTGCACGGCTGGCAGTGGATGTACATCATCGAGGCCCTGCCCGCGGTCGCGCTGGGCGTGGCGATCCCGTTCCTGCTGCCGAACAAGGTCGGCGACGCCAAGTTCCTCACCGACCAGGAGAAGGAGTGGCTGAGCACCACCCTGGAACGGGAGCGGCTGGTCCGCGAGGCCGCCGGCGGTCCCAAGCACAGCCTGCTCAAGTCGCTGTTCAGCCCGCAGGTGCTGCTGTTCGCACTGTGCTACTACGGCCTGACCAACCTCAACGGCGCGGTCAGCACGTTCCTGCCGCAGATCCTCCTGCCGTTCGGCCTGGGCAACACAGCCACCACGTTCGTCGCCGCCGTGCCCTACCTCTTCGGCCTGGTGGGGATGCTCGTCATCGGCCGGTTCGCGGACCGGCCCGGCCGCCGCGCCACCGCGCTCTACACCGCGCTGGCCATCTCGGCGGTGGGCCTGGTCGCCTCGGCCCTGGTCGACCAGCCGACGCTGAAGCTCATCGCGCTGTGCTTCGCCGCGTTCGGCGTCTTCGGGGTGCTGCCGGGGTTCTGGGGCCTGCCCACCGCGCTGCTGGCGGGCACGGCGGCGGCGGGCGGCATCGCGCTGATCAACGCGCTGGGCAACCTGTCCAGCGTGGTCAACCCCGCGGTGATCGGGGTGATCCGGGAGCGCACCGGCGACTTCAACGGCGGGCTGCTCTGGCTGGCCGCGATGGCAGTGCTGGCCGCGCTCGTGCTCACGCTGATCCTGCGGTTGTGGGGTTCGCGGGCGACCGCGGGAACGGGAGGTGTGGTCGATGCGCATCGCTGACGTCCGGCTGCGCAGGCTGGAAGGCGTCCTGCCGACCGACGGCGACCTCTGGGAGCAGCGGCTGGTCCGGCCGCTGGACGTGTACCCGGAGTACCGGGACCGGGAGGACCACGAGGGCGGGGTGCAGACGGCGGAGGGGTTCCACCTGGTCAGCCACTTCGTGGAGATCGAGACCGACGAGGGGCTGATCGGTCGCGGCGGGCCGGTGCCCGAGCAGGTCGCCTACGTCGTCGCGCGCGACCTGCGGCGCCTGCTGCTCGGCGCGGACCCGATCGCGGGCGAGAAGCTGTGGGACCAGATGCACCGCAGCCAGGTCCACGGGCGGGCCGGGAACGCGATGCTGGCCATCAGCGCCGTGGACTGCGCCCTGTGGGACCTGCGCGGGCGCTGGCTGGGCCAGCCGGTGTACCGGCTGCTCGGCGGACCGACGCGGGAGACCGTGCCGGCGTACGCGTCGATGCTCGGCTTCAGCGTGACGGACCCGGACCTGGTGCGGCAGCGGGCCGTCGAGTACCGGGACCTCGGCTACGCCGCGCAGAAGTGGTTCTTCCGGTTCGGGCCGACGAGCGGGCACGAGGGCCTGCGCCGCAACGTCGAACTGGTCCGCACCGTGCGCGAAGCGGTCGGGGACGACTACGACATCATGTTCGACTGCTGGCAGGCCATGGACGTGACCTACGTCCGGGAGCTCGCCTCCCGCATCGAGCGGTACCGGCCGCGGTGGCTGGAGGAGTGCGTGATGCCGGACCGGGTCGACAGCTACCGGGAGCTGCGCGAGCGGCTGGGCATCCCGCTGGCCGGCGCGGAGCACGAGTACACCCGCTGGGGCTTCCGGCGGTTCGTCGACGCGCGGGCGCTGGACGTGCTCCAGCCCGACATCTACTGGTGCGGGGGCCTCTCGGAGACCCTGAAGATCGCGGCCTACGCGACCGCGCACGACCTGATCACCATCCCCCACGGGCACTCGGCCGCGGCGACCCTGCACTTCTCGCTGACGCAGTCGCCGATCCACACGCCCTACCAGGAGGACCTGGTGAAGTGGAACGCCGTGCACCAGCACTTCCTGCGCCACCCGGTCAACCCGGTGGACGGGCTCCTGCACGCCCCCGCCGAACCCGGCCTGGGCATGGACCTGGACACCGCCCGCGCCACCTCGGACACCTGGATCTTCCAGCCCTAGGTCGGCGTCACTGCGCCTGTCGGACCACGTGGTCCGGCAGGCGCGGCGGCGGGTGGGCGGTACCGGGGGCGCGGGCTCGGCGCCGATACCAGCCGGCGCGGGCTCGGCGCCGGTACTAGCCGGCGAACAGGGCGGTGGCCAGCGCCAGCTCGGCGAGGTCGCCGCCGTAGTACATCAGCCGGGCCGCCGCCCGCAGGGCCTCGGCTTCCCCCGCCCCGGCCGGCGGCAGGGCGAGGGCGTCGGCGTAGAGGAGCTTGGCCAGGACGGCGTGGGCGGCGGCGGCCAGGACGAACACCACCGCCCGGGTCGTCGTGCCGGGGCGGCGGGGAGCGGGGTCGGGTCCGGCGATGGACCAGGTGAACAGGTAGCCGGCCGCCAGGTGGTGCAGGTTCAGGACGTGGTGCAGCACCAGGTCGTGCTCGGCGGCCCGGTGCAGCGGGGTCAGCATGACCGCGTACAGCCCGCCGACGCTCAGCAGGGCCGCCACCGCCGGGTGCCCGAGCACGTGCACGGGCCGCGACCGCAGCACCCGCCCGACCCACCGCCTGGTCCGCGGGTCGGCGACGCGGAGCAGGAGCGTGACCGGCGCGCCCAGCACCAGCCCGAGCGGGGCGACCATGCCCAGCAGCAGGTGGCGCGCCACGTGCGCCCGGGGGTCGTGACCGGCCAGCACCGGGGACAGGGCCAGCGCCACCGCGGCGCAGCCGAGCAGCCAGGCGGCGGTGCGCCACCGGCTCCAGCCGCGCGGACCGGTCGCGGCGCGGCGGGCCGCGACCAGGTAGCCCACGGCCGGCGCGGCCGCCACCACCAGCGCGGGCGCCGCCCGCAGCCAGGGGTCCGGCTCGACGGCGTGGCCGCTGTGGTGCGGGTGTCCGGGTTCGGCGGGCACCGGGTCAGCCGCGCGGGTGGGCCGGGCCGCGGTGCCGCCGGGCGGCGCGCCGGGTGATCACGGCCCCGACGACCAGGAGCAGCGCGCCGGCGGAGTTCCACACCAGGTCGTAGGGCAGCACGTCCACCCCGTAGCGCACCTGGTGCAGCCGGAAGACCTTGTGGTTGACCAGGCCGTCGAACAACTGGAAGGCGCCCGCCCCGAGCAGGGCACCGCCCCACGCCGCCGCCGGCACCAGGTCGCCGCGCCGCCGCAGGTCGGCGAACCAGAAGAACCCGCCCACCAGCGCCAGCAGTTCGGCCGCGTGCAGCAGGCCGTCCGAGAGCAGCCCCGCGGTGGGGGTGGAGCGGTCGTAGAAGTGGTGCCAGCCCAGGAGCTGGTGGAACACGATCTCGTCGACCGCGGCCATCACGGCCGCCCCGATCACGCCCGCGGCCAGCGCCGACGTCCTCACCCGCGTCGGCCCAACCGATGAGGTCGCCACCCGTGCCCGCCCTTCGCGCCGCCACCCGGCCGGTTCCGCCACGGGCCGGAGTTCCCGGCGCGGGCGGTGGCAAACCCCGCCCGCGCCGATCCACCGGGTGCGATCAGGCCGCGGTCTCCGGCAGGCAGTCCTGGCCGGTGTGGCGGCTCAGCACCGCCACCACGTCCGCCAGCCGCCCGTCCCGCTGGAGGGCCCGCCGCTGCCGCACGGCCCCGTTGCCGACCTGGAGGACCTTGGTGAGCAGGGAGTTGACCGCGCGCAGCTCCCCGGTCCGGCGCAGCACCGGCCGCACGTGCCGGACGAGGTGGCCCAGCAGGTGGGAGGCCGGGGCGCGGCGGTTGGCGAACAGGTCGAGGCCCTGGCCGGTGATGCCGTCGCGGGCGGCGCGCCAGTAGGCCGCGCGCAGGGCCTGCTCGGAGACCGGCAGCGCCCACTCCCCCCGTTCGACCGCCTGGACGGCGGTGGTGACCAGGGCGCGCACGAGGACCGCCAGCAGGACGGTCTCGTCCACCGTGGCGGGGACGTCGGAGACGCGGACCTCGACGGTCGGCAGGTGGTCGGAGGGCCGCGCGTCCCAGTAGACCATCCCCCGGTCCAGCACCGCCCCGCTGTCGACCATCATGTCCACCACGGCGTCGTAGTGCTCCGCCGAGGTGAAGAAGGGCGGCGCCCCCGAGCACGCCCACCGGCCGACGAGCACCGAGCGCCAGCTGGCGTAGCCGGTGTCGACGCCCTGGTGGATCGGGGAGTTGGCGGTCAACGCCAGCAGCACCGGCAGCCACGGGCGCAGGTGGTTGCACACCTGCACCGCGGTCTCCCGGTCCGGCACCGCGACGTGCACGTGGCAGCCGCAGACCCCGTGCTCGGCGGCCAGCGCCCCGTAGTCCCGGCCGATGCGCGCGTAGCGCTCGGTGTCGGTCAACGGCTGCGCGGTGGGCCCGGCCAGGGGCACCCCCACGGCCAGCAGCCGGCCGCCGACCCGCAGGGCCGCCGCGGCGGCCACGGACCGCGCGGTCAGCAGGTGCCCGCGCACCTCGCGCATCCCCCGGCACACCGGCGTGTTGCTCTCCACCTGCGCCAGGGTCAGCTCCGGCCGCAGGTCCGCGCCGAACCCGCGCGCCACGTCGATGACCTCGCCGGCCACCGGCAGGGGCAGGCCGCTGTCGGGGTCGACGACGAGGAACTCCTCCTCGACGCCCAGGGTCGGCAGCTCGAGGTCGGAAGGGAGGGGGCGATCAACGTTGATCATGCTGTCCTCACCGCTCTGTGGTGATCCGCACGCGCCCTCACCAGCCCGCCGTCGTCGTGCGCCGCGATGGCAGCACGGAGCCGGCGGGATGACCGCATGAGGGGCGTCGGCACGCTGTTTGACCGACCAGGAGTTCTCCCGGCGGTCTCGTCCGCGACCGCCGAAAGGAATGCTGGAATACCACTACCGTGCGAGAACAAACTCACTCGTGGGGCAAGAGGGCACTACCCGTCGCCCGGAGTTCCGGCTCTCGGTTCCCGCCTTGCCCTGGGCGGGTCCACTCGGCCACCAACGGGTGGTTTCGACGGCCGGGCCCGGGTATCCGACCGGGACGTCGAACAGCCGGCGATCCGCATCCCGCCTCGATGCCCGGGACCCCGGCGAGGCGCCTCCGAGCCCTTGGACCTCGCCATGGCCACCACGCCCTGCCCCGATCCCGGCGCCATCGTCACCTACCTCAACCCCGACGTGCTCCACCCGAGCGTCTACGTGCGCGGCGTGGTCGTGGGGCCGCACGTGGTGGACCCGCGGACCTCCCACACGTGGGTGCCGGTGATGCTGCCCGACGGCGCCACGTCGGTGCTGGACACGGCGCACATCATCGAGGTGCTGCCGGCCGACCTCCCCGGCCCGGAGGGCGAACCCACGAGCTGAGGGCTCACGAGGGCTCACGAGTCGGGACTTGCGCCTCAAGCCGCATGAGACCCCACAGTGGGGACCATGCACGACGACCAGCTGTACCCGATCGGGGACGTGGCGCGCCGCACCGGGCTGAGCGTGAGCGCCGTCCGGTTCTACGCCGACGCCGGCGTCGTCCCGCCCACCGGTCACACCGACGCCGGTCACCGGCTGTACGACGTCGGCGCCATCGCCCGGCTGGAGCTCGTCCGCACCCTGCGCGAACTGGGCGCGGGCCTGGACGACGTCCGCCGGCTGCTGACCGACGAGACGACCCTGCACGACCTGGCCACCGCCCACCTCGCGCTCGTCGAGGGGCAGCTGCGCCACCTGCGCGCCCGGCGGGCCGTCCTGCGCACCATCGTCAACCAGCACACCGCGACCGAACGGGTGGCCCTCATGCACGACCTCGTCTCCCTGTCCGACGACGACCGCGACCGGCTCCTGGACGGGTTCTGGGACGAGGTCACCGACGGCCTCACCGTCCACCCGTCCTTCGCCGAGCAGCTGCACCGGATGCGGCCCACCCTGCCGGAGGAACCCACCACCGAGCAGCTCCAGGCGTGGATCGAGCTGGCCGACCTGGTGCGGGACGACGCCTTCCGCCGGTCGGTCCGCCGGTTCTTCCACGACGCCTTCTCCTCACCCAGGGCGATGGAGGTGACCACCCCGGCGATGATGGGGCTCATCGAGGCGCACCGGCTGGTCGAGGTGGAGGCGTGGGAGGCGCAGCGGGCCGGGCTGCCCCCGGACTCGCCGCGGGCGCGGGAGATCGCCGAACGCCTCCTGGCCTCGCTCGCCGCGCTCACCGCCGAGACCGCGGGGCAGCCCCTCGACGAGGACGGCCTCGCCGAACTCAGGCGGTCCGTGGTGGCCCCCGACCACACCAGCGCGCCCCACCGGCACGCCGAGCAGGCCGTCGCCGGGTTCACCGACCTGCTCGGCACCTACGTGTCGCTGATGGCCACCATCGGCGGGACGCCGCAGCCGGACCCGGAGGAGGCGCGGGAGAGCGAGCGGTGGGTGGCCGCGGCGCTCGGGGCGGCCGGCTCCCCGGGCGAGGACGCACCGGGCCGCTGACGGCCGGGGGCGGCGGGCGGCCGGGGGGCAGGGGGCGGCCGGGAGCCGCGCCGAGCCGAGCCGGGCCGGGTGGTCGAGGGCCGGGAGGTTCGGTGGCCTCGGGCCAAGGGGGCGCGCTGGGGGCGGGCCGGCGGCCGAGGGCCGGAAACCCGAACCCGCGCGCGGCGGAGTGGCGCACACCACGCGACCATCGGTTTCCACCAGCACACCCCCAATTCCATTCCCACCCATTTCCCACCCCCTCGCCGTCACGGGTTTGCGCAGGCAGGTGGTAGTGCGGGCGACACCGGGACAGCCGATCGGGCATCGGCCGGGACTTCCGCCCGACCATGAATTTCGCGCGAACTCCCCCCGGATTCCCCCTACTGCCGCCACCCCGGCACGAAAAGCCTCCACCAGCCCCTGACCAGGGAAAACAACCGAATCAGGACCACCACGGGCCGATCCGCCGCCAGCCGGGAGTTCGACACCGAGCCGACTGTCCACAGTGGACATATGGTAATGGTATTCCCGGCAGTTGCTCCATCGGGGGGACACTGCCTCAACCACTTGGCGTCCGATGAAGTCCCGTGATAAAGATCAGAGCCTGCTGACGCACTGGTATCCGGCAGCTCGCCCGCACCAGAGGAATTGATGGATCACCAAAGACTCACGATGGCGTTCTGGTCCCTGCTCGCCCTCGTGCTGATCGCCGTGTTTCTGCTGGTCCGCCGGCACCTGGCCGGCCGTGCGCTCCGGCTCCGGGCCGAGGCGGCCGAGGCCCGGCTGCGGGCCCTGGCCGAGGAGGAGCGGCACCTGGTCGACGCCCGGCTCCCCGCCCTGGCCGAGTCGCTGCACCACCGGCCCGTCGAGGTGCCCGGCGCGCGGCGCCCGGAGGCGGCCGAGGGCCACGAGCAGGTGCTCGCGCTGTTCGCCGACTCCGTCCGGCAGGCGACCGCGCGGGGCGAGCAGTCGGCCCGCGCCACGCTCAAGTCGATGATGCGCGCGGTGCAGAGCCTGGCCAACGAGCAGCAGGTCGCGATCTCGGCCATGCAGGACCGGCACGACGACCCGGACGTGCTCGCCGGCCTGATGCGCATCGACCACATGAACTCCCAGCTCAACCGCCGGGCCCAGGCCACCGCGGTGCTCTGCGGGTCCTGGCCGGGGCAGCAGCGGTCGGCCTCGGCGCTGACCGACGTGGTGCGCGGCGCCACCTCGCGCATCCGCGACTACCTGCGGGTCAACGTCCCGGCCGAGTCCGACGTGGCGGTGGTCAGCCGCGCGGTGGAGCCGGTCGTGCTGGCCGTGGCCGAGCTGCTCGACAACGGGGCCCGGCACTCGCCGCCCAACACCAGCGTCGAGGTCAACTTCCAGCAGGCGCACAACGGCATGGTCGTCATGGTCGACGACGGCGGCGTGGGCATGACCGTCGAGGAGCTGCGACGCGCGGCCCGGCTGCTGGCCGGCGACGGCGCCAGCGACATCAACCGGCTCGGCGACCCGCCGCAGGTCGGGTTCGCGGTCATCGGCGTGCTGGCCCAGCGCTACGGCTTCCGCGTCTCGGTGGACACCCGCTCGCCCTACGGCGGCGTGCGCGCGGTGGTGTTCCTGCCGAACGAGCTGCTCACCCGCGTCAGCAAGCCCACCATGCCGGACAACGCCGTCGCGCTGCCGCCGGAGCAGCAGCTCCCGGTCGCGCCCGCGGCCGACACCGAGCCCGCCCGCACCCCCGGCGGCCTGCCCCGACGACGGCGGGTGCGCACCGCCGAGCAGGGCACGCCGCCGTCGGCACCCGCCGGTTCGGCGCCGCCCGACCGGCCGGTCGCGACCGGCCTCGCCGCCTGGAAGCGCGGGACCGATTCGGGCCGGGCCACCACCCCGCCGCCAGTCGCTGAAGGGAACACCCAGGCATGAACGACTTGGGCTGGATGCTCGACGACGCACTGAAGATGCCGGAGACGCGGCACGCCGTCCTGCTGTCCGCCGACGGGCTGCTGATGGCGCACTCCGCCGGCATCGGCCGGGACGACGCGGAACGGCACGCCGCCGCGATGTCCGCGCTCCAGTCGCTGGCCCGCGCCACGGCCGAGTTCTGCGGGCAGACCAGCGCGGAGTGGCAGCAGACGGTCAGCGAGTTCACCGGCGGCTACGTCTTCCTGGCCGCCGCCGGACCGGGCGCCTACCTGGCCGTGTCGGCGACCTCGCGGGTGGACATGGAGGCGGTCTCCTTCCGCATCCAGGAGCTGGTCCAGCGGCTGGGCAAGGAACTCACCAGCCCGCCGCGGCAGGACGCAGGCAGCCCGGAGTGAGCGGCGAGAGGCGCTCGCGGGGGCTGGTGCGGCCGTACGTGGTGACCGGCGGCCGGGCCCACGCCAGCCGCAACACGCTCGACGCGGTCACCGTCGTGATCGCCACCCGCGAGGAGGTCTCCGGCCTGACGCCGGAGAAGAAGCGGCTGATGGAGCTCTGCCGCGGCGGCGCCCTGTCGGTGGCCGAGATCGCCGCGCACCTCTCACTGCCGATCAGCGTGACCAAGGTGCTGCTGTCCGACCTGGTCGACAGCGGTCACATCGCCACGCACGCCGCGGTCTCGCACACCGCCCGCCCCGACATGAAGCTGCTGAAGGACGTGCTCGATGGCCTCCGCGCTCGCCTCTGACGGCGTCTACCTGCGCGACACCGTGCGGACGGCGGTGAAACTGCTGGTCGTGGGTCCCTTCGCGGTCGGCAAGACCACCTACGTCGGCACCCTCTCGGAGATCCGCCCGCTGCGCACCGAGGAGACGATGACCCAGGCCGGGGCCCTCGTCGACGACCTCGCCGGGGTGAGCGGCAAGAGCACCACCACGGTGGCGCTGGACTTCGGCCGGCTGACGCTCAGCGACGAACTCGTGCTCTACCTGTTCGGCGCGCCCGGCCAGCAGCGGTTCACCCAGGTCTGGAAGGACATCGCCCACGGCGCGCTCGGCGCGCTCGTGCTCACCGACTCCCGCCGGCTGGAGCAGTCCTTCGAGGTCATGAGCCTGCTGGAGGAGCTGGACATCCCCTACGCGGTGGCGGTCAACTCCTTCGACGGCGCGCCCGCCTTCCCCGGTGCGGAACTGCGGGACGCGCTGGACCTGCTGCCCGAGACCCCGCTGGTGTTCTGCGACGCCCGCGACGTGACCTCGTCCACGCAGGCGCTCGTCACCCTCGTCGAGTACCTGCTGAACCGCAACCAGGAGAACGCGTGACCTCGCAAGCCGCCCCCGGGCAGGCATGTCCCGCACACCAGGGCCGCACGCCCCTGCACGGGCCCGGGTTCGCCGCCGACCCGGCCGCCACGTACCGGGCCCTGCGCGAGCACGGACCGGTCGCCCCGGTCGAGCTGGCGCCCGGTGTGCCCGCCAACCTCGTGGTCGGCTACGCCGCCGCGCTGGACGTCCTGCGCAACCCCAGCGCGTTCCCGCGCGACCCGCGGCGGTGGCAGGCGAAGATGCCGCCGGACTGCCCGGTGCTGCCGATGATGATGTACCGGCCGAACTGCCTGTTCTCCGACGGCGCCGCCCACGCGCGGCTGCGCGCCGTGGTCACCGACAGCCTCGCGCGGGTGGACCCGAACGCGCTGCGCGCCCAGGTCGAGCAGACCGCGGACCTGCTGATCTCCCGGTTCGCCCGCAAGGGCGAGGCCGACCTGCTCGGCGAGTACGCGCAGCTGCTGCCCCTGATGATGTACAACCACCTCTACGGCTGCCCGCCGCAGCTGGGCGACCGCCTGGTCTCCGCCATGCGCAGCGTCTTCGACATGGTGGACCCGGAGAGGGCCAACGGCGAGCTGACGCAGTGCATGCTGGAGCTGGTCGCGCTCAAGCGGCAGCGGCCCGGCCAGGACATGCCCTCGTGGATGATGGCCCACCCGGCCCGGCTGACCGACGAGGAGCTGATCCACCAGCTCGTGCTGCTGATGGGCGCGGGCACCGAGCCCGAGCAGAACCTGATCGCCAACGGCATCCGGCTGCTGCTGGCCGACGACCGGTTCGCCGGCGACCTCTCCGGCGGCAGCCTGCCGGTCGAGGAGGCGCTCGACGAGGTGCTGTGGACCGACCCGCCGATGGCGAACTACTCCGCGAGCTACCCGGTCGAGGACACCGACTTCGCCGGGGTCCGGCTGCCCGCCGCCGAACCGGTGGTGATCAGCTTCGCAGCCGCCAACAACGACCCGGTGCTGGCCGGTCAGCAGCGCTCCGGCAACCGGGCCCACCTGGCCTGGAGCGCGGGCGCGCACTCCTGCCCGGCGCAGCAGCCGGCGCGGCTGATGGCGTCGGTGGCGATGGAGAAGATCCTCGACGCCCTGCCCGACATGCGGCTGGCCGTCCCCGCCGACCAGCTGGTCTGGCGACCCGGCCCGTTCCACCGCGCGCTCACCGCGCTCCCCGTGCGTTTCACCCCGGTAGCCGTGCCCGTCCAACCCGACGAGTCACCTGGAGAAACCCGTTGGAACGTCCAGCCGACCCCATCGTCCTCGACCTCACCGGTCGCGACCTCCACGCCGAGTCCGCAGCCATCGCCGCACGGGGGCCGGCAACGCTGGTGGAGCTCCCTGGCAAGGTTGTTGCGTGGTCGGTGACCGGGCAGGAGACCTTACGCAGGCTGCTCGGTGACCCGCGGGTCTCGAAGGACCCGCGGCAGCACTGGCCGGCCTACACCAGCGGGGGGATCTCCGAGGACTGGCCGCTGCACCTGTGGGTGTCGGTGCAGAACATGTTCACCGCGTACGGGAACGACCACCGCCGCCTGCGCTCGCTGGTGGCCAAGGCGTTCACGGCGCGGCGCGTGGCGGCGATGCGGCCGTGGATCGAGCAGATCACCCACCGGCTGCTGGACGGGCTCGACGCGGCCGAGCAGCCGGTGGACCTGCGGGAGCGGTTCGCCTACCCGATCCCGATCGAGGTGATCTGCCAGCTGTTCGGCGTGCGGGACGAGGCGCGGGCGAGGTTGCGCAAGGTGGTCGACGGCGTCTTCGACACCACGATCACCGCCGAGGCCGCCCAGGCGAACGCCGCGCAGCTGTACGGCATCATGCACGAGCTGGTCGCGGCGAAGCGGGAGGACCCGGGCGACGACCTGACCAGCGGCCTGATCGCGGTGCGCGAGGACGACGGCTCGAAGCTGGAGGAGGCCGAGCTCGTCGACACCCTGATCCTGGTCATCTCGGCGGGCTACGAGACCACGGTGAACCTGCTGGACCAGGCGATCACGGCCCTGCTGACCCACCCGGAGCAGCTGGCCGCGGTGCGCGCGGGGACCAGCGGCTGGGCGGACGTCATCGAGGAGGCCCTGCGCTGGCAGGCGCCGATCGCGAACCTGCCGCTGCGGTACGCCGTGGAGGACGTCGAGCTCGGTGACGGGGTCGTCATCCGCCGGGGTGAGGCGATCCTCGCGGCCTACGCGGCGGCGGGCCGGGACAGGTCGGTCCACGGCGACACGGCCGACGAGTTCGACATCACCCGGGCCGACAAGACCCACCTGGCCTTCGGGTACGGCGTCCACTACTGCCTGGGTTCCCCGTTGGCGCGCATGGAGGCGGAGATCGCCCTCCCGGCGCTGTTCGCCCGGTTCCCGGGGATGGAGCTGGCGGTGGCCCCGCACGAGCTGAAGCCGACCCACTCCTTCATCTCCAACGGCCACGAGTCCCTGCCGGTGAGGCTGAAGTAGCACGGTGGACGTGGCCGGGGAGCGGACGCGGCCGCGTTCACGTCCACGTCGGTCCGGGTGCGTCAACGGCGGTGACACACCCGGACCGGGTCCACCACCCCTCGCGGAGGATTTCGACCATGGCCCACCCCGACGAACTGGCGGACCTGGACCTCTACCGGGTCTGGACGACGGCGGCGGACCTGGAGGGGGTGTTCGACCCGTTCCGCTTCGAGCAGCGGATGGCCGCCTACCGGCTGATGATCGGCAACACCAACCCGGCGGACCGGTTCGGCGCGGACAACCGGCACAACCCGCTGTGGGGCCTGATGTTCCAGCACCAGTGGCAGTTCCGCACCGGTCGGCTGGGCGCGGGCGCGCAACGGGACGGGCTGATCGACCCGGACTCGCCGTGGGGCTACGGCAACTACACGCTCAGCGTCATCCCGTGGCTGGGGGCTGTGGCCGCCGGGGTGGTGCCGGCCCTGCCGGTCGCCGACCCGCCCGCCGGCTCCCGGTTCCGGTACGTGACCGGAGGAGTGGTGCCGGCGGAGCTCGTCGCCGCGGTGGCCGACTGGCGGGCCTACTTCACCCTGGTAGCCGGGAGCGGACCGGCGGACGCGGTAGGTGCGGCGGACGCGGAGCCGGCGCGCCTGGCCCTGTGGAAAGCGCACAAGACGTCCCTGGACGTGGTGGTGGACGCGATCGCGGACCTCGACGCCGCACCCTGGCCGGCCCTGGAGATCACCTTCCTGCGCGGCTGGTGCCGGATGGTCGACTACCTGTGGGCGGCGGCCTGGCCGACCGACTTCGCCTTCATGACCGCGCACGGCCTCGACGTGCTGCCCGAGTCGCTGCTCACCACGCCCGAGGACGTGGACGCGCTGCCGGCCAAGACCCGCGGCAACGTCGTCAACGTCCTCCGGCTGGCCACCACCCCGAGGTGGCGCTACCACCTGAACCTGGTGCTGTGGAAGCGGGTCATGCGCACGCGCGAGGCGCGAGACCAGGTGCTGCCGCTGCTGGACGCGGTCTTCAACCCGCGGCCGGACAACGCCGCCGAGCGCCGCAGGCTGCTCGGTCACCTGCTGCGCCCCTGACCTGGCCCGGGTGCTCGCGGGACCGGGGCGCGGCCGGCTGAAACCGCGCCCCGACAGGGGGATCACCCCACGGGGATCACCCGTTGTGCCCGCCGCCGCCATCACCGCCAACGCTGACGTCGACGACCCAGACGACGCCGAAGCGGTCCCGCAGCATCCCGTAGGCGGGGGCCCAGCCCGCCGGCCCGATCGGGACCACGACGGTCGCCCCGTCGCAGAGCCCGCGCCAGTAGCCGGTGACCTCCTCGACGCCCTCGCCGCGCAGGGAGACGAAGAACGAGTTCTCGCCCCGGTCGAAGCCCGTCCGCGACGGCACGTCGTAGGCCATGACGCGGAAGCCGTTCCCGGCCCGCACCTGGCCCCACATGACCTGGTCGGCCTCGGACTCCTCCTGGACGTTCCCGGCGTCCCGGTAGGTGACGACGGCGAGGTCGCCGCCGAACACGGACCGGTAGAACTCCAGCGCCGCGCGGGCGTCACCGCGGAAGTTGAGGTGGGTGGTGGTCGTGACGGACAAGGTCGTTCCTCCAACTGGACTTGGTGCCTGACGTGGGGCAACAGTCGCAGGGGAAGCGGCCAGGGAGTGTCCTCCTCTCCGGGGACCCGCGCAGGCCGCCGGAACCACCCCTCCTCGATCACCGGGACGTGGCGGCCTCCACCCTCACCTGCTGCTCGTAGGTGCTGCCGCGGACCGCGGCGAACAGCGGCCCGGACTTGAACCGCACGGGCCGGTGACCGGCCACCGCGTGGGTGTAGTGGCCCACGGGCAGGTTGGTGAAGGTGAACCGGCCGTCCGGTCCGCTGGTCGTGGTGGCGACCGGCGCGCCGGTGTAGGCGTCGTGCAGCACCAGTTCGGTGTGCGGCATCGGCTCCACGGAGGTGGCGTCCTGGAGCTGGAGCGTGCCGCCGGTGGTCCACGTCGCGCCCGGGACCTTGGCGAAGGCCCCGGCCAGGGGGGCGCCCGCCCACACGGAGCCGTCCCGTTCGCGCGGTCCGACCAGGCACGACGCGACGACGACCCCGTGGTCGGGCGAGCCCGGCGGCATCGGCGCGGTCACCGTGCCCGTCCAGGTCGCGCCCGGGGCCACCGGCACGCCGGCACCCGTGGCGGGGTCGAGCGATCCCCACCCGGGACCGCTGTCGACCTCGTAGACGGCTCCCGTGGCGCGGCAGGAGACGTGGGCCGGCAGCGGCGCGCCGGTGTTGTTGGTGATCCGCACGGTCAGCCGCGGCTGGTCGGTCGGCGCGTAGGAGGGCTGGGCGAAGGCCAGCGAGACGTCCAGCCCGGACAGCGGCCTGACCAGGCCGACCTCGTGCGTCGCCGCACCCGCGCCGACCTCGACCAGGTCGCCGTGGTCGAACGGGGCGACCCAGCCGTCGGCGACGACGCGGACCCGGTAGACCCCGAGGGGCAGGGCGTCGAAGCGGAACCGGCCGGTGGCGTCGGTGCGGCCATCGTACCAGCCGCCGGCCGAACCGCCGTCCGCCACCACTTGGGCGCCGGCCAGCTCCTCACCCGGGTCGGGCACGCCGTCCGCGTCGGCGTCGGTGAAGGCCCGCACGGTCAACGGGCCGGTGGCCCTGGTGATGTCGGCGGCCAGGTCGAACGGCACGGTGAGCCCGCCCGCCTGCACGGTCCCGGTCAGGCGCGTGACGCCGCCGACCGACCAGTAGTGAGGCAGGCCGACGATCGTCACCTCGTGCGATTCGCCCGGCAGCAGGTCCAGCGGCGGCAGCCCGGACTCCCACGGCATCAGCGCGCCCCAGCGCGACCGGTCGTGCTCCAGGTCGGTGTCGGTGGGGGTGAGCGAGGCGCTGACGCGGACGGCCGTCCCGACCCCGGCGTTGGTGACCTTGACGCGCGCCGTGGCCGGCTCGTCGCGGTGGTAGGTCGGCTCGTCGAACGACGCCTCGACCCGGATGTCCCGGACCTCCGCGGGTTCGGTGACCCGGGGGCCGGCCACGACCACCAGGTCCTCGGCCGCGGTGGCGTCGGCGACGACGTCGGCGGTGAACCAGCCGTTGCCGGTGGTGGCGGGCGCGTACGCGCCGAGGACGAGCAGCTTCGTCGTCCCCCGGGGCAGGCGGGCGAAGGTGAACCGGCCCTTGCTGTCACTGGTGGCCGACGCGGCGGTGAGCCCGGTGCGCTGGTCCAGGGCGACGACCCGGGCGCCGGTCAGCGGCGTCTCCCGGCCGGTCGAGCCGCGCAGCAGGACCGTGCCGGTCAGCGCGCCGAACGCGCCGTCCACGCGGGCCTGCCCGAACGCGAGGCGGTAGCCGGCGGTGTTGCGCCCGGCGTCGCCGAACCGGCAGGAGATCGTCACCTGCCCCGCCGCCACGGCGTCCGCGGGCAGGGGTTCGGTCAGGACCAGCGTCCTCGACCGGCCGCGGTCGATCACGACCCCGGGCCCGTCGGGGGCGAACGCCGCCATGTCCGGGTCGGTGGGCGCGAGGAAGCCGCGCCCCGTGTCGCACACCGCGACGACGCCCCGCAACGCGGTGGTGCCGCGGTTGGTCAGCGTGATCCTGGCGGTGACCGCCTGGCCGGCCCGGTAGGCGGTGCCGTCCAGCGAGACCGAGGCGGACAGCGCCGTGCTGACCGGCGGGACCAGCGGCAACCGCAGGTCGTGGGTGGCGCCGTCGGTGACGGTGAAGCGCGCGGCGGGCGCGGCGACCACGTCGGAGCCTGAGCCGGGCGACGAGATCAGGTAGGCGCCCGCGGGCACGTCGGTGCCGAACGAGAACCTCCCCGTCGCGTCGGTGGTGGCGCTCGGCGCCCAGGCGGGCGCGCCGCCCTCGGCGACGACGGACCGGCCCGCCACGCCCTCGCCCTCGTCGAACCGGCCGTCGCCGTCGGTGTCGCGGAACACCACCCCCGACACCGATCCGCGCCCCTGCGGGACCGCCGCGCCGTCGGCGGCGTGGTTGTCCCGGGGCGTCGGGTCCAGGTCGGGCGCGTACCGGGGGCCGGTGCTCACGCCGACCCCGAACCGGATCGACGCCGCGCGCGGGTCCCGCGGCCGGCCGACGACCCGCGCGGTCCACGTGCCGCCGGGCTCGATCGTCGGACCGGGGAGGTCGGTCAACCGCTGCCCGCTGACGAACAACCTCAGGTCGCCCTCGACCTGGAACCGCACGTCCCGGGCGGCCACGGGGCCGTTGTTGCGCACCACGACCTCCGCACCGACCTCCGAGCCCGGCGCGTACTCGTCGCGGTCCAGGGTCGCGGTGACGGCGAGGTCGGGCCGCGCCGCCACCGCCCCCTCCACCGCGTGCACCACCGGACTCCCGGCGACGACGAGCGCGACCGCCGCCACAGCAGCACGAACCAGCATCCGACCCCCACGGTCCGTGGCGAGGGCTCCCCGGCCCTCGCGACCACGCGCACGCTAGGGCCCGGCGCCGGTGGCCCGCGTCGGTCGTTCGACCGCCGACGATCGGGTGAACAGCCACCACGGGATCCCGGAGCGGGTGAAGGCGTCGTGCCGTTCGGCGCCGGACACCTACCGGCGCGCCGGTCCCGCGCTCACAGCAGGCCGCGCCGGTAGGCGGCGACGAGCCGCCGGGGCACGACGAGCCTGCGGCCGTCCAGGGTGGTGACGGGCACCAGGTCGGGCACCTCGGCCTTCCACCGGGAGCGGCGGTGGCGGGTGTTGCTGCGCGAGGTCCTGCGCTTGGGGACGGCCATGTCAGCGGTTCCTCCTGCCGTAGCGGCGGTTGAACTTCTCGATCCGGCCCGCGGTGTCCACGACGCGCTGGTTGCCGGTCCAGAACGGGTGCGAGTCGGACGTGACGTCGACCGTGATGAGCGGGTAGGTGTTGCCGTCCTCCCACTCGACCGTGCGGTCGGAGGTGGCGGTGGACCGGGTCAGGAACGCCTTGCCCGTCGCCTGGTCCTGGAAGACCACCGGGTGGTAGTCGGGGTGGATGCCCTGCTTCACAACTCCTCCATCTCGTCGTGCCACTCGGCGAACGGGTCGACGAACTCCAGCTCGTCGGCCAGCGCCAGTTCCTCGTCGGTCACCAGCGCGTCGCGCAGGGCCGCGGTGATCTCCTCGGCCGGCGCGGACCCGGTGATGACCACCAGCTCCTGCGACCGGTCGCCGTAGCAGGGGTCCCACACCGCCGACGCGACCGCCCGGCGCTCGGCGGGGAACTCCGACCAGTCGTCCACGGCGGCCAGCCAGGGGCCGAGGTTGCCGACGTTCAGACCGCCGCCGGCGGATTCCAGCCACAGCGCGGCCTCGGGCCGGCTGGCGAGCCACACGCGGCCGCGGGTGCGCACGACGCCGTCGAGCAGGACGTCCAGCGCCTCGTGCAGGCGCATCGGGTGAAAGGGTCGGCGTTCCACGAAGTGCACGACGGACACGCCGTGGGCGGGCTCCAGCGGGGGCCGGCCGTGCAGCAGGGCGCCGAAGCCGTCGTCGAAGCGGCCACGGCGGGCGTCGTCGGGGATGGCGGCCAGCAGTTCCGCCACGTCGAGCGCGTCCCGGTGCCGGCGCGGCGCGAGGGGCGAGAGCCGGTCGAGCACCGCGCCCAGGACCGGGTCGTCGCCGGCCCCGGTCAGCACCAGCGCGTCGGCGAACTCGGCCTGGCCCACGACGACCTGCGCCACGGTCCGGTCGTCGCCCTCGGCCGCGCCCAGGCCCCGGTCCGCCATGGCCTCCTCGCCGGTGGCGTCGGCCAGCCAGGTGCCGGCGTCGATGACGGTGACCACGGCCCCGACCCGCACGTCCACCTCCCGCAGGGCGAAGCAGACGGCTTCCGGCTCCAGCGCCGGGTCCAGGTGCACGACCACCCGGCCGCCCAGGCGCTCCAGCAGCGGCAGCAGGTCCAGGCGCAGGGTGCACGACACGCAGCCGTGGGCGAGTTCGAGCACGGTCAGCTCGCCGTCGACCCAGCGGCGCACCACGCCCCGGGCGAGGTCGCGCAGGTCGTGCCGCACCAGCACAGCTCCCGGCGAGGCCAGCCAGATCGCCTCGGCCACGTCGTGCGGCGCCAGACCGGCCACCAGTAGGACCTCGGTTTCCATGTGGGCTAGCCTAACGGAAACGATTGTCGTTTCAAACTGGAGGTAGCGTGTCGTCTCGGCACTGCCAGGTCACCGGGCGCAAACCCGGCTTCGGCAAGCAGGTCTCGCACTCCCACCGGCGCACCTCGCGCCGCTGGCTGCCCAACACCCAGCGCCGCCGCTACTGGCTGCCCTCGGAGAACCGGCACGTGGTGCTCACCCTGTCCACCAAGGGCATCAAGACCGTCGACAAGCGCGGCATCGAGTCCGTGATGGCCGAGTTGCGCAAGCAGGGGGTGAAGGTCTGATGGCCAAGAGCACCGACGTGCGGCCGATCATCAAGCTCCGCTCCACCGCGGGCACCGGCTACACCTACGTCACCCGCAAGAACCGCCGCAACGACCCCGACCGCCTGGTGCTGCGCAAGTTCGATCCCGTCGTGCGCCGCCACGTCGACTTCAAGGAGGAGCGCTGATGGCCAAGAAGTCCAAGATCGCCAAGGACCGGCAGCGGCGCGAGGTCGTCGCCCGGTACGCCGAGCGGCGCGCGGAGCTGAAAGAGATCATCCGCATCGATCCCGAGCGCCGCGACGAGGCGCTGGCCGCGCTGCGGAAGCTGCCCCGCGACGCCAGCCCCACGAGGCTGCGCAACCGCGACGCCGTCGACGGTCGACCCCGGGCTTTCAACCGCGCGTTCGGCCTGTCCCGCATCCGCCTGCGCGAGATGGCCCACCGGGGCGAGCTGCCCGGCGTCAGCAAGTCGAGCTGGTAGGAGGAACCCGTGCCCCGCCCCGAACGCACGCCCAAGCGCCGCGTCAACCTCCTGCGCAAGGAGGGCATCACCGAGGTGGACTGGAAGGACACCACCCTGCTGCGCAAGTTCATCTCCGACCGCGGCAAGATCCGCTCCCGCCGCGTCACCGGCCTGACCCCGCAGCAGCAGCGCCAGGTCGCCACCGCTATCAAGAACGCCCGCGAGATGGCGCTGCTCCCCTACCCCTCCCAGGGCCGCTGACCGGCCGGTGTGCCCCGCGACCACCGCGGGGCACACCGGCCCTACCCGGAAAGAACCCCATGACCGCCGATCCGCGCGTCCCCGTCACCGTCCTGTCCGGCTTCCTCGGCGCGGGCAAGACCACGCTGCTCAACCACGTCCTGGCCAACCGCGAGGGCCGCCGGGTCGCGGTGGTGGTCAACGACATGAGCGAGGTCAACATCGACGCCTCGCTGGTGTCCGGCCGGGGCGGCGAGCGCCTGGTCGAGCTGACCAACGGCTGCATCTGCTGCACCCTGCGCGAAGACCTGCTGGAGAGCGTCGGCGCGCTGGCCCGCGAGGGCGGTTTCGACACGATCCTGATCGAGTCCACCGGCATCTCCGAACCCATGCCCGTCGCCGCCACGTTCGAGTGGACCTTCGAGGACGGCACCAGCCTGTCCGACCACGCCCGCCTGGACACCATGGTCACCGTGGTCGACGCCGCGAACTTCCTGTCCGAGCTCGAACGCGGCGACCGGCTCGACGAACGCGACCTCGCCGCCGCCGAGGACGACGAGCGCGGCATCTCCGACCTGCTGGTGGACCAGGTGGAGTTCGCCGACGTGCTGGTGCTCAACAAGACCGACCTCGCCACGCCCGAACAGCTCGCCACCGCGGAGGGGCTGCTGCGCAAGCTCAACCCGAACGCCCGCCACGTCCGCGCCCACCGCGGCGTGGTCGACCTGGCGGAGGTGCTCGACACCGGCCGCTACGACCCGGTCACCGCGGCCACGTCACCGGGCTGGGCCGAGGAGCTGGCCGGCACCCACACCCCGGAGACCGAGGAGTACGGCATCCGCTCGGTCGCCTACCGGGCCGACCGCCCCTTCCACCCCGCGCGCCTGGTCGAGGCGCTGGCCGGCTGGGAGGGGGTGGTGCGCAGCAAGGGCTTCTGCCACATCGCCAGCCGCCCCCGCACCCTGGCCGTGTGGTCCCAGGCCGGCCCGACCATGACCATCGAGCCCGGCGAGCTGCTCGACGGCCCCACCGCCCGCCAGGAGCTGGTCTTCATCGGTGTCGGCCTGGACCCCGACGAGCCCCGCCGCCGCCTCGACCCGGCCCTGCTCACCGACGCCGAGCTGGCCGCCGGACCCGCCGCGTGGCGGCGGATGGACGACCCGCTCCCGCCGTGGGACGACCCCGAGGCGCACGAGCACCACCTCCCGCTCCCCCGCCACCGGGCGGAGCGCTGAACGAGGGGGTGGGGCCCGGCACCCCGGGCCCCACCCCCTCGTCCGCCCTCACGGGATCACGGCCGCTCCCCCACCGGGACGGCGGTGCGGCGGGCTCGCGTGAGCAGGCCGTGGCGGGGCGCGAAGAACCAGCACAGCAGGAACACCGCGGTGAGGGTGAGCACGATCAGACCGCCGGCGGCCAGGTCGAAGGCGTAGGACAGGTAGAGGCCCACCACGCTGCCGCCCGCGCCGATCAGCGGGGCGAGCAGCACCATCGCGCCGAGGCGGTCGGTGAGCAGCCGGGCCGCCGCGGCGGGGGTGACCAGCAGGGCCAGCACCAGGATGTTGCCCACGGCCTGCAACGAGATGACGATCGCCAGGGTCACCATCACGTGCAGGGCCAGGTCGAGCCAGAACACCGGCAGGCCGACCGCGCGGGCCTGCTCGCGGTCCAGCGTCGTGGCGGTGAACCGGCTGTTGAGCAGGCCCGTGCCCACCAGCAGCAGCGCGCCGACCACCGCCACCGAGAGCACGTCCGCGTCGCTGATGCCCAGGATCGAGCCGAACAGGAACGACTCCAGCGACCCGCCGTAGCCGGGAGCGGTGCTGAGGACGACGATGCCCAGCCCGAACGCGGCGGCGAAGAAGATCCCGATGACCGAGTCCTCCTTGAGCCTGCGGTTCTGGGCGAACACGGCGATCAGCAGCGCGGTGACCACCCCGGCCACCGCGCCGCCCAGCACGAGGTCGAGGCCGAGCACGAAGGCGACCGCGATGCCGGGGAACACCGAGTGCGCCACGGCGTCGCCGATGAACGCCATGCCGCGCAGCACCACGTGGCTGCCGATCACCCCGCACACCACGCCCGACAGCAGCGCCACCAGCAGCGCCCGGCGCCAGAAGTCGTACTCCCACGGCGCGGTCAGGAACTCCAGGGCCGTCACCCGGTCACCCCCCGGGCCTTGAGCAGCTGATCGGCCCGGTCCAGGCCGAAGGTCCGCAACCAGATGTCGGTGTCGGCCAGCGCGGCCGGCGCGCCGTCGGCCACGACGGTGCGGTTGAGCAGGCACAGCCGGTCGCACAGCGCGGTGGCGGCGGCGAGGTCGTGGGTGGTCATCAGCACCGCCACGCCCTCGTCGCGCAGTCCGGCCAGCAACGCGCCCAGCAGCTCCTGGGTGGGCGCGTCGATGCCGGTGAAGGGCTCGTCGAGCAGCAGCACCTCCGGCCGCAGGGCCAGCGCCCTGGCGACCAGGACCCGTTGCCGCTGGCCGCCCGACAGCTCGCCGACCGGCCTGGTGCGCAGTTCCGCCAGGCCGACGCGGTCCAGGGCGCCGGCCACGGCCTCGCGGTCGCGGGCGGTGCGGCGGCGCAGCGGACCGGTCAGGTGGGTGCGGCCGGTGGCCACGGCGCCCTCGACCGTGATCGGGAAGTCCCACGCGAACTCGTGGCGCTGCGGCACGTAGCCCAGCGAGCCCTGCGCCTGGCGGGGCGTGCGGTCGCCGAGGGCGACCGAGCCCCGGTGGAGCGGCACCAGGCCCAGGGCGGTGCGCAGCAGGGTCGTCTTGCCCGCGCCGTTGGGCCCGATCAGGCCGACCAGCTCGCCCCGCCGCAGCCGGAAGTCCACGTCGGACAGCACCTCGCGGCCGCCGAGGTGCACGGTCGCGCCCCTGATGTCGAGCACCGGGTCAGTCATCGCCGTTCCTCCTCGCGCGTCGGCGGGACCGGACGGCGAGCAGCGAGGCGAGCACGCCCGCCACCAGCGCGGCGGCCGTCGCGAGCAGGCCCCACGGCGGTCCCGGGGGGTCCTCGGCGGTCCCGTCGGCCGGTCGCGCCGCCGTGGTCGGCGGCGTGGTCGCCCGACGCTCGACCTCGGCGAACGCCGCCACCGGGTCACCCGGTCCGACGTGCACCCTCAGCGTCGCGCGGTCGGCGCGCCCGTCCGCCGCGGCCATCTCCACGTCCAGCAGGTAGGCGCCGGGCGCGGTGAACACCCAGTTGCCGTGCGCGTGGGTGCCCGGCTCGACCGCGGTCTCCTGCGGGTAGGGCCGCTCGCTGCTGAAGAGGGTCACCGGGGCGCCGAAGTCGCCGTTGAGGAACAGCTCGAAGCGGCCCGGCCCGCGCACGCCGTGCAGGCGCCAGTCCACGCCGCGCCCGGCGGTGTCGACGACGCCGGGGTCCTGGGTGTTCCACCCGGGCCACACCACGCCCGGGGCCTGCACCTGCGGCAGCACCCAGATGGCGCTGCCCGGCGCGCCGAGGAAGGCGTAGGCGGGGTCGTCGGGGACGGTGTTCCCCGCCGCGTCCACGACCTGGAGCACCACGTCGGCGGGGTCCCGCCAGACCGGTTCCCCCTCGGTGTCGTCGCGCAGCCGGAGCACCCAGTTCCCGTCGACCAGGCGCGGACCGAGGTCCACGTGGCCGTCGGCGATGACGACGGGCTCGGCGGCGGGCTCGGCGGCGTGCGCGACCGGCGGGGCGGGCAGGACGGCGGCGAGGGCCGCGAGCAGGGCCATGAGCAGGGCCGGGACCAGGGTCGGGATCAGGCGAGGCACCGGGCGACCTCCTCCGCGTTGTGCCGCATCATGTCCACGTAGCCGCGGGCGCGCTCGTCGAGGGAGTCCCCGTAGAGCAGGCACACCCGGACCCCCTGGTCCCGGGCGACCTGGGTGAGCACCGAGGCGCGCCGGGCGAGGTTGGGCTCCGTGAACACGGCGGGCACCCCCAGGTCGCGGATGGTCCCGGTCAGCCTGCGCACGTCCTCGACGCTGGGTTCCTGCGCGGGGTTGGGCACCACGAACCCGGCCACGTCCATCTCGTAGGCGTCGGCGAAGTAGCCGAACGCGTCGTGGGTGGTGATCAGGTTGCGGCGCTGCCGGGGCAGCGCCGCGACGGTGGCGCGGACGTGGGCGTCGAGCTCGTCGAGCCGGGCGGTGTAGTCGCGGGTGTTGCGGTCGTAGTCCGCCGCGCCGCCGGGGTCGGCGGTGCGCAGCGTGTCGCGGATCAGCTCCACGTAGGCGCGGGCGTTGCGCACGTCCTGCCACAGGTGCGGGTCGATCTCGCCGTGCACGTGCTTGCCCAGCACCGCCTGCGGCAGCTGGTGCACCGGAGCGCCGGCCGCGCCGAGGAACGCGAACCTCGGGTCGTCGGGCACGGTGGTGACGGCCTTGTCGGGCACCTCGATGACCGCCTCGGCGGCGGGCACGACGTCCTGGGTGGTGCCGCCGTCGCGGTCGTTGACCGTGTACAGCTGCCCGGTGTCCAGGTCGACGGTCAGGTCCGTGTGCCCCTCGGCCAGCACGGTGCCCCCGACGCCGCCCGGGTCGACGCCCACCGCGAAGGTGAACGTGCCCTCCCCCAGCGGGACCGGATCGCCCCCGGTGTTGAGCAGCGAGGCGCGCAACGCCAGCCGGTAGGTGCCCGGCGCGGTGAACGCCCAGTTGAGGTGCGTGTGCGCGGCGGGCGGCAGGGTGGCGGTGTCCGCGTCGGTCAGGCCGTCGCCGGAGTCGAAGTACGTCACGGGCCTGCCCAGCGACTCGGTCAGGTAGGCCACCAGTTCCCCGGGCCCCTCGACGGCCGTGGCGGTGAGCCGGACCTCCGAGGTGCGCGTGGCGCCGAGCCGCTCCCCGTCACCGCGGACCCGCAGGCCCAGCCACAGCACGTCCAGCCCGACGTCCTCCACCAGCGGGATCACGTTCGCGCCGTACGTCTCCGACGCCTCGGCCAGCGAGACGTTCGGGGTGCCCTCCCGGGCGTTGGCGTCGACGGCCCTGATGAGCCGCTGCTCCTCCAGCAGCAGGTGGTTGGTGAACGTCACGTCCGCCGCGGCGACCTTCTTCGCGTCGGCGGGCGTGGGTTCGTAGGAGTGCGGGTCGCCACCCGGCGGGACGAGCGAGTCCACCCGGACCCGCTCCCCGCCGACGTTGCGCACCAGGTCGGCGAGGATCCCGGTGGTCGTGACCACGGACAGCCCGTCGTCCGCGCCTCCCGTCGCGGAGGTGCACGAAGCGGTGGACAGGACGGCGCACAGGGCCGCGGCGACGCGCGAGGGCGCACGCACTCGCATGGTTTCTCCGACCTCCAGACGCCCGACGCCGATCGGCGGGGCACGGCGAACCTAATACGAACGAAAATCATTTTCAACCAGCCGCCGGTATTCGAGTCGCTCCTCACGGCGGGCCTCTCGCGGCGGGCGTGACGAGCCGATCACGCACCGCACTTTATTGAAAACGGTTATCGTTCCAGCTACGGTGGGCGCGTCCAGTCCGGCGGAAGGGGAGACGTGCGACCGCGACCAGCGCAGTCCACTGTGGATCGACCAGGCGCGCCCCGGTCGGCGCGCCTCTGCCGGGCCGCGGCCACCCTCCTGGCCGCGGCCTGCGTCGCCGCCGGGACGCCGGTCCCGGCCCTGGCGGACGCCGGGCCCGCGCCGGTCCCGCCGCCGCGGCAGCTGCTCGCCACCGGGCACGCCGACCTCGTGTCGGTGTCCCTCGGCGCGGGCGGCCTGGTCGTCACCGGTCGGTCCGATGTGGACGGTGAGGCAACCCGGTTCGACCCGGCGCGCACGACGGTGAACGTCACGGACGCCGCGCTGCGGCCGGCGCCGGGCTCCCCCGCCTACGACTTCCTCGGCGTCCCGGCGGGCACGCCGGTCCACGTCGTCCCGCAGGCGTTCCGGCCCGGGGTGCTGTGGGCGGGCTGGAACACCGAGGCGATCCCCCGGGGCGCGGTGGCCGGGGACGCGGTGGACATCACCCTGCGCGACGCGCGCGGACCGGGCCGGGTCGAGGTCTACCTCGCCGGCGTCGACGGCCCCGAGAGGGTGTGGAGCTCGCGCGACCCCGGCCTGCGGACGGCGCGCGTGGCGGTGCCCGCGCACGCGCACGCCAACTGGGCGTTCACCGCGCCCGGCGTGTACGAGCTGGAGTTCGCCGCGACCGCCACCACCGCGTCGGGCACGCCGCTGGCCTCCGCCCCCGTCCGGTACGTCGTCGCGGTCGGCCCGCTCGCCGCCGCCCCGACCGGGACCGCGCTCGACGTGGCGGAGGACGCCGGGGGGCTCCGGCTCACCGCCCGCGTCTCCGGCGGACCGGCGCACCTCGACGGCGGCGTCCCGACCGGCCGGGTCGAGTTCCACCGCCACCACGCCGACCGGGACGAGGTCGTCGGCCACGCGGCGCTGGACGGCGGGGTGGCCGTGCTCCCGGTCCCCGACGACCCCGACGCCCTCGCCCACACCGCCCGCTTCGTGCCCGAGGTCCACGACCTGGTCGCGGCCTCCGAGTCACCCGCGGTCGCGAACCCGCGCGCGCCGCCCGGCACCACCGTGGTCGGCGTCCGCGACCGCTACGCGGCCGGCGACACCATCACCGCCACGGCGCTGGTCGCCCCCGAGCGCCCCGACCACACCACCTCCTGGTGGACCAGGCAGGGCGGGGTCACCACGCCGCGCGGGACCGGGCACGTCCTGACCACCGCGGCCACCCCCGACCTCGACGGCGCCGAACTCGGGTTCGACCTGGTGGACGCGACGGGCGTCGCCGTGGCCGCCGCGCGGGCCGTGCCCCTCCGGGTCGATCCCGCCACACCGTCGACCACCACTCCGCCGAGCACACCACCGTCCACCACCGGGCCGTCCACCACCGGGCCGACGACCGCGCCGACGACCGCCCCCGCCCCGGGCACTCCCGCCCCGGCGACCGCCACCACCGAACCCTGCGTCGCCACCGAGGTCACCCGGACCGCGCCGGCCGGTGAGGTGGAGGTCGTCACCGACGGCCACTTCGACTACGGGCCGGTCGTCGAGGGCGGCGCGCTCACCGCCCGCGTCAAGGACGACCGCGACGGCTCCCCCGAGTGGCGCGACCCCGCCGGGTACGTGTTCCACCTGACCGACACCGCGCGCACCACCCCGCCGGCGGGCTCGGACCACGACTTCCTGGGCGGCGGTCCGGTGTGGGCGATGCCGCTGACCCAGCGCTCCGGCATCCCGTGGATCGGCTGGAACACCCAGCACCCGTCCGTGCCGGGGACCATCACCGGGGACGTCACCATGACACTGGAGGGCGTCGAGGGCCCGGGGCGGCTCGCCGTCTACGGGCAGGACCCGTTCGGCGGGGTCGGCGACCGCTACTTCGGCACCGTCGAGGGCTTCCCCCGGTCCACCGCGGTCCCGGTCGGCCGCTCCGGCGTCCACGTGCACGGCGTGTGGGCCTTCACCGCGCCCGGCAGCTACTCGGTGACCTTCACCTTCTCCGGCAGCGCGGACGGACGACCCCTGACCGCCAGGAGCACCCTCGCCTTCCACGTCGGTCCCGGCGACCCCGCCGCGGCCAGGCCCGAGGCCCGGGTGGTCGACCGGGTCGGTCGCACCGCGAGCGGGCGGGAATGCGCGCTCGACCCGCGGAACCTGGCCGACACCGGCCTGGGGGGCGAGGTCCTCGTCGGCCTCGGTGTCGCCGCCGCCCTCCTGATCCCCCTGGGCTTCCTGCTCACCAGCCTGTCCACCCTGGCGGCGGCCCGTCGACGTCCCTGATCCCCCGGGGAGGGGGTCCCTCCCTCCCGCCGTCCCCACCGTGCCGCGCCCTCAGCGCGGCCAGAACCGAGGAACAACGTGAACGCAGTGCAAGACCGCAGAACCGGACGCCGGGCCCGGCGGCACACCGCCGCCCTGGCCTCGGTCACCGCCCTGGGGCTCACCCTGGGCTCCCTCACCGGCACCGCCCACGCCGAAGCCGCGTACGCCGACAAGCAGGTCGTGTCCGAGGGTCACGTGGACGTGTTCTACGTCGACGTCGTGGACTCCGCGCCCGTGCTGGTGGCGCACACCGCCGCCGGCAACGTCTCCCCCGCCGACCTGGTGATCCAGGCGAAGCCGTCGGTGGCCTCGCGCACGGTCAGCGCGACCGTCGCCGGCCTGCCCGGGTGGAAGGCGCAGGGCGAGACCTACTACCTGCTGCCCCAGACCTCCCAGGCGGGCCAGGTGTTCGGCGGCTTCGGCCACAGCTCCGCCGTGGCCGAGGGCACGTCGGTGACCTACGACCTCGACTCGGTGCAGGGCCCCGGCGCGTTCGCGCTGTGGCAGAACGGCGAGGACGGCCCGAACGTCTTCCTCGCCTCCGCCGACGGCGGGCCGAGGTCGTTCACCAGCGCGGCCGACCACGAGCACGTCAACTGGGGCTTCACCGAGCAGGGCGAGTACCGGGTGACCGTGCGCGCCGCGGTCACGCCGCCCGGCGGCACGCCCGCGCAGCTCCAGCCCGTCACCTACACGTTCTTCGTCGGCGAGGAGCTGCCGCAGGACCCCGGGCCCGACCCCGGCACGCCCGCCACGCAGCTCACCATCACCGGGCTGGCCGCGCACTACCACGCCGGCGGCGTCGCGACCCTGACCGCGGTGCAGACCCCGCAGACCGACGAGGAGCACTACCACTGGTTCACCCGCGCCGCGGGTGAGACCGACTGGTCGTTCGTGCCCGACGCCTACACCGGCAGGTACGGGTTCGTCGTCCGCACCGCCGACGACAACCGCGAGATCAAGGCCGCGCTCTACAACCACGACCACCAGGTGATCGCGGAGTCCGCGCCGGTCGTCGTCGACGTGGACGACCACGGCAACGACCCGGTCAACGGCCCGACCATCACCACGACGCTGAGCGCGCAGGAGGGCGTGCTGGCGATCAGCGTCGCGCCGGAGAACCGCGAGGTGGACCTGGGCGCGCTCACGCTCAACCCGGCCGCCGACCGCTACACCGCCGCCGGCGCGCTCAAGCCGATCACCGTCACCGACACCAGGGCCGACAACCCGGGCTGGAACGCCTCGGGCCGGGTGCGGGCCTTCACCACGGTCGACGGGCAGCAGCTCGGCGGCAGGTACCTCGGCTGGACCCCCACCGTGCTGTCCGCCACGGCGAACCAGACCGTGACCGCCGGCCCGCGGGTCGACCCCGGCTTCACCGCGGGCAACGGCCTGGCCACCTGGTCGCAGCTGGGCACCGCCCCGGCCGGCGCCGGGCGCGGCACCGCCCAGCTGGGCGCCGAGCTGGGTCTGGAGGCCCCCGCCGACCTGGCGCCGGGCACCTACCGGGCCATGCTCATCCTCACCGCCATCTGACCCACCCCCGGTGCGGGTCCGCTCCGAGGAGCGGACCCGCACCACCCCTCCTGGAGCACCCGTGAGAACCCCGTTGGCCGTGGCGGTCCTGTCCCGCGCCGCCTCCTTCGCCGCCGTCGCCGCGCTGCTGCCGGTGCTCCCCGCAGCGGCACAGCCCGCCGACCGGCAGACCTGGTCGGTCGCCCCGGCCTCCGCGTCCGGACCCGACGGCCGGGCCCGGTTCGACCACGTCGTGGAACCGGGGATGCGCTACGACGACCACCTGGCCGTGCGCAACCTCGGGGAGCGCGACCTCACCCTGGACCTGTACGCCGGCGACGCGGTCAACACCGGTACCGGCGGGTTCGACCTGCTGGCGCGCGACGAGGCGTCCGCCGTCGTCGGGGACTGGGTCACCCTCTCCTCGCCGCAGGTCGTCGTCCCCGCCCGCGACACCGTGGTGGTGCCCTTCAGCGTCACCGTCCCCGCCGACGCCGAGCCCGGCGACCACGTCGGCGGCCTCGTCGCCGCGCTGACCTCCGGCGGGAACACCCCGGTCGAGGTGGAGCGCCGGGTGGGCAGCAGGCTCTACGTCCGGGTGGCCGGGCCCATCACCGCCTCCGTGCGCGTCGACTCGGTGACCCCCACCTACCGGGGCACCCCCAACCCCGCCGGGACCGGGGAGGTGGACGTCACCTGCACGATCGTCAACGAGGGCAACCTGCGCCTGGCCCTGCGCCCCTCGGCGGCGGTGAGCGGGCCGTTCGGCCTCGGTGAGCGCTCGACCACCGGCGAGGTGCTGCCGGAACTGCTGCCGGGCAACGCCGTGACGCTCACCCTGACCGTCGCCGGCGTCTGGCCGCTCGGTCCGCTCGACGTGCGGGTCCGGGCCGAGCCCGTGGCCTCGGCGGCGCAGTCCCTGGGCGGCGCGGTGGAACCCGCGACCGCCGACGCGTCCGTGTGGGCCGTGCCCTGGACCGCGCTGGGGGCCCTGGCGCTGTTCCTCGGCACCGTCATCGCGCTGTGGCGGGTCCGGCGGAAGATCCGGGTGTTGCGCGAGCAGCCGTCCCGGACAGGTGGGAAAGCGCTTGCCGAGTCGTGAGCGCCGGGTTCACGTCGATGAACGGTCTGGTAACGCTCCCAGAGTGAGGTAGCAGTGCACTGGAGCCATTCAGCCCTGCTGCTTCTCGACCAGACGGATGAGCGGGCCCGTCCTGCGGGACCACGTCGCTCGATCAGCCGAGACGGGTGGCGAAACTTTATCGAACAGGCGGTTGACACCGGGTCGACCGCGTTCGTACGGTCTACCTCGACATCCCGGGTGCCTGAACAGGTTGGGTGCCAAGCGAATCCCGATGACGACCAAGGCCGCGCAAGCAGCCCGACCCAGGGTGACCGCCTTCTGGATAGCGCTTTCCAGATCGCTGCCGGGAGGAAGTGAATCGTTTCACCGTCGAGGACGACGGGCGTGAACGACCACGCTGTCGAACGGACACGTCCAGCTCTTTCTGGGAGCGCTCCCAGAAAGAGCAGAGCGAATGGAGCAACGGTGCTCATAACCTCGCGCACACGGATGGCGGTCGCCGCTGCGGCGATCAGCGCACTGACCGGCGGACTCGCGGTGGCGGGAGTGGCGTCGGCCGCTCCTGGCTGTGGGGTCGATTACGTGGTGCAGAACAGGTGGCAGGGTGGGTTTTCCGCCGGTGTCACGATCACCAACCTGGGTGATCCGGTGGACGGGTGGAGCCTGGCGTGGGCGTTTCCGGGTTCGGAGCGGTACGGCCAGGGTTGGAACGCGGTGTTCGCCGCTTCGGGTGCGGGTGTGACCGCGTCCAATGTGGACTACAACCGGGTGATCGGTACCGGTGGTACGGCGTCGTTCGGGTTCAACGGCACGATGAGCGGCAGCGAGGTGGGTACGCCGGCGTCGTTCGCGCTCAACGGGACGGTGTGCACGGGTGGTGTGGCCCCGACGACCACGACCACCACCACTACGACGACGACCACGACGACGACCACGTCGGACCCGGGTCCGGGTCCCGCTCCTGGTGATCCGACGGGTCGCAGGCAGGTGGAGCGGTTGGATCGTGGTGTGGTGAGTGTGCGGTCGGGTGGTGGGAACCTGGTGAGTTGGCGGTTGTTGGCGGGTGATCCGCAGAGCGTGGGGTTCAACGTCTACCGGGGTGGCACGAAGCTCAACGGCAGTCCGGTCACCGCCTCGACCAATTTCCTGGACGGTGGTGCGGCGGCGGATGCGTCGTACACGGTGCGCGCGGTGGTGGGCGGGGTCGAGCAGCCGGCGTCGCCCGCCTCCCTGTCGTTCGGTTCGGGTTATCGGGATGTGCCGATCTCGTCGCCGGGCAGCGGGTACGGCGCGAACGACGCGAGCGTGGGGGATCTGGACGGTGACGGCGACTACGAGTTCGTGCTCAAGTGGGACCCGGACAACGCCAAGGACAACTCGCAGTCGGGTGTGACCGGCAACGTGTTCGTCGACGCCTACCGGCTGGACGGCACCCGGTTGTGGCGGATCGATTTGGGTCGCAACATCCGGGCGGGTGCGCACTACACGCAGTTCCAGGTCTACGACTACGACGGCGACGGCCGGGCCGAGGTGGCGATGAAGACCGCCGACGGCACCCGCGACGGCCGGGGCACGGTGATCGGCAACGCGGGCGCCGACCACCGCAACTCCGGCGGCTACATCCTCACCGGTCCCGAGTTCCTGACCATGTTCGACGGCCGGACCGGCGCGGCGGTGTCCACGGTGAACTACGACCCGCCCCGCGGCACCGTCTCCTCCTGGGGCGACAGCTACGGCAACCGGGTGGACCGCTTCCTCGCCGGCACCGCCTACCTCGACGGCGCCCGCCCCAGCCTGGTCATGGCGCGGGGCTACTACACCCGCGCGGTGGTCGCGGCGTGGGACTTCCGCAACGGCGCGCTGACCAAGAGGTGGACGTTCGACTCCAATGCCTCGGGCAACTCCGGCTACGCCGGCCAGGGCAACCACTCCCTCAGCGTCGCCGACGTCGACCAGGACGGCCGGGACGAGATCGTCTACGGCGCGGCCACCATCGACGACAACGGCCGCGGCCTGTGGACCACCGGCCTCGGCCACGGCGACGCCGGCCACGTCGGCGACCTCGACCCCACCCGCCCCGGCCTCGAATACTTCAAAGTCTCCGAGAGCAGCAACCAGCCCGGCTCCTGGTTCGCCGACGCCCGCACCGGCCAACGCCTCTGGACCACCGCCTCGGGCAGCGACAACGGCCGCGGCGTCTCCGGCGACATCCACCCCGGCAGCCCCGGCGCGGAATCCTGGTCCAACGCCGACAGCCAACTGCGCAACACCCGCGGCACCGGCATCGGCCGCAAGCCCTCGTCGGCGAACTTCCTGATCTGGTGGGACGGCGACCCCACCCGCGAACTGCTCGACCAGACCCGCATCGACAAATACGGCACCGGCGGCGACACCCGCCTGCTCACCGGCTCCGGCGTCGCCTCCAACAACGGCACCAAAGCCACCCCCGCCCTCTCCGCCGACCTCCTCGGCGACTGGCGCGAAGAAGTCGTCTGGCGCAAGTCCGACAACACCGGCCTGCGCATCTACTCCACCCCCACCCCCACCGACCGACGCATCCCCACCCTCATGCACGACACCCAGTACCGCGTCGCCATCGCCTGGCAGAACACCGCCTACAACCAACCCCCACACCCCTCCTTCCACATCGGCAACGGCATGACCACCCCACCGTGGCCGGACGTGCACTACGCGGGATGACCTCCACTTCCGAACCGCTCGCGTGTGCCCGAGCCGACGGCTCGGGCACACGCGTGTGCCGCCTCAGCCGTCTGCGTCAGGACCGGTGGAGGTTCCTCAGGACGAACAGGTTGTCGGCCGGGTCGACGGTCGCGTGGAGCAGCGCGCCGGGTCGGAATTCCGGGTCGGCGGAGCCGCGGTAGGTCGCCTCGAACGGGGGCACGTCGTCGCCGCTGATGCGCAGGCGCAGCACGGCGGTGTCCGCGCTGCCGTCGCCGGGGTCGACCAGCTCCAGCTCGACCACCTCCGCCACCGCCGGGCGGCCGGCGCGCAGCAACCGCCCGGTGTCCTCCCGGTGCTGGTCCGCGTCGAACCACAGCGCGATCCCGATCGGCAGGATGAGCAGCAGCACCAACGCCTGGATGGGCACGCCCGCCCACCACGGCACGTCGGTGGTGAACAGCACGACCGCGGGGATCGGGACCACGAGCCAGCACGACACGGCGCACCAGCGGAGCAGCAGCCGCGCTCCCCTGCCCCCGAACGACGCCTGCCTGGCGGTGACGCCTTCGCCCTCGACCACCCGGTCATGGTAGCCGGACCGCACCACCGGCCGAGGGCCTTCCGACCACCGCCCGGGAACCGGTCGACTACCGTCGCCCCCCATGGTGACCACGGCCTCGACCACCTGGCTGCTCGACTCCGACCCGGCTCTGCGCTGGCAGGTGGAGCGCGACCTCCTCGGCGAGCCACCGGAGGTGTGGGGGGCGACGCGGGCGAGGGTCGCCACCGAGGGCTTCGGCGCCCGCCTGCTCGCACTCCAGGACCCGGACGGCCAGTGGGCGGGCGGCGCGTTCTTCCCCGCCGGCTTCGACTTCAACGGCCCCGAAGCGGTGGAAGGCGCGGGCCAGCCGTGGACGGCGACGACCTGGGCGCTGAACGCGTTGCGCGAGTGGGGTGTGGACGCCGAGGTCCTGCGCAGGCGCCGCACGGTCGAACTGCTCGCCGAGAACAGCCGCTGGGAGTACGACGACCTGCCGTACTGGGGCGGCGAGGTCGACTGCTGCATCAACGCGTGGACCGTCGCGAACGGGGTGTGGCTCGGGGCCGACGTCGCCGGCGTCGTCGACTGGTTCGTGGAGCACCGGCTGCCCGACGGGGGCTGGAACTGCGAGTGGGTCGAGGGCTCGACGCGCTCCTCGTTCCACTCGACCCTCAACTCGCTCAAGGGGTTGCTCGCCCACGAGGTCGCGACCGGCGGCACGGACGCCACCCGCGCCGCCCGCCGCGCCGGTGAGGAGTACCTGCTGCGGCGCGGCCTCTTCCGCCGCCTGTCCACGGGCGAGCCGGTCGCGCCGTGGGTGGACCGCTTCTCCTACCCGTTCCGCTGGTTCTACAGCGTGCTCAACGCGGCCGACTACTTCCGCGAGGCCGCGCTGCTCGACGGCACTCCCCCCGACCCGCGCATGGCCGACGCGATCGGGCTCGTGCGCGCCGCGAGGCAGCCGGACGGCACCTGGCTCCAGGCCCGCCGCCACCCCGGCCGGGTGTGGTTCGAGGTCGACGTGCCGGCGGGTGAGCCGTCGAAGTGGCTCACCCTGTCCGGGACGCGGGTGCTCGACTGGTGGGACTCGCGGGCCTGAGGCGCGTTCAGCGGGCCGCCGGGCGGGCGGCGGCCCGCTGGTCCAGCCACGTCAGGATCGCCCGGTTCGTCTCGTCCGGCTTCTCCTGCTGGATCCAGTGACCGCAGTCCAGACCGGTCACCTCCACGTCGGGCACGAACTCCGCCAGGCGTTCGGACCTCGGGATCGTGTCGCGGTCGCCGTAGATCATGAGTGCGGGCTGCCGGACGACCGGGTCCACGTCGGCCAGCAGGCGCCAGTTGCGGTCGAGGTTCCGGTACCAGTTGATGCTGCTGGTGAAGCCCGTCGAGGCGAAGGCGGAGACGAAGACGGCCAGTTCGTCCTCGCTCATGACGGGCTCGCCGAGGGGTGCCTCCGCCGTGGCGAGGTCGATCATCGCCATACCCGGCCGAGGAGGTTTCGGGGGCTCGTCCTTCCGGAACGTGTTGCGCAGGAACTGGGCCGTGTGCTCGTCGAGCACGGCGTCCGCGACGCCCGGCTGCCGGTTGAAGTGGACGAAGTAGGAGTCGGGGCCGAGCACGGCCTCCATGGAGTCGATCCAGGGCACCTCTCCGCGCTCCTGGTAGGGCAGGCTCAGCGCCACCACGCCGTTCACCCGGTCCGGGTGCAGCAGGGCCAGGCCCCAGACGACGAACGCGCCCCAGTCGTGGCCGACGAAGGTGGCGTCCTCGTAGCCGTGGTGGTCGAGGAGTGCGACGAGGTCACCCGACAGGTGCTCGATGTCGTAGGCCGTCACCTCGGCCGGGCGGGACGAGTTGCCGTAGCCCCGCTGGTTCGGGACGATGACGTGGTAGCCCGCCGCGGCCAGGGCCGGCACCTGGTGGCGCCAGGAGAAGGCGTGCTCCGGCCAGCCGTGGCAGAGCACGATGGGCTTCGCGTTCTCCCGGCCCGCTTCGAAGACCTCCAGCTCCACACCGTTGACGGAAACCGTGGTGGGTTCGGGGAAGTCGGTCGGATCGGACATCGCGTTTCTCCCTGTGGTTCGTCGGCGTCGGCGCAGCCGGCGGCCGGTGCGGTCGGGTCGCCATCGTGCCGACCGAAACAGGTCACCCCGTGACCGGTTTCCCGTGGGAGTGTTGCCGGTGTGCGAGCCGACCGGCTGATGGCCGTCCTCCTGCTGCTGCAACAGCGCGAGCAGCTGACCGCGGCGGAGGTCGCCCGGGAGCTGGAGGTGTCCGAGCGCACCGCCCGCCGCGACTTCGACGCCCTGGCCGTGGCCGGGGTGCCCGTGTACTCCATCCAGGGCCGGGGCGGCGGCTGGCGCCTCGTGGGCGGCGCCCGCACCGACCTGTCCGGGTTGACCGCGGGTGAGGCCCGCGCCCTGTTCCTGGTCGCCGGCCCGGCCTCGGCCGCGGCGCCGGCCGTGAAAGCGGCGCTGCGCAAGCTCGTCCGCGCCCTGCCGGAGCCCTTCCGGGCGCAGGCCGAGGCGGCGGCGTCGTCGTTGGTCGTGGACCCGCAACGGTGGGGGTCGGACCGGGTCCGGCACCGGCCGCCGCCCCGCTTCCTCGACGAGCTCCAGGACGCGGTGATCCGCGGCGTCCAGGTGCGGCTCGGCTACGTCGACGGCAACGGCGCCGAGACCGGGAGGACCGTCCACCCGCTGGGCATCGTCGCCAAGGGCCCGTCGTGGTACCTCGTCTGCGACACCGACGCCGGCCGGCGGACCTTCCGGGTCGACCGCGTGTCGTCCGCCGACCCGACCGGCGACCCCGTGCGCCGACCCGACGACTTCGACCTCGCCGAGAGCTGGCGCGAGATCGCCGACGAGGTCGACCGCAGGCGGACGCCCCTGGAGATCCAGGCGACCTGCGCACCCGACGGGACGGCCCGGCTCCGGATGGTGCTCGGCGACCGGCTCGAGATCGGGGGTCCCACGACCGACGGCCGCGTCGAGGTCGTGATCCGCGGCTACAACGAGTACGCCCTCGCCGGCGAGCTCGCCGGGCTGGTCGAGTGGCTGGAGGTGACCGGCCCCGCGGGTGTGCGGGACCACCTGGCCTCGATCGGCAACGCACTCGTCGAACGGTACGGCTGAGACCGACCCGTCGCCGGTCGTCCACGGCGTGTTCGGTGTCGGGGACCGGCGCCCTCGGCGGGCGTCAAGAGCACCCCGGGGATGTCACCGGTGGAGAAAGCCCGGCCCGACGCCGATACCGCCGGCGCCGGGCTGGGCACTGCACAGTTCTTCGGTTCAGCCGGCTGGTCAGCCGAAGTTCACGTCACTGCACCACATGTAAGCCTGGTCCAGGTGCGAAGCCTGCCAGATGGTGAACACGACGTGGTGACCCCGGTAGGAGCCGTTGGTCTGGACGTTGAACTTGATGTCCTTCGCCGGGGCGTAGCGGCCGGTCGTGGTGACCAGGTCGAGGTCGCCCCACCCGAGCCGCTGGGTGCTGGGGTCGTAGCTGTTCTTGCTGACGTAGACCCGGAAGTAGTCGGCACCGTGGCTGGCCTGGTCGTACAGGTGCATCTGGAAGCTGCTGCCGACGCTGGTGGTCCGCCACTTGCCGGGGTTGTTCAGGGCACTGTTGCGCGAGAGGTTGTTGCTGCAGAGCTGCCCGTTGGGGGTCGCGCCCTGGAAGTTGCCGCCGAGCCCGTCCCGCAGCGCGCTCATCCAGTTCCACATGGTGTCGGCGTTGGACTGGAACGCCTGGTAGCACATGGGGTCCTGCTGCTGCATGGCCGGGTTCGTGTGCTGGCTGCCCCAACTCTGCCAACACTGGTAGGCACGGGTGGCGGGGCCGACGATCGTGCCGTGCGCCGAGGCCGTCGGGGTCCAGACGAACATGGTGGCCAGCATGCCGATGACCAACGCGATGATGCCCCGCCGACGGTTGGCGGACCCGGAGGTACTGCGCATACGCATGGTTGAGCCTCCACTCTTGGAGTGATTGAGCGGCGGTGATCGATATGGGAGCGCTCCCAGAAACAAGCAGTAGCGTATACGTCACTCAGCGAAACTTCAACGAAACTTTGGGCAAGCTCGCGACCACTACACCGACCTGGGCAACGACCTCCCCCGTTCGGGAGCTGACCTGCACTGATGCGACCACGACAACGGAAGGCGGCGGCCGCCTCCGGCAGAACCGGCCAGGCCTGGAGCACGACCGACACCGGGCCCGCCCCACGGGGATGAGCCGTTCGGCGGAGAGCGGGCCGGCCATCCGGTCCCGCGACCGCTCCCCACGACCAGCGGCGGCGGAGCCCGCCTACCGGACCACCTCGTCGGCGGCCCGCGCCATGTCGCCGGGCAGGTGGCGGGCGGGCGGCCGGGTACGCGCAGGCGGCGGGGCTGCGGCGGAACAGCCTGTCGCCGCGGGCGCCCCCGGACCGGTCTTCGCCGCAGGTGGCGGCGGGGCACGCGCGGTGGTCGACCCGGGGTGCGCGTGGCCCTGACCGCGCGGCGTTGCGCGGCGGTGGCGCCCGACCGCGGTCCACCGCCACCGCGCTCACCGCCCGGACGCCGGCACGCGTCCGGTCACCAGGGCCTCCCCCAGCGTGGTCAGCGAGTGCACGGTCCGCGTGCCGTGCCTGGTCGTCCGGAGCAGGCCGGCGCCGCGCAGCACCCCGGTGTGCCGGCTCACCGACGCGGGCGACGTGCCGACGCGGCGGGCCAGCTCGGTGGTGCCCGCGCCGGTGCGGGCGCACTCCAGCACGGCGCTGCGGGTCGGGCCGAGCAGCTCGTCCAGCCCGCCCGGCGCGGCTCCGGTCCACCGGTCGGCGTCCGAGATGGGGTACACGAGCACCGGCGGCAGGTCGGGGTCGGCGAGCGTGCCCGGCCGGCGAGCGAAGTACGAGGGCACCAGGCGCAGCCCCCGGCCGCGCGGGTGCAGGTCCCGGTCGTGCGGGGAGTCGACCTCCAGCACGGAGCCGTCCCACCGGGCGTGCGGGCGCAGACCCGCGAGCAGGCCCGGCACGCCGGCGTCCACGAGGTCGCGGGCGCGGCGGGCGCGGTCGGCGTTGACGCTCTCCCGGACCACCTCGGCGTGCGGTTCGACGAGCACCGAGTGCAGGTGCCGCACCACGTCCGCGAGCACGGCCGGGCCCCTCGGCCCGCCCAGCAGCGGGTCGACCCACGCCGGCAGCGGTCCCAGGCGCCCCAGCTCCGCCGCCAGCCGGTGCGGCGGCGTCGCGCGCAGCGCCGCCAGCCCCGCCTCCAGCCCGTCGGCCGACTCCGCCGGCGTGAGCAGGTCCGACACCGGCGCCAGCACGTGCAGCAGGCGCGGCGCCGGGTCGCGGCGGTCGAGCCGCTTCCGCACCGCGTTCACCCAGTCGTGGAATACCCGTGGCTGAACGTGGTCGCGCAAGCGGTCGCCGGCGAGCACCACCTCCCACAGCGGGTCGGCGGTCGGCGCGACGGTCGTGCGCACGAGGTCGTCGATCGTGAAATGGATGCGCAGCAAGGTGTTTCCCCCCTGGTTGAAGTCCCCTGGGGACATGATGACCGGACTTTTTCGCTCTGGCGCAACACTCTTGTGAAGTTCACCCGTCGGGAGGACAGTCGCTTCTGCCTGGGGAAACACCGACAGGAAGACCGAAAGAGGGGGAGAACATGAGGGGAACGTTGAGGCTGGCGGCGGCGGTCGCGGGAATGGCGCTGCCGGCGGTGCTGCTCGCGGCTCCGGCGCAAGCGGGGACGACCGGGGGCGACGACGTGGCGACCCGGCACTACGCCTGCAACAGCTCGGTGGTGCCGCCGAACTCGGACCCGATCTCGGCGATCACGGGCGGCACCTCCGGTGCGCGCATCCGCACCGGCTCGTCGACGTCCTGCACTGTGGTCGGCACCATCGAGCCCTCCCACCAGCTGGACTACCACTGCTGGACGCTCGGGAACGACGGCGCCACGTGGACCTACCTGCGGAACGCCACCACCAACAGGCGGGGCTGGGTCCGCGACGACCTGCTGCCGGGCAACGGCAGCAACTACGCCTGCCCGAACTGACGCACCGGGAGCACGACCGGACGCCGCGGCTCTACGGCCGCGGCGTTCGGCTCGCGCCTGGGTCACCGATGGCCGGTGTCCGAACCGGACTCGGGGTGGCCTGGCGGGGCCGGCCGACGCAGGTGGCTCGGTGGCTCGGTGGCTCGGTGTCCAACGCGGGTGGCTCGGGTAGCTCGGGTGGCTGGCTCGGATGTGGCGGTCCCTATCCTGCGGCGGTGCCGAAACCGCCCACCGGCCCCCTGTGCACGCGGGACTCCCTCGCCGCCCAACTCGGCGAGGCGGGCCTGCGCGCCGGTGACACCGTCCTCGTGCACTCCTCGTTGAGTTCGCTCGGCTGGGTCTGTGGCGGGGCCGGGGCCGTCGTGTCGGCGTTGCTCGGCGTCCTGGGCCCGGACGGGACGCTGGTGGTGCCCACGCAGTGCGGCGACAACTCCGACCCGGCGCGGTGGCGGAACCCGCCCGTGCCCGAGTCGTGGTGGGCCGACATCCGCGCCTCGATGCCGCCCTACGACCCGCGCACGACCCCGTCGAGCGGCATGGGCGTGGTCCCCGAGGTGGTGCGGACCTGGCCGGGGGCGCTGCGCAGCGCCCACCCGCAGACCTCGTTCGCCGCGATCGGGCCGCGCGCCGCCGAGGTGGTGGCGGACCACGCCCTGGACAGCCAACTCGGTGAGCGCAGTCCGCTCGCGCGGCTGGAAGCGCTGGGCGCGCGGGTCCTGCTGCTGGGCGTCGGCTTCGACTCCTGCACCGCGTTCCACCTGGCCGAGTACCGCCTCCCTGCCCCGCCGAGGGCCGACAACTCCTTCGCGATCACGACACCGCGCGGTCGGGTCTGGACGACCGTCCGCGACGTCGCCGTCGACGGCGACGACTTCGCGGAGCTGGGCGCGGCGTTCGTCGGGGAGCGGCCGGTCCACCACGGCCGGGTGGGTGCGGCGGGCACGCGGTTGTTCCCGCTGGCCGAGGCCGTCGCGTACGCCGAGGTCTGGTTGGCGGAGCACCGCGCCGGGCAGGGATGAGCGGGCACAGGTGAGCGGGCAGGGGTGACCGGTCAGTGGTGGCCGTGCCGTCCCAGCGTCTCCACGGGGGTCGCGCCGGGGCGGGTCCACTGCGGCACGGGGCGGCTGGTCGGGCCCCAGGTGGGGTTCCCGTCCACGTCCGAGCGCCAGTACCAGCACGAGTGGCGCCCCTCCGGCCACCCCTCGGGGTTGTCCTCCCACGCCTCGCCGCGACCGCGGGGCGTCATGTCGAGCAGGCCGAAGGTGCCGGCGGCCGCCTCGTTGCCGCGACCCGTCGTGGAGTAGGTGAGGAACGCGCGGTCGCCGTCGCGCAGGAAGCAGGTGATGAACCCCATGTCGCCGCCGACCGGCTCCGCCACGTCGCGCACCGAGTACCAGGGCTGCGCGTAGCCCATGAACTCGACGTAGGGCGCCACCTCCTCCCACCGACCCGTGGTCAGGACGGCGAAGGAGACACCGCGGGCCTGGGCGTAGGCGGTGTCCCTCAGGTGCCAGGCGTTGACGGTGCAGCCCTCGCACTGCCCCTGGTGCGGCGCGCCGTCGTGCCACATGTGCTTGTAGACCACGAGTTCGTCCCGGCCCCGGAACAGGTCCAGGAACGGGACGGGACCGTCGGGTCCGACGACCTCGGTGGTCGCGTCGAACTCCACCACCGGCAGCCGGCGGCGGGCGGCGGCGATGGCGTCGCCCTCGCGGGTGTGGGCCTTCTCGCGGACCAGGAGCTCGTCCCGGGCGGCCTGCCAGGTCGCCCGGTCGACGACGGGCGGGCGGCCGGGCGCGGTGGTGGGGTCACTCGGCGGGGTTGTCATGGCGTCTCCGTGGTGTCTCGTGCCGGGAGGGGTCCTACGACGTCCTACCAGAACGGACGCACGACCCGGGGCACCGCGCCGCCCCGGGGGAGCCCGGTCCCAGCGCGGGTTCACCGCCGGAACCGGCCGGCCACCGCGGTCAGCGCGTCCCCGCTGATGTCGGCCCGGTACAGCCGGGCCCCGCGCAGGCGGGCGAGGGAGAGCGCGTCGCGGACGTGGGCCACCGCGTCCCCGGCGGTCAGCCGACCAGCCACCGCTGGTTGGCCTGCCCGGTGCAGGTCCACTGCCGGACCTCGGCGCCGGGTTCGGTGGCGAAGTCGTAGTCGTCCAGGCAGAGACCGCTGTACCGGTTGACCAGGGTGGTGGTGCCGCTGGTGGTGGTCAGCCGCCACTGCTGCACGGCCAGTCCGTTGCAGGTCCACTGCTGCACGACCGAACCGGCCGCGGTGCCCCAGTCCTTGTTGTCCAGGCACAGACCGCTGTGGCCGTTGGTCAGGGTGTGGTAGCCGTCGCCGGTCGGGGCCAGGTACCAGTCCTGCACGGTGGCCCCGTTGCACGTCCACTGCCGGACCTCCGCGCCGGGCGCGGTGCCGAACTCGTAGTCGTCCAGGCAGAGGCCGCTGTGCTGGTTGCGGACGCGCACCCGCGTGGTCGACCCGCCGCTCTCGCCCGAGGGGCCCGGCAGGACGGTCGAGGTGGGGACCGGGACACCGAGGTTGGGCGTGCCGTCGGCGTTCCACGAGATCTTCTGCACGCGGGTGGTGCGGGTGGTGCCGCAGCCCTGCGAGGCCGAGGAGTTGGCGTGGTAGGCGATCCAGGTCTCCGTGCCGTCCGGCGAGGTGAAGAACGAGTGGTGGCCGGGACCGAACACGCCGTTGGCGTCGTTGCGCTGGAAGATCGGGTTCGGGAACTTGTACCAGGACGAGACCGCCAGCGGGTCGCCGCCGCGGTACTCCAGCGTGCCCAGCTTGTAGTCCGCGGTGCCGCAGTAGCTGGCCGAGTAGGTCAGGAACGTGCGGCCGTTGCGCTGGAGGGCGAACGAGCCCTCGTTGACCGGCTGGCCCTGCCGCTCCCAGGCCAGGGTCGGCGCCGAGATCCGGGTGCCGTGGGCGGACACCGCGGTCGGGGAGCTCATCGGCGCGATGTAGATCGACTGGAGCCCGTCGGCGTGGAAGGCCGAGTAGTGGAAGTACAGGGCGCCGTTGAGCTTGAGCACCGCGCCGTCGATGGCCCAGCCGTTGCCGGGCACCAGGTCGAGCACACCGCGGTAGGTGTAGGGGCCCGCCGGGTCGTTGGCGGCGCTCTCCAGCACGTGGGTGCGGCGCTGACCGTAACCGGAGCGGGGTTCCACCGAGTAGTAGACGTACCAGCGGTTGTTGACCTGCTCCAGGTGCGGGGCCCACATGGTGCAGCAGCCCTCGTTCTGGGTCGCGGTGAAGATCCGCGTCTCGGGCGCGCCGCGCAGGCCGGCGATCGTGGAGGACCGGCGCATCAGGATGTCGGAGCTCCACGTCGTGGCGACGTAGTAGTAGTTGCCGTTGTGCTGCACCAGCGTCGGGTCCGCGCTGTTGGGCGCGGGCACGACCGGGTTGGTGAACGACGGACCGGGCGCGGCCTCGGCCCGGGGCTGGACCGCCGTGGTCAGGGACAGGGCGGTGAGGAGGGCGGCGACGAGCGGCAGGAGCCGCCTCCCGCGGTGTGCTGACAGCATTGCGCGCTCCCGGTGGCAGGGGTGGGAGGGTCGGACCGGACCGGTGTCGATCTCCTCGGTGGAGGGGCGCGCCGCTCGGGAACCGACGATGTTTGCGTTAACATAGGATGCGAAGCCAGTGTGTGACACAGGACACGATCATGTCAAGAGCCAAGGCAAGCCTCCGCAGCTTCTCCCCCTCACCTGGGAGTCGATCCTGTTAGCGTTAACAGATCGAGGGCTCGAACACGTCGCCGGTCGCCTCTCCGACCGGTGGCCGCCACGGGACGGGCGGGCGTTGGCGATCCCGGCGCCGTGCGCGGCGGGTGCGGCGGTTCGGGTCAAGCGGTTCGCCCGAACCGGTCATCTTGGGAACGTACTCACCTCCGCGGTCGTCCCAGTCGCAGTAGCGTGGCGCGGTCTTGACCGTCACCGGAGGGGGAACCGATGACCGATCCGTTGACGAACGTGCAGCGCCTGGTGGACGACTGGGAGCGCAACGCGCAGGAGAAGGCGGCGCGGTACGAGGCGATGCGGCAGGAGGTCGAGCGGATCTCGATCACCCGCTCGGCGGCGGGCGGGGCGGTGAGCGTGACCGTCGGTTCGAACGGGATCCCGAGCGCGGTGGTCATGACCGAGGGCGTGTCGCGGTTGCGACCGGAGCAGGTCGCGGCGGCGGTGATGGAGGCGATGCGCGCGGCGCAGGCCGCCTACCCGGCGGAGTTGGCGCGGATCGTGGACCAGACCGTGGGCGGGACCGAGTCGGGGCGGCACATCGTGGCCACCGCGGAGCGCAACTTCCCGCCGGTCGAGCCGGAGTCTCCGCCGCCAGGACCGCCGCGTCGCCCGCGTGGGAACGACGACGGTGATTTCAGCGGCGAGAGCTACCTGGGGTGATGTGATGACCGGCGGTTACCAGGCCCTGACGGGTGAGATCGGCGCGTTGGCGGGACGGGTGGAGGGGTTGTCGGAGCGGTTGCGCGCGGCGGCGGACGCGGCGCGAACGGTGGCGATGAACGACTCCGCCTACGGCGTGGTGTGCCAACCGTTCGCGATGCTGTTGCAGCCCTTCGAGGACATGGGCGTGGAGGCCCTGGTCAAGGCGGCGGAGACGGTGGCCGACAACGCGGCGGGCCTGCGTGACACCTCCCGCGCCTACGACCAGCGCGAGACCGACGAGTCGGCGCGCATGGACGGGTTGCACCGGTGAGCAACCCGCTGGTCGCCGCGCCGCAGAGCGACACCACCGCGCTGACCGGTATCGGCATCGCCGAGTCGGCGCAGGGCCTGGCCCAGGGCATCTCCGACGGCAGCTGGGTCGAGGCCGGACTCGGCGGCGTCGGCGTCGGGCTGGAAGTGCTGTCGATGGTGATCGACCCCGTCGGCACCGTCGCCTCCTACGGCGTCGGGTGGCTGATCGAGCACGTCCAGCCGCTCAAGGAGGCCCTGGACTGGTTCGCCGGGGACCCGCCGGTGATCCGCTCCTTCAGCGAGACCTGGGGCAACGTCGCCGGCGAGGTCGGCCGCATCGCCGCCGAACTGGGGCAGCAGGACGCACCCGGCTGGCAGGGCGCCGCCGCCGACAACTACCGCGGGCACGCCGCCCAGACCGCCGACGCCATCGCCGGCGCCGCGACCCTCGCCGAGGGCATCGGCGTCGGCGTCATGGTCATGGGCGAGGTCGTCGCCGCCGTCCGCGAGATCATCCGCGACCTCGTCGCCGAGGTCGTCGGCAAACTCATCACCTGGGCCCTCGAAGCCGTCGCCACCCTCGGCCTGGCCACCCCGCTCATCGTCGCCCAGGCCACCTCCACCATCGCCCGCGTCTGCAACCGCATCTCCGACCTGGTCCGCAAGCTGGTCAAGACCATCGGCAACGTCACCCCCCGCATCCGCCAGGTCCTCGACAAACTCGGCGAGATCATGCGGAAGCTCGGCACACTCGGCCGCAAGACCGACACACCCGGCGCACCCGGCACCACCACCCCCTCCGGCGCCCCGGGCACCCCCAGGACCGACGTCCCGACGATCCGCGACGCCGACGCACCCACCACGCCCTCCGGCACCACCCCCGACGGCACGTCCCCCTCGGGCACCACCTCGCCCTCCGGGACGACGTCCCCGAGCGGGACCTCCCCCGACACGAGCCCCCACCGGCCCGCGGACCCGAACGACACCAGGACGCCCGAGCCGGACCGGGTCTGCGAGAACGACCCGATCGACGTCGTCAGCGGCGAGATGGTCCTCGCCCACACCGACCTCGACCTGCCGGGCGTGCTGCCGCTGGTGCTGGGCCGGACCCACGTCTCGTCCTACCGCGCGGGCCGCTCGTTCGGGCCGTCCTGGGCGTCCACGCTGGACCAGCGGCTGGAGTTCGACGCGCGCGGTGTGCTGTTCCTGGCCGAGGACGGCGTGGTGCTGGTCTACCCGGAGCCCGCCGGGCAGCCCGTGCTGCCCGAGGTGGGAGCCCGGTGGCCGCTGTCGCGCGTCGGCGACGGCTACGCGATCACCCGGCGCGGCACCGGCCGCACGCTGTGGTTCGGCGCGGACGGCGCGCTGGCGGCGGTGACGGACCGCAACGACAACCGGATCGAGTTCGACCGCGACGCCGCGGGCACGGTCACCGCGGTGCGGCACAGCGGCGGTTACCACGTCGACGTGCGCAGCGACCGGGGCCTGGTGACCGAGCTGCGGCTGCGCGGCGCCGACGTCGTGGTCGCCGGGTTCCGCTACGACGGCGACGAGCTCACCGAGGTGGTCAACTCCTCCGGCAGGCCGATGCGGTTCGACTACGACCACGCGGGCCGCATCACGCAGTGGACCGACCGCAACGGCGAGTGGTACCGCTACCACTACGACGCGCGCGGCCGGTGCGTCGGCAACGAGGGCTCGGGCGGGTTCCTCGACGGCGCGTTCGAGTACGAGGAGGGCACGACCAGGTTCACCGACGCGCTCGGGGCGACCACGACGTACCGGTTCGACGACCGGCGACGCCTGACCGCCAGGACCGACCCCCTGGGCCACACCGTCACCCAGGAGTGGGACGAGTTCAACCGGTTGGTCGCCCGCACGGACGAGCTCGGGCACACCACCCGCTTCGCCTACGACGAGGCGGGCAACCTGACCACCACCACCCGGCCCGACGGCACCCAGGCCATCGCCGGGTACGACGAGCACGGCCTGGTCACCACGTTCGTCGCCCCCGACGGCGGGGTGTGGCGGCAGGTCTTCGACGAGCGCGGCAACCTGCTGGCCGAGACCGACCCGGCGGGGGCGGTCACCAGCTACGCCTACGACGACCGCGGTCACCGGCGCGCGGTCACCGACGCCCTCGGCGCGGTGCGGCGCATCGAGACCGACGACGCGGGCATCCCGGTCGCGGTCACCGACGCCACGGGCGCGACGACCCGGTACGTCCGCGACGCGTTCGGCCGCGCCGCCGCGGTGGTCGACCCGCTCGGCGGGCGCACCGAGTACGCCTGGACCGTCGAGGGCAGACCGCTGGCCCGCACCCGTCCCGACGGGGCCACCGAGTGGTGGCGCTACGACGCCGAGGGCAACGAGGTCGAGCACGTCGACCCCCTCGGCCGGGTGCGCAGGGTCGCCACCACGCACTTCAACCTGCCCTCGGTCGAGATCCGCCCCGACGGGAGCCGGTTCGAGTTCGGCTACGACCGCACCCTGCGGCTGACCTCGGTCACCACCGCCCAGGGCCTGGTCTGGCGCTACGAGTACGACGCGGTGGGCAACCTGGTCCGGGAGACCGACTTCAACGGCCGCGTGCTGACCTACCGGCACGACGCGGCGGGCAGGCTCGTCGAACGGGTCAACGGTGCGGGGCAGACGGCCACGTTCACCCGCGACGCCCTGGGCAACATCGTCGAGCGGCGGTGCGGCGACGCGGTGACCACCGTCGAGTACGACGAGCTCGGCCGGATCACCCGCGCCCGCAACGACGACGCGGAGCTGTCCTACACCCGGGACCCGCTGGGCCAGGTGCTGGCCGAGACGGTCAACGGGCGCACCGTCGCCTCGGCGTACGACGCGGTCGGCCGGCGCGTGCGCAGGCGGACCCCGACCGGCGCCACCACCTCCTGGGAGTACGACGGGAACTCCCGGCCGACCCGGCTCACCGCGGGCAGCCGGGTCGTGGCGTTCGACCACGACGCGGCGGGCCACGAGGTCAGCCGGTCGACGGGCGACCTGGTCCTCGCCCAGGCGTGGGACACCAACCACCGGTTGACCGGGCAGGTGCTGCTCGCCGGCGGCCACGAGGTGGCGCACCGCCGGTACGAGTACCAGGCGGACGACAACCTCACCGCGGTCCACGACTCGGCCGGCCCGTCGCGCGGCTACCGCGTCGACCCCCTCGGGCGGGTCACCGGCGTCGAGGGACCGGGGTGGCGGGAGCGGTACGCCTACGACGCGGCGGGCAACGTCACCACGCCCGACTCCACGCACGAGGGCACCCTGGTGCGCACCTCGGGCGACGCGCGCTACGAGCACGACGCGCAGGGCCGCGTCGTGCTGCGGCAGCGCAAGCGGTTGTCCCGCAAGCCCGACACGTGGCACTACCGGTGGGACGCCGATGACCGCCTCGTCGCGGTGACCACGCCGGACGGCACGCGGTGGTCCTACCGGTACGACCCGCTGGGCCGCCGCATCGCCAAGCTGCGCCTCGCGCCCGACGGATCGGTGGCCGAGCGGGTCGACTTCGCCTGGGACGGCTCGGTCCTCGCCGAGCAGACCCACTCCGCCGGGCACGGCACGACCTGGGAGTTCGCCCCGGACAGCTTCCGGCCGCTCACCCAGACCGAGCGGTCGCGCGTCGGCCAGGAGTGGGTCGACCGGCAGTTCTACGCCATCGTCACCGACATCGTCGGCACGCCCACGGAACTGGTCGACGAACGCGGGGTGCCCGCCTGGCGGCGGGAGTCGACGCTGTGGGGCCTGCCCGCGGGTGCCCGCACCGGCACCGCGGACACGCCGCTGCGGTTCCCCGGCCAGTACCACGACGCCGAAACCGGGCTGCACTACAACTACCTGCGCTACTACGACCCGCTCGCCGCCCGCTACACCAGCCCCGACCCGCTGGGGCTGTTCGGCGGGCCGTCGCCGCACGGGTACGTGCACAACCCCACCGGGTGGAGTGACGCGCTCGGCCTCACCGAGACCAGGGACATCGAGTTCCTCGATCCCCACGACATCAACTTCTCCCAGCGCAGCATCACCCAGAACGAGTACGCGGACGCGATGCGCAACGGCCAGTGGGACTGGGACCGGTCGCCGGTGCACGTCATGGAGATCGACGGGCAGCTGGTCAGCTACGACAACCGCCGCCTCGACGCCGCGCGGGAGGCGGGCGTGCCGGTCGGTGTCCAGCGGGTCGACCCCAACGCCCCGCACCCCGACTCGACGACCGGCAAGACGTGGGCCGAGAAGTTCCAGGAACGCTTCCGCGACCCGCGCAACAGGCTCAACGGCGAGCCGGTCCCCAACACCGGATTGAGCGAACGACCGGCCTCCCTGCCCCCGGGCTGCGGCGGAGGACGGCGGAGGAGACGCGGATGAGCGAGATCACCACCCTCTGGTCGGCGGCGCGCCTGCCCATCGAGGACGGCCTCTACTTCGCCGACGGCCGCTCGTACGCGGTCGAGGTCGCGGGTGCGGGGCTGCGCCTCGTCGAGGAGTTCGACCTGGGCGAGCTGCTGGCCGAGGACCCCGAGTGGCTGACCTCGATCGACATCACCAGGGAGATCAGCGTTCCCGGCGGCTACGCGTGCGCCGGCGAGGGCTCGCACGGCTCGGAGGGCTTCTTCGCCCGGCTGGCCGAGGACCGCTCGCTGGTCTGGGTCTGCTACCTGTCCGAGTCCAACCCGTTCGGGGAGCTGGCGGTCGAGTCGTCGACCCTGACCGCGACCTCGACGTCCGGGTTGTCGCTCAGCCTCCCCCTCGACCGCCCGGACGAGGCGCTGCCGACCGGCGGCTGACTCCGATTGCGTGTGGGATCGCCGCGCGGCCGGGCACAATCCACCGCATGTCCGACCACGACCTGCTCCGCTGGCAGTTCGACCTGACCTGGGCCCTGTTCGAGTACCACCTGGAACGGCTGGTGCCCGAGGACCACCTGTGGGAACCGGCCGGCTCGGTGTGGACGGTCCGGGACGGGGTGCCGGACTGGGCCGAGACCGAGCCCGACCCGGTGCCCGTGCCCACCATCGCCTGGGTCTCCTGGCACCTGGGCTGGTGGTGGTCGGTCGCGATCGACCACGCGCGGGAGCGCACCCCGCGCGACCGGGTGGAGATCACCTGGCCCGGTCCGGACCGGGTGGTGGAGTGGCTGCGCGGCCTGCGCGACGAGTGGGTGGAGCTGCTGCCGACCCTGGACCTGTCCGCGCCGTCCACCTTCCCGTGGCCGGACCGCACGGTCGGGCACACCGCGGCGTGGGTGAACGCCGAGCTGATGAAGAACGTGACCGAGATCGGGCAGTTGCGCCTGCTCAGGGCCGCGACGCCGGGCCGCTGACGGCCGCTGACGGCCGTTCGGGCGGGTTCCCGGCGCGGTCGAGGCAGTCGGTGACGGGAACTTCCCGGGCCCCACCACCGACTGCTCGACCGAGGGGGGCGCACCGGCGCGCCGTCCCGGTCGTGGAGGTGGTGGCGTGGTGGTCCCCGCGAGGGTGGCGGTCGACGGCGCTCGACGTCGGCCGGGGTTGCGGGCGGACCTGAGGACCGCCGCGGTCGACGCGGCGGCCGCGCTGGTGATCACCGCCTTGATCTTCGCGTGGCTGTACGCGCGGGTGCGGTCCGGGACGTCGGCGACCGTCGCGGTGATGCCGTTCCTCGCCGACGCCGACACCTACCTGATGTACTGGCTGTGCCAGGCGTTCGGCTGGACGGCGCTGCTGTGGGCGTGGCTGACCACGGTGCTCGGGCTCGTCCGCTCCGGCGCCCGGCCGAGGTGGACGAGCGTGTCACCGGCCGGTGTCGAGCGGTGGCACCGCGCCACGAGCCTGACCACGATCGGGCTGATGTTCGCCCACGCGGCCTGGTTCTTCGCCGAACTCGTGCGGGTCGACGAGTACGGCCTGGGCTGGCCCGGTCGGGTCGGCAGCGCGTTCGTGGAGGTGTTCGTGCCCGGCGGGTACCCCTCCGGCACCGGTCGGGTCGCGGTCCTGCTCGGGCTGCTGGCGTTCTACCTGGCCATCCCGCTGGGGTTGGCCTACTACCTGCGCGCCCGCACCGGCGCCCGGACGTGGCGGGCGCTGCACCGGTTCGTTCTCGTCGTCTACGTCCTCAGCGCCTGGCACACCCTGCTGTACGGCACGAACGTCTGGTTCGACGGCTGGCCCCGCACCACCCTGTGGCTGTTGCAGCTCCCGGTCGCGGTGCTGCTGCTGGCGCGGTTGCTCGCGCCGGGACGACCGGGCGAACGGCTCGGGCGGGCCGGGAGCGCCCTGGTGGCGGGCCGGCGGGTGGCGGCGCCGGTCGTGGTCGTCGCCGCGATCGGGGTGCTGGTCGCCGTGGTGGTCAGCGGTCGCGACGGTGGCCGCACACCCGGCGCGCACCACGGCGCGCCCATGTCGGTGCAGCCGTGGATGGTCTGGACCGGGACTGCGGTGTTCGTCCTGGCGGTGGTCCTGGCGGTCGTGGCGGCCCGGCGGGCCGAGCGCGCCACCCGGGTCCGGCGGGCCGCGTGAACGCCCCCCGTCCGGCGGCGCGGCGCCGGCGGTGACCGGGCCGCGCCGTCGGGCGGGAGGGGATCAGGTCGGGCGGGAGGGGATCAGAAGGTCAGGCTCCACGAGTTGATGGTGCCGGTGTCGTTGCGGACCACGTCCCGCGCCCGCAGCTGCCACGTGCCGTTGGCGGGTTCGGCGGAGGCGTCGACGGTGTAGGTGGCGATGACGTTGTCGGCGCTGTCGTTGTCGTTGCGGGGCTTGAGCGGGTAGACCGTGCCGTCGGGCGCCACCAGGTCGACGACGAGGTCACCGCGCCAGGTGTGGCGGATGTCGACGTCGACCTTCGTCGTGGCGGGCGCGTTGCCCCGGCAGTTCGTGACCGACAGGGGGCTGGTCACGGCCGCGCCGGCGTCGGGGATCGCGACGTCGGCGGGGTTGGTGAAGGGACCGCAGACCGGGGGCGGGGTGGTGCCGCCGCCGAGGGTGTTGAGCAGCCTGTTCGGCGAGCCGGGCCCGGCGTCGCCGATGGTGACCGCGCTGGCCTGCCCCACCAGGGCGTCGCGGACCTGCTGGGCGCTCGCGGAGGGGTTGCCCGCGAGGTGCAGGGCGGCGGCCCCGGCGACGTGCGGCGCGGCCATGGACGTGCCGGTCATGGTGCGGGTGCCGGTGTCGTTCTGGTGGCTCGCCGAGACGATGTTCGTGCCGGGCGCCCAGATGTCCAGGCACGAGCCGTAGTTGGAGGTGGAGCTGCGGGCGTCGGTCGTGGTGGTGTTGCCGACGGTGATGGCCTCAGGCAGCTTCGCGGGCGAGGTCCGGCAGGCGTCGGTGCCCTGGTTGTTGCCCGACAGCGTCCACACCACGCCGGAGGCGATGGAGTTCTTGAGGGCGTTCTCCACGCTGGGCGCGGAACTGCCGAAGTAGAGGCTGAAGTTGGCCACGGCGGGCTTGACCGCGTTGCGGGTGACCCAGTCGATCCCGGCCAGGGTGTCCTCGGTGGTGGCGCTGTCGTTGCAGTCCAGCACCCGCACCGACACCAGCTTGACGCCCTTGGCCACGCCGTGCGCCGAGCCGCCGATGGTGCCGGCCACGTGCGTGCCGTGGCCGAGGCAGTCGCTCGCGTCGGTGTCGTCGTCGACGAAGTCGTAGCCGCTCCCGGCCCGGCCGCCGAACGACTGGTGGGTCATCCGGATGCCGCTGTCCACGACGTAGGCGGTGACGTTCGAGGCGGTGGTGTTGTAGGTGTAGGAGTTGCTCAGCGGCAGGGACCGCTGGTCCACCCGGTCCAGGCCCCAGGACGGCGGGTTCTGCTGGGTGTCCGAGGCGCGGCCCACGACGACCGGTTCGACGTGGCGCACGGCCGGGTCCCGGGCCAGCCGGGCGGCCTGCCCGGCGTCCAGCTCGACCGAGAACCCGCGCAGCGCCGAGTCGTAGATCCGGTTGACCTTCCCGGCGTAGCGCGCCGCCAGGTCGGGGACCGCGGTCCGGGCGGTGGTGTCGTCCAGGACGACGATGTAACGGTCCGTGACCACGGTCGCGCCGGGCGGGTGAGCGAGCAGCTCCGGCGAGACCTGGGCGGTGGCCGGTGGGGCGGTGACGAGGGCGGCGGTGACGCCCGCCGCCGCGACCACGCCCAGGAAGCGTGATGTGACGTGCATGGTTCCTCCGGAACCGGCCTGGTGGCCGGTCGTGCAGGGATGGGGTCCGCCAACTCGGCCCGGTCGGGGTCCGCGGTCGGCGACCACCTGAACATGCACCCCCGCCCCTCCCCGGACAATGCGTGCGACAAAGAGGGGGTATACCTAATAAACGCCCACCCGTGACTACTGCGAGTGGTGGTGACGACACGTCCGAGCGAGGTACGGTGCTCGCATGTCCCACCACACGACGTCGCCCGTCGCGGACGTCTTCGTGGGCCGGGCCGCCGAGCTGGACGTGCTGGTCCGGGCGGTGCGCGGGTCGCCCGCCGTGGTGCTGGTCGAGGGCGAGGCGGGCGTGGGCAAGACGCGCCTGGTGCGCGAGCTGCTCCGGCACCCGGCCGCGGCGGGCCGGACCGTGCTGCTGGGGCGCTGCCACCCGCTGCGCTCCCCCCTGCCCTACGGGCCGGTCGTGGACGCGCTGCGCCACCTGCGCGAGGTGCCGCTCGCCGCCGCGCTGCCGCCGATCACCGGTGCGCTGCACCCGCTGCTGCCGGAGCTCGCGCCGCTGCTGCCCGACCCGCTGCCCAGGGCCGACGCCGGCACCGAGCGGCACCGGCTGTTCCGGGCGGTGCGCGACCTGCTCGTGGTGGCCGGACCGGCGGTACTGGTGCTGGAGGACGTGCACTGGGCGGACGAGGGCACCCACGACCTGCTGCGCTACCTGGCCCACCCGCCGCGCGAGGTGCCGCTCGTGCTGACCTGCCGCCGGGAGGACCGCCTGCCGCCGACGCGGTTGGCCGACCACGTCCTGGGGCTGGCCCCGCTGGCGCCCGCGCACGTGCGCGAGCTGGCCGCGGGGCTGCTGCGCGTGCCGGAGGTGCCCGAGGACTTCGCCGTCGAGCTGCACCGCCGCACGGCCGGCATCCCGTTCGCGGTGGAGGAGGTGCTGCGCGAGATCCGCGAGGGCACCGCCGACCTCGACTCGCTGCGGCCGGGCTCGGGCGACCGGGTGCCCGTGCCGCTGCTGCTGCGCGACACCCTCGCCGACCGCCTGGACCGGGCCGGCCCCGGGGTCGCCCGCGTGGTGCGGGCGGCGGCCGTGCTCGACGCGCCGGAGACCGAGGACGTGATCACCGCGGTGGCCGGGCTGCCCTCGACCGACGCGGCGGAGGCGCTGGTCAGCGGGCTGAGCGCCGGGCTGCTGCACGAGGTGTCACCGGGCCGCTACGCGCTGCGCCACCCGCTGGCCCGGCAGGCGGTCTACGCGCCGCTGCCCGGTCCCCTGCGCCGGGCCTCGCACGCCAGGGCCGCCGCCGCGCTGGCCGCGCTGCCCGACCCGCCGCTGGTCCGCCTCGCCCACCACCACCGCCGCGCCGGCGAGCTGGACGCGTGGGTGCACTCGACGGCCGCCGCGGTGGAGCACGCCGCCCTGGTCGGCGACACCGCCCTGGCGCTGCGGCTGCTGGAGGACGCCCTGGGCGACCCCGAGCTGCCGCGCGACGCGAAGGACGCGTTCGCCGTGCGGTTGAGCAAGCTGGCCCTCCAGAGCATCGTGCACGACGGCACGGTCCGGTGCCTGCGCGCGGTGGTGGCCGACCGGGCGATGAGCCGCACGGCCCGCAGCGAGGCGCGGCTCAACCTGGGCATCCTGCTGATCAACCAGGTCGGCTCGGTCGCGGCGGGGCGCGCCGAGATCGAGCTGGCCGTGCCCGACCTGAGCCGCCGGCCCGCGCTGGCCGCCCGGGGCATGGCCGCGCTGTCGCTGCCCGGTTTCGGCGACGGCCCCGTGACCGAGCACCTGCGGTGGCTGGGCGAGGCCGAGCGCGTCATCGGCGACAGCGGTGACGAGGAGCTGGTGGCCGCCGTGCGGGCGAACCGCGTCTCCACCCTCCTCCAGACCGCCGACCCCGCCGCGTGGGACGCGGTGGCCGCGCTGCCCGCGCACGCCGCCTCGGTGCGGGTCCGCCGCCAGCTCACCCGGACCTACCACAACCTCGCCGACGCGGCGACGTGGCTCGGCCACTACGACCGGGCCCGGGAGTTCCTCGACCGCGGCACGCGCATGGCCGCCGACTCCGACGTGCCCTACCTGGCCGCGCTCAGCGACGGCACCGCGCTGCGGCTGCGCGCCGCCACGGGCGGGTGGGACGGCCTCGAAGCCGACGTCCACCGGTTCACCGAGCAGGCCGGTGACATGGCGTTCCTCGCGGTCGACGGGTGGCTGGCCCTGGGCAGGCTCGCGCTGGACCGCGGCGACGCGCCGCTGGCGGCCCGCCACTTCGGCACGGCGCTGGCCGCGGCGCCCGACAACGCGCCGGCGGTGGCCTCGGCGATGGCCGGGCGGGCGGCGGCGCACCTGGTGCTGGGCGCGGTGACCGCGGCGTGCCACGAGGCCGACCGCGCACTGGCCAAGTCCCGGCGCAAGGGCAACTGGGTGTGGGCGGCCGAGCTGGCGCCCGTCCTGGTCCGCGCCCACCTGCGGGCCCGCCGCGCCGCGGACGCCGCCGCCGTCACCGCCGAGTACGCCGAGGGCATCGCCGGCCGGGACGCGCCGCTCGCCGCGGCCGGGCTGGACCTGTGCCGCGGCGAACTGGCCGCCGCGCGGGGCGAGCACGAGGAGGCCGCGCGCCGGTTCCACGAGGCCGCGCACCGCTTCGCCGCCCTGCCCCGCCCGCACACCGCCGCCGCGGCCGCCGAGGCGTCGGCCCGCCACTGCGCGCAGGCGGGCGACCGCGAGGCGGCGGCGGAACGCGTCACCTCGGCGATCACCGGCTTCACCGGGCTCGGCCTGCCGCGCGACGTGCGGCGGTGCGAACGGGCGTTGCGCGGTTACCGGGGCAGCGCGCGGCGCGGCCGGCGCGGTTACGGACAGGTCCTGTCGCCGCGCGAGCACGAGGTGGCCGCCCTCGTCGGTTCGGGGCTGACCAACCGCCAGATCGCCGAGGCGCTGTTCCTGTCGCAGCGCACGGTGGACAACCACGTGTCCCGGGCGATGCGCAAGCTGGGGATCACCTCGCGCACCGCCCTGCGCGACGGCCACGGCACCGCGGACGGGACGGGGTCTCAGCGCCTGTAGCGCGGGACGCGGCAGGACCACCGACCGGCGTCGTCGCCGGTGCCGTTGACGCCCCCGCACCGGGTACGGGCTGGTCCACGCGGTGCGGCCGGCCCGGTCGGCGGTGGGGTCCGGGCTGCCGACCCGCCCGTGCGGGTCGCCGCGCCGGCCGCCGAGGTCGGACCGGACGCGGCCGGCTCCGCGATCCCCCCTCGCGCGTCGTCAGGCCGGGTGCGCAGCGCGCCGGCGGCGCGGGTGCCGGCCCGGCGTGCGCCGAGCCGTCAGGGGGTCGGGTCGGGCGCCACGGCGCGGCGGACGCTGTCGCGCAGCAGGGCCCGGCGGCGGTCGTGGGTGGCGGCGGGTTCCTCGGCGGTGGCCGCGTAGACGTTGCTGACCGGTGACCAGGCCATCGACATGGCGATGACCACGGCCATCAGGTCGAACGGGTCGCCGGCGCGGACCAGGCCCGCCGCCTGCGCCTCGGCGATGGCCCGCAGCTTGCCGTCGTCGAGGCGGTCGGCGTCCTCGACGAGGTGGCCGGTGGGCCGCCGCTCCAGGCGGGCCCAGGTGGCGAGCCGGATGAGGTCGGGGCGCCGCAGGTACTCGTCGTAGAGGCGCACGGCCCAGTCCGCCAGGTCGGTGGCGTCGATCGGGACGACGTTGACGATCCGCTCCAGGGAACCGGAGAAGATGGCGTCGAACAGCCCCTCCTTGCTGCCGAAGTAGGCGTAGAGCTGGGCTTTGTTGGTGCGCGCCGAGGCCACGACGCGTTCGATGCGGGCGCCGGCGAGGCCGTGCTCGGCGAACTCGCGGGTGGCCACGTCGATGATGCGCCGGCGCGTGGCCGCGCCGCGGGCCGTCAACTGCTGGTCGTCGGGCACGGCCGAAGCCTACCTACAGAACAGTCGGTTTGCTTTGCGGCGGCTGCTCGCCTACGGTCAAACAGACCGAACAGTCTGTTTGAGGAGTGCCATGAGGACCACCACCGCCTGGCAGGCGCACGGCCCCACGACCCGGCTGCACCGGGTGACGATCCCCCGGCGCGACCTCCGCCGCGACGACATCGCGGTGCGCGTGGACCACTGCGGCGTCTGCCACAGCGACCTGCACGCCATCCGCGCCCACCGCGGCGAGGAGCCGCTCGTGCCGGGCCACGAGTTCACCGGCGTGGTGACCGACACCGGCCCGGACGTGACCCGCTTCCGCGTCGGCGACCCCGTCGCCGTCGGCAACATCGTCGACTCCTGCGGCACGTGCGCCCCGTGCGCGGCGGGTCAGGAGAACTTCTGCCGCGGGTTCCCGACCCTCACCTACGGCGGCGCCGACCGCCACGACGGGTCCACGACGCTGGGCGGGTACTCCCGCGAGTACGTTCTGCGCGACCGGTTCGCCCACCTCCTGCCGGCCGGGCTGGACCCGGCCGCGGCGGCGCCCCTGATGTGCGCCGGCATCACCGTGTGGGAACCGCTGCGCGCCCTCGGCGTGGGACCGGGCACCCGCGTCGCGGTGAGCGGCCTGGGCGGGCTGGGCCACCTCGCGGTCAAGTTCGCCGCGGCCCTCGGCGCCGAGGTCTCGGTCATCAGCCGGTCGGCGGACCGCGCGACCGAGGCGGCCCGGCTGGGCGCCCACGACCTCGTCGTCTCCACCGACCCCGACCGGATGGCCGCGGCACGCGACCGGTTCGACGTGCTGATCGACACCATCCCCGTCCCCCACGACCTCGGCCCCTACCTGCGCCTGGTCGCCGTGGACGGCACGCTCAGCCACCTCGGTCACCTCGGCACCGTCACCGTCGAGACGATGGACCTGCTCATCGGCCGCAAGAAGCTCAGCTCCGCGGGCAGCGGTGGCCTCCCCGCCACCGCCGCCATGCTCGACTTCTGCGCCGCCCGCGGCATCACGGCCGACGTCGAGGTCCTCCCGTCGGCCCGGGTGGCGGACGCCCTCGACCGCCTCGACCGCAACGACGTCCGCCACCGCTTCGTCCTCGACCTGTCCGACCTGGGCTGACCGGCCCCTGCCGGCCGGGGTCTACAGGTCCACCCCCCGCGTCTCGCGGACCAGCGACACCGCCACCAGCGAGACCACCGACAGCGCCATGACGTACACGCCGACCGAGAGGACCGTGCCGGTCGACCGCACCAGCGCCTGCGCGATCGTCGGGGCGAACGCGCCGCCCAGGATGGCGCCCAGGGCGTAGCCGATGGAGACGCCGGAGTAGCGGACCCTGGTCGGGAACATCTCGGCGTAGAGCGCCGACATCGGCCCGTAGGACAGGCCCAGGCCGAACGACAGCACGACGACCGCCAGCGCGAACAGCACGGGGTCGGCGGTCCGCATGAGCAGGAACATGGGGATCATCCACGCGAACAGCGCCGCGTAGCCGATCTGGAAGGTGCGCACGCGGCCGATCCGGTCGGACAGCCCGCCGCTCCACAGGGTGAAGACCAGCCACCCGGCGGCGCCCGCGACCGTGGCGGCCAGCACGCTGGGGCGGGACATGCCCAGGGACGTGCCGTAGCCGATGAAGTAGGCGATGAGCAGGTAGCCGGCGGCGTTCTGCGCCACGAAGATCAGCGCGGTCAGGACCACGTTGCGGGTGTGCGAGCGGAACAGGTCGCGCAGCGGGGTCGACGAGTGCTCCCGGCGCGTCAGCATCTCCCGGAAGACCGGGCTCTCCTCGACGATCCGCCGGATGACGTAACCGCAGACGATCAGCAGGAGGGAGAACAGGAACGGGATGCGCCAGCCCCAGGACAGGAACTGGGCGTCGGTGGTGAGCGTGCTGATCAGCCACAGCACGCCGGTGGCCAGGATCAGCCCGAGCGGGACGCCGACCTGCGGGTAGGCGCCGAACAGGCCGCGCTTGTGCCTCGGCGCGTGCTCGACGGCCATCAGCGCCGCGCCGCCCCACTCGCCGCCCGCCGAGAAGCCCTGCACGATGCGCAGCACCACCAGCAGGACCGGCGCCGCGACCCCGATGTGGTCGTAGGTCGGCAGCAGGCCGATCAGCACGGTCGCCCCGCCCATCAGCAGCAGCGTGAGGACCAGCATCCTCTTGCGGCCGAGCCGGTCGCCGAACCGGCCGGCGACGACCGCGCCGAGCGGGCGGAACAGGAAGCTGATGCCGATGGTGGCCAGCGAGATGATCCCGGCGAGCCCGCCGGCCTCCTCGCCCAGCGGGGTGAAGAACAGCGGGGCGAAGACCAGGCTCGCGGCCTGGGCGTAGATGAAGAAGTCGTACCACTCGACGGTGGTGCCGGCGAGGGTGCTCGCGAGGACCCGGCGCTCCTCCCGGGTCCTCGCGGAACCGCGCGCGGTGGTGTCCTCGTGGACTGGTTCGGACATCGGGACCTCTCCGTTCCGGGTGGCGCCGCTCCCGCCGATGATGCCCGGCACGACCGGCGCGTGACGACCTTGGCCAACCGTTGCGTTCGGGTTCACGCCCCGGTGCCCGCCGCGTTCACCCGCGCCGGCTTCACTCGATCCCCGGACCACCGGGAACCGTGCCGCCGACGGGGACCGACACCGTTGCGGGTGAAGGAGAACAGCGTGGAACGTCGCACATTCCTGCGCACGGCCGTCGTGGGTGCGGGCACGTCGGTCGCGTTCGGGTTCACCCTGTGGCCGGAGGCGGTGGGGTACCCGGCGCGGACCGGGCCCAGCCCGTACGGGGCGTTGCAGGCCGCGGACGCCAACGGGATCCTGCTGCCCAGGGGTTTCACCAGCCGGGTGATCGCCCGGTCGGGACGGGTGGTGCCCGGCACGGGCTTCACCTGGCACGGCGCCCCGGACGGCGGCGCCTGCTTCGCCGACGGGACCGGCTGGATCTACGTCTCCAACGCCGAGCTGGGCACCGGTGCGGGTGGCGCGAGCGCCATCAGGTTCTCCGCCACCGGGGCCGTGACCGGCGCCTACGGCATCCTGTCCGGCACCACCCGCAACTGCGCCGGCGGCGCGACGCCGTGGCACACCTGGCTGTCGTGCGAGGAGACCGACCGCGGCTACGTCTTCGAGACCGACCCGTTCGGGGTCGAGCCCGCCGTGCGCCACGACGCGATGGGCCGGTTCACGCACGAAGCCGCCGCGTGCGACCCCGACCGCAAGGTGGTCTACCTGACCGAGGACGAGACGAACGGCGGCTTCTACCGCTTCGTCCCCACCACCTGGGGGAACCTGTCCTCCGGCACCCTCCAGGTGCTCAGGGAGACCGGCGGCGCGCTGTCCTGGGCCACCGTCCCCGACCCCGACGGCAGCCCCACCCGCACCCGCGGCCAGGTCGCCGGCATGAAGGTCTTCAACGGCGGTGAGGGCTGCTACTACCGCAACGGCACCTGCTTCTTCACCACCAAGGGCGACAACAGGGTCTGGGCCTACAACGCGGTCGACAACACCATCGCCGTCGCCTACGACGACAACCTCACCGGCACCCCGCCGCTGACCGGCGTGGACAACATCACCGGCACCCCGGTCGGTGACCTGTACGTCGCCGAGGACGGCGGCAACATGGAGATCTGCGTCATCACGCCGGACGACGTCGTGGCGCCGTTCGCCCGCGTCGCCGGCCAGGGCTCCTCCGAGCTGTGCGGGGTCGCCTTCAACCCCGCGGGCAACCGGCTGTACTTCTCCTCCCAGCGCGGCACCAGCGGCTCCAGCGGCGGTGGCATCACCTACGAGGTCACCGGCCCCTTCCGCGGCTCCCGGTGAGACGACGTCCCGGCCGGTGCCCCACGGCGCCGGCCGGGACGTCACCGTCACCGTCACCGTCACGGGAGGATCTCGACGTACCCGTCCGTCCCGTTCACGCGGATCCGCTGCCCGTCCCGGATCGAGCGCGTGGCGCCCTCCACCCCGACGACGGCGGGCAGGCCGTACTCCCGCGCGACCACCGCGCCGTGGGTCATCAGCCCCCCTACCTCCGTCACCAGGCCCGCGGCCGCGACGAACAGCGGCGACCAGCTGGGGTCCGTGTGCGCCGTGACCAGGATGTCGCCCGGTTCGAGGTCGGCCCGCTCGACGTCCAGGACGACCCGGGCCCGGCCCTCGACGGTGCCGACGGAGACGGGCAGGCCGACCAGCGCGCCGGCCGGCAGGTCGTCGCGCCGGTACGCCCCGGTGACGGCCTCGCCCTCCGACGTGAGCACCCGGGGTGGCGTGAGCGCCGCGTAGGACCTGAACTCCTCCTTGCGCCGGCGGAGAAGTTCGTCGTCGACCCGGTTCGCGCGCACGACCTCGTGGAACTCCCCGAAGGTCAGGTGGAAGACGTCCTCCGGCTCACCGAGCACGCCGGCCCGCACCAGGCGCCCGGCCTCCTCCAGCAGGGCCCGCTTGTACACCGAGTAGCGGCTGACCATGAAGTACTTCGGGTACTCCCGGTACCCGATGAACGTCCGGACGCGGTCGATCTTCTCCTTCGTCTCCTCGGCCTTCCGCGCCCCGTCCGGCAGGGTCCGCAGACGCTCCAGCAGTTCCCGCTCCTCCTGCCGCGCCTCCTGCCGCCCCTGCTCGAAGCGGCGCGCGCCGGCGCCGTGCTCGAAGTTCCCGACGTTGGCGAGGATCACCGGCAGGAGCGCGGTCGGGCGCTCGCCCCACCGCGGCCTGGTGATGTCGATCTCGCCGACGCAGCGCATCCCGTACCGGTCGAGGTAGGCCCGGATGGCGTCCCGGGCCTCCCGCCCGCCCGCGAGCCGGGGCAGCTCGTCCAGGAAGCCCTCGTCCTCGACGTCGCGCAGGAAGGCGACGACCTCCGGGTGCGGGCGGATCACGTCCGCGACGTCGAGGAGCGCCAGCCCCATCTCCGACGTGACGTTGTGGGGGGCGGACCGGGTGAGCGTGTCGGCCGCGTTCTTCTCGCCCAGCCAGTCCCGCAGCCGCTCGTTGAGCCACCACGTCGTCTGCATCGCCGCCATGATCACCTGGTGGCTGCGCGGGTCGAACAGGACCCGCCTCAGCTCCTGGAAGTCCGCGAGGATGAAATCGAGCAGCTCCACCCCGGACCTCCCCCGGATGTCGCGCGCCAGCGCGGCCACGGAAGCCTCGCCGATCCCGATCAGCTCGGTGACGAGGGCCGGGTCGGTCTCGATCGTGGCCGGCGCGACGCCGGGGACCGGCTTGCCGGGTGCGTCGTCCGGGAGCGCCGGGAGGAAGCCCTCGCGGTCGACGACGGTCCGCAGCGCGTCCCACATCAGCGGATCGGACCTGCCCACCAGCTCCAGGAAACCGGCGCGGCTCGTGGCCGACGCCAGCACCCGGGTGACGTCGACGAACAGCCTCCCCCCGGCCTCGGCCATGGGTTGGGGGGTGGTCAGCTGCCACACGGAGAGGCCCAGGGGCTTCATGGGGTCGGTCATCATCTGCTGGTGCCCGACGGAGACGTAGACGTGGTTCTCCCGGTCGCCGGCCTCGGGGACGGGGAACAGCGTGGTGATCGGCCGGCTCTGGACGAACAGGAAGTCGTCGTCGACCAGGCACCACTCGATGTCCTGGGGACGGCCGAGGTGCGCCTCGACCCGTCGGCCGAGCCGCACGAGCCGCAGGACCTGCTCGTCGGTCAACGCCGGCTGCTCCCGCCGCGCGGGCTCGACCTCCCGTTCCCGCGTCCCGCCGCCCGGTGAGGCGTGCACGGCGCGCTCCTTGGCCACGACCGCCCTGGCCACGACCCCGCCGTCCCGCACCCGGTAGGAGTCCGCGTTGACCAGGCCGGAGACCAGGGCCTCGCCGAGGCCGAAGGTCGCCTCCACGGAGGCCACCTCCCGGTTGGAGGTGACCGGGTCGGCGGTGAACAGGACGCCGGCCGCGTCCGGGAAGACCATCCGCTGCACGACCACGGCCATGTGGACCGCGCGGTGGTCGACACCGTTGCGCAGCCGGTAGGTCACGGCCCGCTCGGTGAACAGCGAGGCCCAGCACCGGCTGACGTGCCGGAGGACCTCCGCCGGCCCCACGACGTTCAGGTACGTGTCCTGCTGGCCCGCGAAGGAGGCCGCGGGCAGGTCCTCCGCCGTCGCGCTCGACCGGACCGCCCAGGCGGTTCGCTCCCCGAACCGGGCCGGCGCGCCGGTGATCGCCGCCGCCACGTCGTCGGGGACGGCGGCGGCTTCGATGATCCGCCGGACCTCCGCGCTGCCCGTGCGGATCGCCTCCCGGTCGTCCGGGTCCAGGCGCGACAGCCGGTCCAGCCGGTCGTCGATCGACGGCGCGCCCCGCACGACCTCCCGGAAGGCGTCCGTCGTCACGCAGAACCCCGCCGGCACGCGGATGCCCTCGATCCGCGAGAGCTCCCCCAGGTGCGCGCCCTTGCCGCCGACGGCGGCGACCTGCGCCCGGTCGACCTCCTGGAGATCGAGCACGTAGCTGCCCATCCGTTCGCCTTTCCCGTTCGCACCGCCGGCCCGGGGTCGAACTCGTTCCCCGGTGCCGACAGGTTTGTCACCGACCTGCCGTTTCCGCAGGTCCTGGCTTCGGCGGCGCATTTTGCACCACGACCCGGGTCTTGCCGCAAGACCCGGGTCGTGCTATATGTTCAAGGTGGCGGGGAGTGGGTTACCTCCTCGCCCTCGCCTTTTGTCGCATTCCTCCCCGTTTTCTTCCGCGTTCTTCCGCGCGAGCCACACCGGCGCCCTCGCCCGGCGCCGAACGGGAGTGATCTCCGCGACGCGAGCGCGTGAAAGTTGACCTGATCGGGTAGCCGGTCGCTACAGGACATCGACCACCAGGAGGGTGACGTGATCGGGTTCATCGTCGCGGGGTTGATCATCGGCGCGCTCGCCCGCCTGATCAAGCCCGGCAAGCAGCACCTCGGCATCGTGGCGACGCTGCTGCTGGGTCTCGTCGGTTCCGTCATCGGCGGCACCATCGCGAACCTGCTCGGCACCGGCGACATCTTCGAGCTGAACGTGCTGGGCTTCATCCTGGCCGTGATCGCCTCGGTGCTGCTCATCGGCGTCGCGGAGGCCGTCGCCGGCCGCCGGCACCACACCGGCGTCCGGTAACCACCGACACCACGTGGGAAGACCCCGTCACCGGCCGGTGGCGGGGTCTTCCGCTGTCCGGGGCACCTCGGGCGCCGCAGGGTCGGGGGTGCCGGGTCGGGGGTGCCGGCTCAAGGGTGCCGGGCCAGCGCCAGGGTGAGTTCGAGGACCCGCTCCGGCGAGGTGAGGTCGCCGAACAGGTCCCGCAGCTGACCCATCCGGTACCGCACGGTCTGCGGGTGCACGAACAGCGACGCCGCCACCTCGTCCCGCCGCCCGTGGTGCAGCAGCCAGGCCCGCAGCGTCTCCTCCAGCCGCCGTGCGGTCGCCGGCCGCTGGTCGCGCAACGGCGCCAGCACCCGTGCCCGGAGGTCGGCGTACGCCTCCGCGTCGGCGTTGAGCACCAGGTCGACCAGGAACTGCTCGGTGTCGAGGATGTCCGCGGACAGCGCGCGGGCCCGGGTGGCCCGCTCGAACGACGACACCACCCGCGTCCACGGCCGGGCCGGGCCGACCACGGCGGAGCGGTCCGCCAGCAACCGCAGCACGTGCCCGCGGTCCGCGTCCGGCACCAGGAGCGCGGTGGTCGAGTCCGGCAGGTCCTCCAGCAGCAGCGTGCGGGGGTCGAGCAGCCGGCGCGCCGAGCGGGCCTGCGAGGACGGCAGCAGCACGGCCGTCAGCGAGCCGGGGGGCGTCCAGCCCGCCCGCTCGGCGCCCGCGAGCAGCACGTCCTCGCCCTCGCCCGCGATCAGGTCGCGGCAGAGCTGCTCCAGGTAGCGCTCCCGCACCCGGCCCCGGACGGCCAGCTCCTCGGCGTGCCCGGCGGCGCTGGCCGCGGACAGCTCATCGATGTAGGCGAACAGCAGCTCGGCGAACTCGGCCAGCCCCTCGGCGGGCAGACCGGACGACACGGCCTCGGCGGCGAGCCCCCGCCACGCCACCCGCGCACCGACCCGGTAGGCGCTGAGCAGGGCGTCCATCGAGCGGCCGTCGCGCGCCTCGCCGCGGCCCAGCTCGTAGGCCGCCTCGGTGGCGACACCCCGCGTGTCCGCGCCGTCCGCGACGTCCAGGAAGTGGCCCAGCGCGGTGCGCACGGCGCGGCGGATCGTGCCGCCCATCCGGCCCGACAGCGCGCCCTCGTAGCTGGGCACCTCGTCGATCACCGCCTGGACCACCTCGCCGGCCGTGACCGGCAGCAACGCCCGCAGCGCCGTGATCGTGGCGTGGTCGAGGCCCACCTCGGCGGCACTTCCGGCAGCGCGGCCCATTTGTTCTCCCGGTACAAATTGTGGAGCGTTATTCACGTCCTGCGGTCAGGACTTTACGCCCGGGGCCACATCATGCTGGACACATGACACGCGTCGCCCTCCGCAGCAGGGCGTTGAGGCTGCTGGAGATGGTCACGACGCCGCTGCTGCCGTCGGACTACCTCGACCTGGTCGACCCGCTGCGCGCGGGCGCCGAGCTGCGGGGACGCATCGAGGCGGTCCACCCCGAGACCGGCGACGCGGCCACCCTCGTGATCAGGCCCGGCCGCGGCTGGCGGGGCCACGTCGCCGGGCAGTACGTCCGGGTCGGCGTGGACGTCGACGGCGTGCGCCTGTGGCGGGCCTACTCCGTCACCTCGCCCACGAACCGGGCCGACGGCCGCATCACCATCACGGTGAAGGCGATGCCGGACGGCAAGGTCAGCAACCACCTGGTCCGCCGTGCCCGGCCGGGCACGGTCATCCACCTCGACCAGGCCGCCGGCGACTTCGTGCTGCCCGCGACCAGGCCCGCGAAGGTGCTCTACCTGACGGCGGGCAGCGGCATCACGCCCGCGATGGGCATGTTGCGCGACGCCGAGCTGGCCGACGTGGTCGTGCTGCACTCCGCGCCGACCGGGGCGGACGTCATCTTCCGCGCCGACCTGCACGACCTGGCCGCCGACCGGGCGATCCGGTTGATCGAGCGGCACACCGACACCGAGGGCGTGCTCGACCTCGCCCGCCTCGACGAGCACGTGCCCGACTGGGCCGAGCGCGAGACCTGGGCCTGCGGCCCGACGGGCCTGCTCGACGCCGCCGAGGAGCACTGGGCGCGGCACGGCGTCGCCGACCGCCTGCACACCGAGCGGTTCCGCCCCACCGTGCTGGTGACGGGCGAGGGCGGCGCGGTCACGTTCACCACCACCGGCCGGACCGCCGAGGCCGACGGGTCCACGCCGCTGCTCGACGTCGGCGAGCAGGCGGGCGTGCTGATGCCGTCCGGCTGCCGCATGGGCATCTGCTTCGGCTGCGTCACGCCACTGCGCGCGGGCGCCGTCCGCGACCTGCGCACGGGCCAGGTCACCACGGCCGAGCCCGGCGTCCTCATCCAGACCTGCGTGTCCGCCGCGGCGGGCGCCTGCGAGATCGAACGCTAGGAGCGAGCAGCATGACCGCCACCGACCCCACCGCCCACCTGTCCGACGAGCAGATCGAGCAGCTCGGCCGCGAGCTCGACGCGTTGCGCGACGAGGTGATCGCCGCCCGCGGCGAACGCGACGCGGCCTACATCCGCAAGGTCATCTCGGTGCAGCGCAAGCTGGAGATGACCAGCCGGGGCGTGCTGCTGTTCTCCCTCTTCCCGCCGGCCTGGCTGGTCGGCACCGCGGGCCTGTCCGTGGCCAAGATCCTGGAGAACATGGAGATCGGCCACAACATCCTGCACGGGCAGTGGGACTGGATGCGCGACCCGAAGATCCACTCCACGTCCTGGGAGTGGGACCACGTCTCCCCCGCCGCGCAGTGGAAGCACTCCCACAACGAGCTGCACCACACCTACACCAACGTGATCGGCAAGGACAACGACCTCGGCTACGGCATCATGCGCGTCGACGAGGACCAGCGGTGGCAGCCGTTCCACCTGGGACAGCCGCTGTGGAACTTCATCAACGCCTGCTTCTTCGAGTACGGCATCGCCGCGTACGACCTGGAGCTGGGCCGGAACCTCCAGAAGCGCCACCGCAACAACCCGGAGTTCCGGGCGCGGGCGCGCGAGGTCGGCAAGAAGATCCGCAAGCAGGTGCTGAAGGACTACGTCGTCCACCCGCTGCTGTCGGGCCCGTCCTTCCTCACCACGCTGGCCGCCACCTTCACCGCGAACCTGGTCCGCAACCTGTGGAGCCACTCGGTGATCATGTGCGGTCACTTCCCCGAGGGCGTGCAGACCTTCGAGCGCCGCTCGATCGTCGGCGAGACCCGGGGCCAGTGGTACCTGCGGCAGATGCTCGGCTCGGCCAACATCAGCGGCGGCAAGCTGCTGCACATCATGACCGGCAACCTCTCGCACCAGGTCGAGCACCACCTGTTCCCCGACCTGCCGAGCAACCGCTACGGCGAGATCGCGCCGAAGGTCCGGGAGCTGTTCGACCGCTACGGCCTGGAGTACGTCACCGGATCGCTGCCCAGGCAGCTGTTCTCGGCGTGGCGCAAGGTCTTCCGGCTGTCGCTGCCGAACAAGCCGGCCAAGACGACTCCCCGCCTGGAGGAACGCGTCGCGGCGTGATGCCCCGGGACAGGTCCTGGGCGATCGCACACGTCACCCCCGCGGCGAGGCACGGAGCTCGGCGGGGTCCACGCCGAGGCCGTGACGACGAAACCCCCGTGCGCGCCGGTTCCGGCCTGGCCCTGGCCACCACCCCGACATCGGGGTGGTGGCCGAAGCGGTCACCGCCGGGCAGTCGGTGACGCCGGAACGCCTGGCGCGAATCCGTTGGCACGTGGCAATCCAGCCACTCCCGCGGCCACCGCGGCCTCCCTAACCTCAAGCCATGGACAACACTCCCACCGAGGACGACACGGCCGGCCGACCCGACACCGGTGGAGACCTCAGTCGGCGCTCGCTGCTCGGTTCGAGCGCACGTCTCGCGGTCGGGGTGGGCGTGCTCGGCGCGGTCGCGTCGACGCGGAGCGGCGCGACCGCGGCCGCCACCCCCTCGCTCCCCCACCCCGTCGCCGGACTTCGACCCCCGGACACGGCCCTGGCCCGCCAGGCGATGCGGTTCGCGCGCGACGAGTCCTCGGAGATCCTGTTCAACCACGTCATGCGGTCCTACCACTTCGGCGCCCTGCTGCTGGACCGCGCCGGCGCCCGCTACGACCGGGAGCTGCTGTTCATCGGCAGCGTCCTGCACGACCTCGGCCTGGTCGAGCGCTTCACGACCCCGACCGAGCGCTTCGAACTGGACGGCGCCGACGCCGCCCGCCGCTTCCTGCGGCAACGGGGGATGGCGAACGACCGCGTCGAGGTGGTCTGGGACGCGATCGCGTTGCACACCAACGCCACCATCGCGGCCCGCAAGCGCCCGGAGATCGCCGCGGTGGCCGCCGGCGCCGGGGTCGACGTGGGCGGGCGCGGCCTGGAGGACCTGGACCCCGACGACGTCGCCGAGGTGCTCGCCGCCTACCCGCGGACGGGCTTCAAGCGCGACACGGTCGACACCATGCTCGACCACTGCCGCCGCAAGCCCATGGCCTACTTCACCCACCCGTTCGCCGAGGTCGGCCGCCGCCACATCCCGGACTTCGCGGTGCCGACCGTCGAGGACGTGGTGCTGGCGGCGCCGTTCCCCGACTGAACCCGGGCCCGGTCGAGCCGGTCCACCGCCGCGATCACACCCGGTGCGCGCCCGGCCGACCGGATTCGACCACGAACGACGCGAAGACGGACTCGGGCACGTCACGGCGGCTCACCGTCGGGACGGTCCTGAGCTCCGCCCTCATCCGCGAACCGTCCACGTGGCAGCGGACGTACCCGCGGCGGTCGCCGTCGAAGAACTTGATGTGCGGGTTGTGCCTGATCATCGGCCCGTAGTAGGGCCCGTACACCTCACCGTCCCCGTTGGACGAGATCGACGTGCCGACGAACTCCGTGCCGACGACCGGCGAGGACGGGCGGTCGAAGTCCCGGTGGATGTCGTTGACGAAGGTCGAGTGCCAGTCACCCGTGATCACCACCGGGTTGTCGACCCGGTGCCGGACCCAGGTGTCGGTCAGCCGCTTGCGCGCGGCCGGGTAGCCGTCCCAGGCGTCGTGCCACAACCGGTCGCCCGCCGGGCCGTCGTGCTCCAGCCTGCCCAGCATCACGTTGCTGCCCAGGAGGTTCCACCGGGCCTCGGAGGCGGCCAGCCCGTCGAAGAGCCACTTCTCCTGCGGGAAGCCCAGCATCGTCACGGCCGGGTCGTAGCCGCCGGTGCACGCGTCGGCCTCGCCCCAGCCGCAGGGAGGGACGCTCCGGTACTGCCTGCCGTCGAGGATGTCGAGCTGCGCGAGCCTGCCCCAGCGCAGGCGCCGGTAGATCCGGGCGCGGTCGAGCGCGGCCCGGCGGACGGGCTGGTGCTCGTACCACGCCTGGTAGGCCGCGGCCCGCAGCGCGGTGATGTCGCCGGCGTGCTCCTGGCGGGTGCCCGCGTAGTCGTTCTTCACCTCGTGGTCGTCCCACGTGACGGCCCAGGGGAACCTGGCGTGGGCCGCCTGGAGGTCCGGGTCCGCCTTGTAGAGGGCGTACTGCATCCGCCAGCGCTCCAGGTCCCGCGGCGCCGACCTGAGCACGTCCGGCGTCCCGGTCCGCCGGAGGCCCCCGTCCGCCGGGATGCCGCCCTCGTACACGTAGTCGCCCAGGTGCACCACCAGGTCGAGGTCGTCGTCCGCCATGTGCCGGTACGACGGGTAGTAGCCGCTCACCCAGTCCTGGCACGACGCGAACGCGAAGGCCAGCGACCCTCCGGGGGCGCCGGCGGCCGGCGTGGTGCGCGTGCGCCCGACCGGCGAGGTCTCGCCCCGGTAGCGGAAGCGGTAGAACCACTCCCGGTCCGGCGCCAGGCCGTCGACCTCGACGTGGACCGAGTGCCCCAGCTCCGGCAGCGCCCAGGTGGTGCCGCCGGCGACGATCCGGCGGAACCCCTCGTCCCGGGCGACCTGCCACTGGACCGGCACCCTGGTGCGCGGCATGCCGCCGCCGGGCTCGAACGGCTCCGGGACGAGCCTCGTCCACAGCACCGCCCCGGTCGCCGTCGGGTCGCCGCTGGCCACGCCGAGCTGGAACGGGTGGTTCCCGCCGCCGGGTCGCGGTGCCGCCGCCGCGTGGTCGGCGGGTACCTGGGACAGCGCGGCCGCGCCGGCGGCGGTCGAGAGCGCGGCGAGGAACCGCCGCCTACCCATGGAGGTCGTCACGGCGCCATGTCTAACCCGCGCCGATGGCCGGCGGGCGAGCGCCAGGTGAACAGGTCCTGGAGTTCGGCTCTCCTCCGTCCTCGTCCGGTGGGCGCACGGCCGGCCGAACCCCCGGCTCACCACGACTCCACCAGGAGGTCGCCGTGGTCACCACGCCGCCACTCCCGGGTGAGGCGGCCGAGCCGAGCAGGCGCGGCCATGCTGCGCAGGGTGGCGATCCGGTCGTCGCGGACCTCCAGGACCACCAGGCCCACCACCCGGTCGTCCAGCACGGCGATCACGGCGGGGCAGCCGTTGACCACGGCGGCGTGGAACGCCGGGGAGCCGCCGACCAGCTTCCGCTTCGCCGGGGTCGGCCGGTAGGCGGCCCGGAGGGTGGCGGCGATCCGCTCGGGACCCGAGACCCGCATCAGCTTCGCGCTCAACCCGGCGCCGTCGGAGATCGCGGTCGCGTCGTCGGTCAGCAGCGCGACCAGCTGTTCGGTGCGGCCCGAGGCGGCGGCGGCGAGGAACGCCCCGGCGATGCGGCGCGCGGTGGCGCGGTCGACCTCGGTGACGCGGTGGTCGAGACCCGGGCGCGACGTGGCGACGTGGCGCCGGGCCCGGTGCGCGTGCTGCTGGCTCGCGGACTCGCTGATGTCGAGGATCCCGGCGATCTCGGCGTGGCTGTGGGAGAACGCCTCGCGCAGGACGTAGACGGCCCGCTCGACCGGGGTCAGGCGTTCCAGGAGGGTCAGCACCGCCAGGCTCACCGAGTCGCGCTGCTCGGCGGTGTCCGCCGGGCCCAGCACCGGATCGCCGGCCAGCAGCGGTTCGGGCAGCCAGGTGCCCACCGCGCGCTCGCGCCGCGCCCTCGCCGAGCGCAGCCGGTCCAGGGCCAGGTTGGTGACCACCCTGGTCAGCCACGCCTCGGGCACCTCGATGTGGTCCCGGTCGGCGGCCTGCCAGCGCAGGAACGCGTCCTGCACCACGTCCTCGGCGTCGGCGGCCGAGCCGAGCAGGCGGTACGCGAGCGAGGCCAGCCGATCCCGGCCGGCCTCGAAACGCGCGAGGGTCTCGGTGTCCACGATCACCGGGCTAGGCCGCGACCACCTCGGTGGCGCGGCCGGGTTCGGCGGCCAGGCGGTACCTGCGGGTCGGCATCCCGAAGGTCGGGTGGGCCATGCCGAACGCGGCCACCCGGAGGACGGCCGCCTTGGCGCGCGCGGCCGGCCGACCGCACAGGGCCCAACTCCGCGACCGCGCCTCGCCGTCGACCAGCTGGTAGATCGCGTCCCGGCGGCCGAGGCTCAGGTGGTTGCCGACGTGGGCCGGCGTGGTCTTCGGGATCCTGCGGCCGGTCAGGTCACCAACGATCGCGGACACCGCCTGCATCGCGGTGGCACCCGCCGAGGCGCAGGACATCGGCAGCGGCCGGCCGTTCCGGTCGACGGCGTGGGCGCTGTCGCCCGCCGCGTAGACGCCGGGGTGCGAGACCGACCGCATCAGGCGGTCCACCAGGACCCGACCGTCGTCGGCGACGGCGAGGCCGCTCGCGGCGGCGATGGGGTGGACGGCGAAACCCGCCGCCCAGACGGTGGCGTCGGACGCGAAGGCTGTGCCGTCGGCGGCGACAACCCCCGTCGCCCCCACCCGCTCGACGGTGGTGTGCTCGTGGACCGCGATGCCGAACCGGTCGAAGGCCCGCAGCAGGTGGCGGCGGGCCCGCGGGCCGAGCCAACCTCCCAGCTCACCGCTGGTGACCAGGGTGACGTCGAGCCCCGGCCGGGACTCGGCGATCTCGGTGGCGACCTCGATCCCGGTCAGGTTGCCGCCGACGACCAGCACCGACCCGTTCCCGGCCAGCTCGTCCAGCCGCCGGCGCAGGCGCAGCGCCGACGGCCGGCCGGCGACGTGGAAGGCGTGCTCGGCCACGCCCGGCACGCCGTGGTCGGCGACGGTGCTGCCGAGCGCGTAGAGCAGGGTGTCGTGGTCGAGCCGGTCGGGACCCCCGTCGCCGGTCACGGTGACCGTCCGGCGCCCGGCGTCGACCGCGGTGACCCGCGCCGGTCGCAGGCGGATCCCGGTGCCCGCGAACAGCTCCGCCAGCTCGTACCGGCGCAGGTCCGGTCCGGCGGCGAGCTGGTGCAGGCGCAGCCGTTCCACGAAGTCGGGTTCGGCGTTGACGACGGTGATCTCGACGTCGTCGGGGTGCAGGTGGCGGGCGAGTCGTCCGGCGGCGTACGTCCCGGCGTACCCGGCCCCGAGGACGGTGATGCGGTGCGGCATGTCCTTGCTCCTGTCTGGTTCGACCGCACCCTGAACGGGGCAGCGCCCCGATTCCTGACGGGGTTCGGCCATGACGTGGGTCACCCTCGACCGGACCGCTCCGGCAGGCGGGCGCGGTCTGCCCCGCCCGGTCGTGCCCGGCGGGTGTCGAGCCGGGTGAGCGCGGCGGCGCTCGGGCTGCCCGGTTCCGCCGTGCAGAACACCACCTGGAGGTCGGTGCCGGGCAGCAGCAGGGTGTGGCGGTCCAGCTCCAGCTCGCCCAGGTCGGGGTGGCGCAGGCGCTTGCGCAGCGTCGGCACGGGGCGTACGTCGTGGTCGCGCCAGCCGGCGGCGAAGTCCGGGCTGTGCGCGGCGAACTCGTCGACCAGCTCGCCCAGGACGCGGTCGGTCGGGTGGCGAACCCGGGCCACGCGCAGCGGGGCGGCCAACCGGCGGGCGAACTCGCCCTCCGCGCCCGCCGGCGCCGAGCAGAGGGTGCCGCCGAGGCGGATCGACAGCCGCACCACGTTGCGCTCCTCGACGGGCAGCAGTCCGAAGTCGGTGATCAACGCGGCCGCGGCGCGGTTCCAGGCCAGGACGTCCTGCCGCTCGTCGACCAGGTAGGCGGGCGCCGGTCCGAGGCGGTCCAGCAGCCGCCGGGCGTCGGCGGGCACCTGCCCCCGATCGGCGTCCGCCACGGGTGGCGCCTGCCCGGCCAGCCGGGCCAGGTGCTCGCGCTCCGCGGCGGTGAGCCGCAGCGCCGTGCCCAGCGCGGCCAGCACCTCCGGGGACGGGCGCGGCGCACGGGCCTGCTCCAGCCGTTCGTAGTAGCCGACCGACACCCCCGCCAGCGCGGCCACCTCCTCGCGGCGCAGCCCGGGGGTGCGCCGGGCGCGCCGGCCGGGCGGGTGGGTGGCGGTGGCCGGCACCTGGTCCGGGCGCAGCGCTTCCCGCCGTCGGCGCGGGAAGTCCGCCAGTTCGCCTCTGCTCACCCGGCTCATGGTGGCAGGGGTCCCCCGCCCCGACCACGGACCGGTGGTCCGGGGCTTGGTGGTCGGCAGCTTGGCCGGCCGTTCCCGGCCGAGGGCCCGGCCGCCCAACCTGGACCGGTCACACCCCGTCGAACACCGGAGGACACCGTGCCGGGCACCCCCCAGGACGGACCGATCACCCACCACCGGGATCGCCGGCACCGACCGGCCGAACTCCCCGACCCGGTGCGCGCGGACGCCGCCCGATGACCGGCGTGCTCGTGACCGGCGGCACCGGGAAGACCGGGAGCGCGCTGGTGGCACTGCTGCGGGACGAGGACGTGCCGGTCCGGGTGGCCGCCCGCAACCCGCCCGCCGGCGACCCCGACCCGGTCCGGTTCGACTGGACCGACCCGGCCACGTTCCCGGCCGCGCTGCGCGGGGTGGACCGGGTCTTCCTGGTGCCCCCGGTGCGGACCACCGACCCGATGCCGCTCGTCGGACCGTTCCTGGCCGAGGCGCGACGCCGGGGCGTGCGCCGGGTGGTGCTCCTGGGCTCCGCCGTCGTCCTGCCGAACGCCCCCGGCGCGCTGGAGATGGCCGCGCGGGTGTCGTCCCGGCCGGGGTGGGTCGTGCTGCGCGCGTCCGGGTTCATGCAGAACTTCCTGAGCCCGCACCCGGTGGGCGAGCGCATCCGGCGGCACGGTGAGATCCGCACCGCCGCCGGCGACGGCCGGGTGGGCTGGATCGACGCGCGGGACATCGCGGCCGCGGCCGCCGCCCTGCTGACCGACCCCGGGGCCGGGCCGGACGACCGGCGCGACCACCTGCTCACCGGGCCGCAGGCGCTGAGCTGCCACGACGCGGCGACGATCATCACCGCCCGCACCGGACGACCGGTCCGGGTGGTGCCCGTCGGGACCGACGACCAGGTGGCCGCCAACCTGGCCGCCGGCATGCCCGCCCAGTTCGCCGCCGCCCTCGCCGCCGTGGAGGACGGCATCAGGGCCGGTCGGGAGGACCGGATCAGCGCCGCGGTGCCGGACCTGACCGGCCGGCCGGCCCGCACCTTCGCCGAGTTCGTCGAGGAGCACGCGGCCGAGTGGGCGGAAGACGGGCCTGCCGGGACGACTTGACGCGGCGCCCCCGGCACGGGGTCGGCCGCGTGGTCACCGATCGGCAGGGCCTCGGCGCGCGACGGGGAGCAACCGGCAGGCGGGCCGGCAGAGGAGCCGCAGCGAGAAGACGGGACCGGCGGCGGCGAGCCGGTGGTGCCAGCGTCGTGGCACGGCCGCGCACCGGAGCCTCCCCCGCGCCGGGCACCGGGCCGAACTCTGGGCGTTGTTCCACGGTGGACGCGCGGCCGGCGTCCGCAGGATGGCGAACCGAGTTGCGGTGACGAGGGACCTGGACGACTACATCCGCGCCGTCTCCCCGCACGAGGACGACGTCTGCGGGAGCTGCGGGAGGAAACCGCCCTGCTCCCCGCCGGATCGGCGATGCAGGTGACGCCCGAGCAGGGACAGCTGCCGCGCCTGCTGACGGGACCACGCTGCTCCGCAGTCGTCCCCGCTGACACCGCCGGGCGCGCGGTTGGTCCCCGACGAGGAAGCGGTGGACGGGTACCGGGGACGACCCGTCCACCGCTCCTCTCACGCCGCCCTACCGGGAACCGGGTGGGCGGTCGACGCCGTCGGTCAGTTCCACGACCTCGCCGTCGAACGTCCCGGGACCCCCGACCAGCAACGCCTTCCTGTTCTGCGGCACGATGTTCGCCCTTTCACCGGGGTCGCCGCCGCGTGGCGCGGCGGCGGACCGTCCGAAGTGCACACACCGAGTACGGCCGGGCAGGACTGGGGAATACTCTGGAATCCGCTCCGGTCCCGCGCTCAGCCCCCGGCCGTGGGAGCCGCGTCGTGGTCTGTCGACAGCAGCTCGGACAGCTCGGCCAGCGCGGTGTCGGCCTGGTCCCCCTCGACGGTGAGCAGGACCTCCTCACCGCCCTTCACCCCCAGCGACATGACCGCGAGGATGCTGGCCGCGTCGACCAGCGCGTCCTCGCTGCGGCCGATGCGGACCTTGCCGCCCTGCTTGCGGGCCGCCTCGACCAGGAGCTTGGCGGGCCGGGCGTGCAGGCCGACCGACGAACCGATGGTGACTCGTGTACTGGGCAACTCTGCCTCCTCCTGACGGTGCGGGAACGCGCGTTCGGCCCGTTCCCGCCGGACCGGCCGGGGGAACCGACCGGTCGACAACTCGATGTCGCGCGCGAACCACGGTGTGACGGGTCGGCGCACGGGGTCCAGCGCGGAGCGGACGACGGACAGCACGCCCTCCGCGACGGGCAGCCAGCGCTCGCCGGCCTCGATCGGGCGTGCCCAGCGCACCCGGCCGCCGGACACGGGTGTCGGCGGCAGCGGCACCTCCGCCGGCGTGCGCAGGAACACCACGTCCGCGGGCATGTCGTTCTGGCTCAACCAGCGGTCGTTGGCGTCGGTCAGGAAGACCACGCGGCCGTCCGGTCGCACGACGGCGGGCGCGGGCACGCCGACCGCGTCGAAGCGGGAGAGCACGACCTCCGCGAGGTCGGCGGGCACGAGGAACCCCACCGTGCCGCCGCCGAGCACGAGCCTGATCCCCGCCGACCCGGGCACCACGCGCCAGCCGAAGCGGCGCGCGTACCAGCGGCACGCGGCCTCCTGGTCGGGCGGAACACGGGCCGGCGCAACGGGGTTCGTCCCGGGACGCGACCCGACGGCCTTCGGGCCGACCGGTCGTGGCGCGGCCGGGTGCAGGCCGGCGGGGTGCGCCACGACCGGGTGCGGGCCAGCGGGGTGCGGGCCAGCGGGGTGCGGGCCAGCGGGGTGCGGGCTGGCGGGGTGCGGGCTGGCGGAGTGCGGGACAGCGGAGTGCGGGACAGCGGAGTGCGGCACAACCGCACGCGGCGCGGCGGCGTTCGCGGGCCGCCGGCCGCGGGTCGGGCGTTGGGGTTGGAGCCGGGGCTGGGGCGGAACGGTCACGGGTGGTTCCTCCACATCGTCGCCCCGCCCCTCCCTCAGCCCAGCGCGTACGAGCGCGCGGTGGCCGGGTCGGGGGCGCGGCGGACGCGCTCGGCCAGCTCGGCGCAGTCGTCCAGCGTGCGCTCGCGCAGCGCGGCCCGGACGGCGGGCACGGCGGGCGCGGACATGGACAGGCTGGTCACGCCCAGGCCCACGAGCACCGGGGCCAGGCCGGGGTCGCCCGCGGCCTCACCGCAGACGCCCACCGGCTTGCCCGCGGCGCGACCGGCCTCGGCCACGACGGCCACGAGGTCGAGCAGCGCGGGCTGCCACGGGTCGAGCAGCGAGCCCAGCTCGCCGAGCACCCGGTCGGCGCCGAACGCGTACTGGGACAGGTCGTTGGTGCCGAGGCTGACGAAGTCGACCTCGGCCAGGACGTCGGCGGCGCGCAGGGCCGCGGCCGGGATCTCGATCATCACGCCGACGTTGGTCAGGCCCGCGCCGCGGGCCAGTGCGGCGAAGTCCCGCGCCTCGGCCGGGGTGGCGATCATGGGTGCCATCACGCGCACGTCGGCGCCGTGGTCGGCGGCGGCGTCGGCGATGGCGGCGAGCTGGTCGGCCAGCAGGTCCGGCTTGCGCCACGCCACGCGGTAGCCGCGCACGCCCAGCGCCGGGTTGGGCTCGGCGTCGGCGTTGGCGAACGGCAGCGGTTTGTCCGCGCCCGCGTCGAGCGTGCGCACGACCACCGGTCGCGCGCCGAACGCCTTGAACACCTCGCCGTAGGCGCGGCGCTGCTCCTCGCGGGAGGGTGCGTCGGCGCGGTCGAGGAACAGGAACTCGGTGCGGAACAGGCCCACGCCCTCGGCGTCCACGTCGCCGTCGGTCGCGCCGCCCACGTTGAGCAGCAGCTTCACCGGGTGGCCGTCGGCGGTGGCGCCGGGCCCGCGGTAGCGGGCCAGCGCGGCCTCGCGCTCGGCCGCCGCCTCGGCCACCCGGGAGGAGGCGTCGTCGTCGGGGGACGTGACCACGACGCCGCGGGTGCCGTCCACCACGACCGGCTCGCCGTCTGCCAGCGAGTCGGCCTCGGCGCACCCGACCACGGCCGGGATGCCGAGGGAGCGGGCGAGGATGGCGGTGTGGCTGGTCGGCCCGCCCTTGGAGGTGACGATCGCCACCACCTTGGCCGGGTCGAGGGTGACCGTGTCGGCGGGCGCGAGGTCCACGCCCACCAGCACGAACGGCTCGTCGCGCACGGGGATGCCGGGTGTCGGCACGCCCAGCAGCACCGCGACGGCCCGGTCCCGCAGGTCGGCGAGGTCGCCGGTCCGCTCGGCGAGGTACCCGCCGAGCGCGGCCAGCGCCTCCAGGTGGACGCCGAACGCGTCGTGCACGGCCCAGGCCGCCGGACGACCCCGGTCGACGGCGGCGCGGATGCCGTCGACCAGGGCGGGGTCGTCCGCCATGGCGATCTGGGTGTCGAGGATGTCGCGGGCCTCGCCGGTCAGGCCATCGGCCCGCCGGCCCAGGTCCTCGACCACCGCGCGGAGGGCGGAGACGGCCGCCTCCACCTCGTCCCGCGCCGGTCCCGGCGCGGGCACGTCGGCGGGCAGCTCGGGCGCGGCGGCCGTCCTGGCCACCACCCCCACCGCCTGTCCGGGGCTCGCCGGGTTGCCGGTCAGCTCCCTCGACCCGACCGGCTGCTGCGAGACCTCAGCCACCTGCGACAACTCCGCGCCTCCTCGTCCTCGTCGACCGTTCGTGCGGGTGGTGCGCGATGTCAGCCCGCGGTGGGCTCGATCGTCACCTTGATGGCGGTGCCACCGGCCACCACGTCGATGGCCTCCAGCACCTTCTCCAGCGGCAGGTGGTGCGTGATCAGGTCGGCCACCGGCACGGCGCCCGTCGCGATCAGCTCCAGCGCCTTCTTGTTGTGGTCGGGGCTGGACCCGTTCGCGCCGACGATGGTCAGCTCGCGGTAGTGCACGAGGTTCGAGTCGCACGCGATGATCGGGTTGTCCTTCGGCAGGCCGCCGAAGAAGCTGATCCGGCCGCGGCGGGCGACCATCTTCAGCGCGTCCTCCTGCGTCTTGCCCGCGGCCGACGCGGTGATGACCACGTCCGCGCCGCGCCCACCGGTCAGGTCCAGCACCGCCTGGATCGGGTCGACCTCGGCCGCGCAGATCGCCGCGTCCGGCTTGACCAGGTTCGCGGCCATGTCGAGCCGGCCGCGGTTGAGCTCCACCAGGTAGACGTTCTCGGCGCCGCGGGCACGGGCCAGCCGCACGTGCAGGCAGCCGATCGGACCGGCGCCGACGACCACGACCGTGTCGCCGTCGCCGACGCGGGCCAGCTCCTGGCCGTTGAGCACGCACGCCAGCGGCTCGGCCACCGACGCCTCCGCGTAGGTCACGCCGTCCGGGATGCGGTTGACGCCGTCGACCTTGAGGACGTTCGCCGGCACGATCATGTACTCGGCGAAGCCACCCTCGAAGTGGTAGCCCATTGACAGCTGGTTGGGGCAGATGGTCATCCACCCGCGCAGGCAGTCGGGGCACTCCCCGCACGGGATGGCTGCGATGACCTGGACCCGGTCCCCCGCGGCCCAGCCGTCCACCTCCGAGCCCACCTCCACGACCTCGCCCGCGATCTCGTGACCGATCACGCGCGGCGGGTCGATGTGGTGGTGGCCGTGCCGGAAGATCTTCAGGTCGGTCCCGCACGTCGAGGTGTTGCGCACCCGCAACTTCAGCTCGGCCGGGCCCGCGGTGGGCTCGGGCATGTCCTCGATGCGGATGTCGCCGGGCGCGTAGAACCGGGCCACCTTCACTGCGTCGTCTCCTCGTCCTTCTCGGTGTCCACCGTCCGCAGGATGCGCAGGACGGTGTCGGTGTCGGGGGCTTGGCGCAGCTCGGCCGCGCGTTCGGGGTCCATGAGCACGTGGGCCAGGGCGGACAGGATGCCGACCTGCTCGCTGCCCTGCGCGGCGATGCCGACGCACAGCCGCACGTCCTCACCTCCCCAGTCCACCCCTTCGGGGAACTGGAGCACGGTCAGCGCCGACCGGCGGACGTGGGCGCGCGAGGCGTCCGTGCCGTGCGGGATGGCCACGCCCTCGCCGATGTAGGTCGAGACCGAGGCTTCGCGCTCGTGCATCGCGGTCAGGTACTCGGGGTCGACCGCGCCCAGCTCCAGCAGCACGGCCCCGACCTGGTCGATGGCCGCGGCGCGGTCGGCGGCGGTCCGGCCGAGCCGCACGGACTCGGCGGTCAGCAGCTCAGCCAAGCTCCCCACCGTCCCGGATGGCGGCTTCGACGCGGTCGAACACCGGGTCGCCCATGAAGTTCTGGAAACCGATGACGACCGCGCCCGACGAGTTCTTCTGCGCCCGGGGCACCAGGCCCTGCTGGCACAGCACGACCTGGGCGTCGGCGGGGATCTCGTTGACCGGGCTGTGCTGCACGGCCACCTTGTACGGCTTGAGCCGCTTCGCCATCTGCGACGCCACCATGACGCTGCTGCCCATGCCCGCGTCGCAGGCGATGACGACCTTGGTGATGTCCTTGCCCTGGATGCTCATGCGTCCCTGTTCCTCTCGTCCGGCGTCGTGCCCTGGTCGGTCAGACCTTGACCTCGCCGCCGTTGGCGATCTGCTGCTCCCGCTCCTCGCGGCGGGCGTCCCGGCCGAACTTCATCAGCGCCGCGGCCACCACGAACGCCACGACCGCCGCGACCAGCACACCCGCGATGACCGAGAAGTGCCCGCCCTTCGGCGTCACGGCCATCAGGGCGATGATGCTGCCAGGAGACGGCGTGGCGACCAGGCCCGCGTCGAAGATGCTGAAGGTGAGCACACCGGCCGCGCCGCCACCGATGACCGAGAGCAGCAGCTTCGGGTTCGCCAGGATGTACGGGAAGTAGATCTCGTGGATGCCGCCGAGGAACTGGATGACGATCGCGCCGGGGGCGGTGGCGCGGGCGGCGCGGGGGCCGAACACGGCCAGCGCGGCCAGCACGCCCAGACCCGGGCCGGGGTTGGACTCGATCAGGAAGTGGATCGCCTTGCCGTTCTCCAGCGCCTCGGCCACGCCCAGCGGGCTCAGCACGCCGTGGTTGATGGCGTTGTTGAGGAACAGGATCTTGGCGGGTTCGACGATCAGCGACACGAGGGGCAGCAGGCCGGCGTCGAGCATCCACTGCACGCCGTTGCCGAGCGCCTTGGTGATGCCCTCGACGACCGGGCCGATGGAGAACAGGCTGCCGACCGCGAGCGCGCCGCCGATGATGCCGGCGCTGAAGTTGTCGACGAGCATCTTGAAGCCCGGCGCGACCTTGACGCCGACCTTCTCGTCCCACAGCTTGATCAGGTAGCCGCCGAGGGGGCCGACGATCATCGCGCCGAGGAACATGGGGATGTCCGCGCCGACGATCACGCCGAAGGTGGCGATCGAACCGACCACCGCGCCGCGCTGGCCGTGGACCAGCCGGCCGCCGGTGTAGCCGATGAGGGTCGGCAGCAGGTACGTGATCATCGGACCGACGAGTTCGCCGATCGTGGCGTTGGGGATCCACCCCGTGGGGATGAACATCGCGGTGATCAGGCCCCACGCGATGAACGCGCCGATGTTGGGCATGACCATGGCTGCGAGGTGGCCACCGAAGCGCTGGATGCCCACCCGCGCGCGCTGGCCGCGGGATTGGGTGTCTTCGGGGGCCTGGGTGTCGTTGCTCGTCATCGTTGACACTTCCACTACTGCTGGAGGGACTGGGAGAACGCCGTCGCTGCGGCGGCGGGAGCCGGGCGTCCTCGCCCGGCATCGGCGACCGGCGGGTGCCGGCGGATCAGACGTCGATCCGGCGGTCCCACTCGATGTCCGGGTGCACCACCACCCGGTGTGCGCGCACGTCTTCCGGGCCCGGCATGGTGCTGCCGGGCAACGAAACGGCCGCCGCTCCCCAAGCGACGCCCGTGGCCAGTGCGGAAGGGCCAATTCCCCCTGTGGAGAGGAACCCGGCGAGCAGCGCGTCCCCGGCGCCGACCGAGCTGCGGGCCTCGGCCCGCGCCTCGGCGTGCCAGGAGCCCTCGCCGTCGACCAGCACGGCGCCTTGCCCGCCGAGACTGGCCAACACCGCCTCCGCGCCCCGGGAACGCAGTTCCCCGGCCGCGTCGACGACCTCCCGCAAAGTCCGCAGTGGACGGTCGACCGCCTCGGCCAACTCCTCCAGGTTGGGCTTGACCAGGGTCGGTCCGGCCTCCACCGCGGCCAGCAGCGCGGGGCCGCTGGTGTCCACCGCCACCTTCGCGCCGGTCGGCGCGAGGCGGCTGATCAGGTCGGCGTAGAAGGTGTCGGGCACGCCGGGCGGGAGACTCCCGGCCGCGACCACCCAGTCCACGCCGGGCATGTGGGCCAGCACCGCGTCGCAGAACGCCTCCAGTTCGGGACCGCTCAACCGGGCTCCGGCCTCGTTGAGCTTGGTCACCGTGGCGTCCGGTTCGACGATGGTGATGTTGCTGCGCACCGGGCCGAGTGCGGCGACCCGCACGACCTCGATGCTGTAGCCGGTGAGCAGGCCGATGAGCTGGTCGCCCTCCGCACCACCGGCCGGTACCACCGCGCGGGCCTTGCAGCCGTTGCGCACCAGGGCGCGGGCGACGTTGATCCCCTTGCCGCCGGGCTGCACGTGCACCCCGGACGCGCGGTGCAGATCGCCCCTGGTCAGCCGGTCGACCTCGACTGTGCGGTCCACGCTCGGGTTGGCCGTCACGGTCAGGAACACTTCACACCACCTCGAAGCCTCTCCGGCACCGCCACCAGTTCGGCGGTTTGGTTTGAGTGACTTTAGATCCGTTTGTGTTGTTTACACAAGGACCACTGCGGAGAAGCTAGGGGTTTCCCCCGGAGCACCACCGCTACGCAGCCAGAACGCCGCCGCGCCGAAGCCACAGGAACCCACACGACACGCGTCGGAAGTGCTACTTGACGTAGTCGGACGGCGCCGCTGTCCTGCCGGACACCAGGGGCCGCCCCCGCCGGGGTTGCCGGTGGCGGCCGGCACGAACGGCACCTCGTGCGGCGTCTACGAGCCGACCGGGTGCACGGGGCGCCCATCCCGGCACGACGCCGGGGCCGGGCCCGAACGCGGACCAGGCGTCTCACGCCGTCCCGATCTCCACCGCACTCCCCTGGTGCCGGGACGTGACCCCCGCCACAGCCGGAAGCCGTACCGGCGGGCAGTGGTTCGCCAAGCTCGCCGCTTGACGTGGCCGCGTTGACCTGGTTTTACCTTTGACCAGGCGCGGAGTGTGCCTACTGTGTCCCCAACCGCAGAGGAGAACACCCCCGACCACAGGAAACTGGGCAAACCCCGGGTCTTCGGCCGGCACCACCGGTCGGTTGCCGGGAGGCGTGCCCGCCGACGGATCGAGTGCCATGACCAAGCGCCGCTGGAGCAAGCCGGCCGCGACCTCGTTCCACCCGCTGGCCTTCGGCGGTTGGCACGATTACGAGACGTGGGCCGCCAACGACTTCCGCCCCAAGCCCCGGGACCCGGCACCGGCCCCGGCAGTCGCGGAAGCGCTCCCGGAGCCGCGGACCGAACCGCGGGCCGACCTCCCGACCGAACGGGCGGTCGACCCGGTGGTCGACCCCGGACCCGCGCCGGAACCCGGACCCGCGCCCGCCGACGGGCCTACCGAGTTCTTCACCGCCGAGGAGCTCATCGAGCAGCCGGCACCCACGGCCCGCCCCTACGTGCGGACCAGGGGGCGCACCCGCGCGGACCACGAACTGCGCCTGGAGACCATCGTGTCGGCCGTGCCGGGCACGCCGCCTCCCGCCGACGCGATCACCCTCCGGTTGCACCGCGTGTGCCGCGCGCCACTGTCGGTGGCCGAGATCGCCGTGCACCTGGGCGTGCCGCTGGGCGTGGCCCGGGTCCTGATCAGCGACGCGATCACCGACGGCCTCGTGATCGCGCACGACGACCGCACGCCCTCCGCCGACGGCCCGTCGCTGGAGCTGCTCAACCGCGTCCACGCCGGACTGCTGCGCCTGGCCTGAACCCGGGTCCCCGGCCCTCCGGGGCGCAGGACCGGGGCTCTCCGGGAGTCGCGCGCGGCTTGACCGGTGGCTCCCCGCCCCGACCGGAGGAGCGCGCGATGCCGCGGACCCCCGGACGTGCCCTCCGACCGCGCCGTGCCCGATCCGCGCGACCCGGTGCGGCGACCGGATCGGCCGCTGGACGCGGGCACCGTCGAACTCGACCGCGTTGCCGCGCTCGGATGACGGCCACTAGGATTCCCGGAGTTGTGCGCAGGGGGTGGGGCAGGACGTGTACGCGGAGGAGCGCCAACAGGTCATCCTCGACCGGGCCCGTGCCAGGGGCCGGGTCGACGTCGCCGCGTTGGCCGAGGAGTTCGCCGTCACCACCGAGACGATCCGCCGCGACCTGACCGCCCTGGAGCGCCACGGCGTGCTGCGCCGGGTGCACGGTGGCGCGATCCCGGTGGAGCGGCTGGGGTTCGAACCGGCCATCGCCACGCGCGAGGGGGTGATGACCACCGAGAAGGAGCGGATCGCCAAGGCGGCGCTGGCGCTGCTGCCCGAGGAGGGCACGATCCTGCTGGACGCGGGCACCACCACCGCGAAGATGGCCGACCTGCTGCCGCTGGACCGGGAACTGACCGTCGTCACGCACTCGGTGAACATCGCGCTGATGCTGACCAGCAGGCCCAACCTGACCGTGATGCTGGTCGGCGGCCGGCTGCGCAGCCGCACCCTGGCCACGGTCGACGCCTGGGCGTTGCAGGCGCTCAAGGACAGCTTCGTCGAGGTCGCGTTCATCGCCACCAACGGCCTGTCGTCGGAGCGCGGCCTGACCACGCCGGACCCGGCCGAGGCGATGGTGAAGCGGGCGGCGATCGGCGCGGCGCGGCGGTGCGTGCTGCTGGCCGACCACACCAAGATCGGCAACGACCACTTCGCGCGGTTCGCGGACCTGGCCGACATCGAAACGCTCATCACGGACTCGGGCATCGACTCGGCGGTGGCCGAAGAACTCGGGGCGGCCGGTCCGCGCGTGCTCATCGTCTGAACACCGCGACGGGGTGTCGGCGGCCGGACCGGCGGGGCCGGGGTGGTCGAACACCGGACCGGCGGGCAGCGCGGCCACCGGCGAGCCCCGCGCGGCGACCAGGGCGCAGGCGTCGGGCAGCGACAGCGCGCCCGCGACGTGCGTGGCGGCGCGGAGGCGCGGCGTGCCCGGAAACAGCCGCGGGGCGCCGACGGACCTCGCGAGGCGATATCCGGTGGTGCGGTACCGATGATTCTCCAGCGGGTTGTCGTGTTCGAAATGCGTCAGGGCCGAACCGGTGGACCACTTCACCGAAAACGCAGCGGTCAGAACATATTCATCACCACCTGAAAGCGTGAAGATGTCCACCGGCACGGCCACCGATTCCCGGTGCGGCCTACACTGGCTCGGGTAAATTCGGGTTTTGTGGCCGGAAAGGACGTCCTGCGGCGTGATCCAGCGGCTGTGTGCTGTGACCGTTCTCCTCTGCGCGGCGGTCGGGGGGTGTTCGTCGCCGGCGGGGCAGTCCTCGCCCGAGAGCGCGGTGTCGCCCGGCCCGACCTCGTCGAGCGCGTCGAGCGCGTCCACCGCGCCCGCTCCGGCCGTCGAGGTGGTCGATCCCGCCGTCGCGCCGGAGTTCGCCCGCCTGGAGTCGGTCCACGACGCCCGGCTCGGGGTGTACGCCGTGGACACCGGGTCGGGGCGCGCGGTCGCGTACGGGGCCGACGAGCGGTTCGCGTACGCGTCCACGTTCAAGGCGTTCGCGGCGGCGCTGGTGCTGGCGGACACCACGCCGGCGCAGTTCGAGGAGCCGGTCCGGGTCGAGGCCGCCGACCTGCTCGCCAACTCCCCCGTCACCGAGACCCGGGCGGGCACCACGATGACGTGGCGCGAGCTGTGCGAGGCCGCCGTGCGCTACAGCGACAACACGGCGGGCAACCTGCTGCTGCGGCGCCTCGGGGGTCCCGGGGGGTACGACTCCGCCCTGACCGAGCTCGGCGACGACGTCACCTCGGCCGACCGGTACGAACCGGACCTGTCCTCGGCGGTGCCGGGCGACCCGCGCGACACGAGCACGCCGAGGGCGATGGCGGACAACCTCCGGGAGTTCGCCCTCGGCGAGGCGCTGGACGACGCCGACCGCGAAGTCTTCCTCGGCTGGCTGCGCGGCAACACCACCGGCGCCGCCGTGGTCCGGGCCGGCGTGCCGGAGGGCTGGGTCGTCGGGGACAAGACCGGCACCGCGTCCTACGGCGGGCGCAACGACATCGCGGTGGTGTGGCCACCGGACCGGGACCCGATCATCATCGCCGTGATGACGAGCCGGGACCGCCAGGGCGCCGACCAGGTGGACGCGCTGATCGCCGACGCCACCCGCGTCGTGGTGCGGGTCCTGACCGAAAGCTGAGGGGCGGGACCACGCCTCAGCGGACCCGCTCGAACCACGTGTCGCCGATGACCATGTCGTCGACGCCCCGGGACTCGCAGTACCGCACCAGGTCCGAGGTGCGGTTGATGAAGCCCTCCCCGTTGAAGTTGAGGGACGTGTTGCACAGCACGCCCGCCCCCCGCTCGACCGCGAACGCGCTCAGCAGCCGGTGCAGGCGCGGGTTGCCGGACTCCCGGACGGTCTGGACCCTGGCCGAGCCGTCCACGTGGGTCACCGCCCGCACGCCGCTCGACTCCCGCACCCGGCGGAAGTACAGCATGTGCGGGTCCTCGAAGGTCTCGTGGAAGACCTGCCCCAGGTCCTCGACGCGGCAGACCGGGGCGATCGGCCGGTAGTCCTCGCGCTGCTTGATGTCGTTGAGCCGGTCGCGGGTGCCCGAGCCGAACGGCTCGGCCAGGAGCGACCGGTTGCCCAGCGCGCGCGGGCCGATCTCCCAGCGCCCCTGCACCCACGCCACCACGCGGCCCGTCGACAGCGCCCGCGCCAGCTCGGCGTCGTCGAGCCGGCGGGACCGCCACGTGGCCGGGTCGGGGCGGGCGTCCTCGACGAAGTCGAGCCCGCTGTAGACGCTCCAGTCGATGTGCGGGTCGCCCGTGCACGCCGTCAGCGCGTCGATCGCCGTGCCCACCGCGGAACCGGAGTCGTTCGTGCAGGGCGCGACGAACACCGACGAGAAGTAGCCGAGGTCGGCCCAGGCCCGGTTCCAGTCGCAGTTGAGCCCGCAGCCGCCGGAGATGTAGAGCGGGCTGCCCTCGGGCAGCTCCGCGCGGGCCACGGCCGCGAACGCCTCGAAGATGCGCGCGGTGAGCAGGGCGGCGGCCGTCTTGCACTCGGCGGACTCCACGCCCGCGTTGTGCAGCACCGTGCCCTGGTACTCGACCTTGGGCGCCGGGTACATCGAGTCCTGCTTCAGGATCCGGTCGACCACGTGGACGATCTCGGGACCGGCTTCCGCGGCGTCGCCGAAGGCGGCCAGGGCCATCAGCTTGCCCGCGTCGTTGAGGCGCGGCTTGCCGCCGGTGTCCGGGAACGTCGGGTCGGCGAGGCCGAACAGAAACGAGTACCGGGCGCCCGGTCCGCTCATCACCGGCACCCTGCGGGTGATGCGGTGCTCGGCGTCGACGACGTAGAAGGCGCCCACGTCGCCCTCCCAGACCAGCACGGTCCGCTCCGGCGCGCTGCTCCGCTCCCCCATGCCCAGCGCCATGTAGACGTGGGAGCGCTCGTGGGTGGAGCTGAAGTAGGTGACCTCCTTGCCGAAGAAGCGGGACGTGCCGATCTGGGGTTCCTGGATGCCGGTGTACCCGGCGCCGGTGCGGACGACGCCGCGCGGGCGCAGGTCGGCCCACCCGCCCAGGGCGACCACGTCGGGGATCTCGCCGAGGTGCTCGGCGATGTCGAGGACCGTCGTCGGCAGCAGGGGCGAGTACCGGGGGCGGGAGTCCTTCTCCGACTCCAGCGAGAAGAGCAGCTCGCGGTCACCGATGGCGGCGATCGCGCCATCGTGCCCCGGCTTGACGGCGACGACGAGCATCCTCAGCCTTCCTTCGCGTGCATGGTGACGTAGTTGGTGCCGATCCAGTCGCCGAACGTGGCGGTGTCGCCGGGCACGTCGATGTCGACGGCCAGGCCGTACTCGCGGGCCTTGGCGACCGAGAACGAGAAGTCGATCGACGGGCGCAGGAAGAACACGCTCGACGTGCGGTCGCTGCCCTCCCGCAGGTGCGCCCCCGGCGAGCGCACGTGGTGCCGGGGGGCGGGCACGGTGCCCTGCGTGACGAGCGGGGCGATGGCGCCGCACAGCACGACCACGGCGTCGGGCACCGCGGGCAGGTCCACCAGCTCGCCGTGGACCTCGGCCTGGAGGCTGACGAACCCGTTGGCGCAAGGCGTCTGGTGGACGAACGTGATGAGGGACAGGTCGTAGTGCGGTGCCATCCGCCGGGGCTCGTGCTCGGCCGCCCGGTGCTCGGGGACCTCGGGGAAGTACCGCAGCCGGAGCACCGGGTCGCAGTCGAGCAGGGTGTCCATGTCCCCGCCGTCGTAGGAGCCGCTCGCCTCCAGCACCGCCGCGCAGGTGCGCCGCGCCGCGGCGTGGAGGCGGTCGAAGTAGCCGGTCCAGACCTGCTCGAACCGCTCGGACGGGAACAGGTTGCGGTCGATCCCCATGGAGTAGGACTCGGAGTAGTCGGTGTAGGAGCCGGTGCGGGTGACCTGCGCCGTGCTCTCGGCCTCCAGCGCGGAGTAGCCGCGGCGCAGGGTCGGCACGCCGGTGGTCATCGCCCGCTTCTCCTCGGGCGTGCCCGTGAAGAAGAAGCCGGTGGCCGTGTCGGTGGCCAGCCGGTGGTCCTCCTCGGTGACCCCGTAGTCGGTGAGGTAGAAGACCCCCAGCTCGGTGACGCAGCGGTGGAACTCGTCCCGGTGCGCGCCCCGCTCCAGCTCGGCGAGGCTGAAGAGCGGGACAGTCGTGTCGGCCATGGTCCTGGTGCTCCTTGTCGTGACGTGCGGCGGTCGCCGGCGGGGGGGTGGCTCAGTCGTGGAACAGCAGTGCCCGCACCTCCAGGGACACCCGCAGCCTGCCGGTGGCGGGGCCGTCCGGCACGAAGAACGCCGAGTGCGGGGAGAGCCCGGCCACGTCGGCCAGCTCCCGGTCCGGGGTCGCGCCGTCCGCGTGCGGCAGTGCGCGGCTGGCGCTGTCGTAGCACTTGAACAGCACGACCTCGGCCGGGGTGAGCGCGTCCCAGAAGTACCAGCGGTGGGCGGGGTTGTGCCGGACCGAGTAGTTCTCCCGGTCCCGCAGCCAGTCGGGGAAGTCGAGCCTGGTCGCCACCAGGTCGGCGGCCGGGTCGAGGGACCGGAAGTCGCACAGCGCCAACGGGTAGTTGCGCACCGGCGCGAGCAGCGGGCGCCACGCGTTGACGATCTGGAACCGGCGGGACGACCGGCCGGGACCGCCGTGGTCCGCGGCGCGGGCCCAGGCGCTGCCGGGGCTCTGGTCGACGTGGACCCGCTGGTGCGGCGCCTGGTTGTCCGGGTCGCGCGGCGCGCCGGTGTCCTCCACCCGGACGGTGGCGTCGAAGAACGACACGCGCGCGGCCCCGGTGCGGGCCAGCAGCAGGTCCCCGACCTCCTCCTGGTAGGCGGCGATCGCCCCGGGCTCGCGGGCGAAGAGGGCCTGCTGGTCGACGCGCGTCGGCGCCTCGACCTTCTCGAAGCCCGCGCCGTCGAGGTCCGGCTGGGTCCCGCCGGCGCGCAGGTCGGTGATGGCGGTGTCGACGGGGACCTTGCGGAAGTTGAACAGCACGTCGGGCGGCCGGGACACGGCGTCGATGCACCAGTCGTCGACCCGGCCGTCCGGGGTCAGCGGCGCCGCGTAGAACAGCGGGCTGGTCACTGTCGGCACGGGCGCCTCACCGCCTGCGGAACACGCCGCGGTCCAGCTGCGCGCTGGCGTTGGCGTACACCATGTCCATCGACAGCGTCTTGCCGAACGCGCCCAGGTACTCCTCCAGCAGGTTCGGGCAGTACCGGTGCCAGTAGGGGATCATGTCCTCGATCACGAAGTAGTCGCCCGCCACCAGCAGGTTGTCCACCGTCCACCGCATGACGTTGAACGTGTTGGCATGCGCGTCGTCGATGAACAGCAGCGGGTGCGGCAGGTCCCGCAGCTGCTCGAACGTCGTGAGGTCCGCGCAGTCGGCCTCGCTCAGGGTGATCCCGGCCATCTCCGACTCCGGGATCCGGCAGCGGCCCAGGTCGCGGTCGATGCCGACGACCCGGCAGTCCAGGTCCATGAGCCGGGCCATGTCGCGGAACCACATCAGCGAACCGCCGCTGAACACGCCCAGCTCCACGACCGTGCGCGGTCGCAGCTCGCAGAGCAGGTCGTGGTAGGCGGCCTGCGTGTCCGGGTCCTTGAGCAACCTCAGGCCCCGCCACTGGTAGCGGGCGAAGTCGGGGTACCCGAGGTCGCGTGGCGCTTCGGCCCACTGGTCCAGCGGCCAGTCCCTCGGCCGGTCCGCCAGGACCGGCGGGTGCCACACCGGGTCCTCGCCGACGCCCCGGAAGTCGTTCAGGTCCAGGAATTCCTGAGGGGTCTCGCCCATGCGCTTCGTCGTTTCCTCACGTGTCGCGTCGGGTTCGGGGTCGTGGCCGGACCGCTCAGGTCTGGCCGTTCTTCTTGATGAGCGCGGTCAGGCCGTGCCGCAGGTAGTCGCCGTAGCGGACCGCCTCGTTCGGCTCGCCCTCGTGCGCGCCGTCCGGGGAGAACGGCTGGATGAGCGTGTCGTTGCCCGCGTGGAAGAAGAACGGCAGCGAGAGGCGCTCGGCGTTGACGAACTTCACCCGGTGCAGCGGGGCCGGGAAGTAGTCGTGGGTCAGGTGTGCGAGGTAGGTGCCCGCGTTGACCAGGAAGTTGTCGCTGTCGGTCGGCAGGTCCCGCCACCCGTCGACGGTCTCGACCTGGAGGTTCTGCACCGCGGTCTGGAACAGCACGGTGATCGTCGAGACGTCGAAGTGGTCCTCGAAGCTCAGCAGCTCACCGTCCGGACCGGTCTTCACCGGCGGGTAGGTCTCCAGGCGCGGGTAGCGGATCAGCGAGACCGCGGACAGCGTCTCGGACTCGCGCAGCTCCGGCTCGAAGAACAGCTCGTCCTTGCCCAGGGCCAGGGCGAAACCCCGCATCAGCCCCTTGGACAGGGTGAACATCGTCCGGAAGTACTCCTCGCAGAACTCCCGGAAGCCGGGGTGGCGCTCCGCGTCCGGCCAGGTGTTGACCTCGTGGCCGGGCACCCCCGCGCGGATCATCGGGTGGTCCTCGTCGAAGTCGGGGTTGAGGTAGCAGAAGGACTCCACCGCCTTCTTCCCCTCGATGGCCTTGTAGTAGCCGTTGCGCACGCGGGGGTTCGCCGGGTTGTAGGCGTTGATGGCGAGCTCGTGCTTCTCCGCCGCGGTCATGGTGCGGTGGAACTCGTTGACGACGTCCTGGAGGCGCTGGACGTCGACACCGTGACCGGACGCGTAGAAGAAGCCCGAGCCCCGGCACGCCTTGTTGATCTGCTCGGCCACCTGCTTCTTGGCGTCGGCGTCGGCGCCGAACAGCGGCGACACGTCGATCGTGGGCACTTCGGCGGACGGCATCTTCATGTGGGTCCTCCGTTCCCTTCTGCTCTCGCGGCCTCCCGCGACCGCGACCCGGCGAGCAAGGCCAGGACCCGGTCGCAGATGGTGTTCACCAGGTCCACGTGGTGCACCCACGAGTGGTGCGTCGCCCCGTCGAGCACGTGGGTCTCGATCGACCCGGCGGGCACGAGCAGGTCGAGGTGGTTGTGCGCGGTCCGCTGGTAGTGGGCGAAGATCCGGCTCTGCCGCTCGTCGGTGACGACGTCGTTGACCTCGCCCGCCTTGAACAGCACCACGTCGCCGAGTGCGTCGGCCAGGCGCGCCAGGTCCGCGGCGGCCGGCCGGTAGTGGAAGTTGATCGGGTCGAGGACGTCCTCGACGTCGGGCAGGCCGATCGCCGCGGACGCCTGGGGCACCCCGAGGTAGGGGTCGATGAGCACCAGGTGCTCGACCCGTTCGCCGGCCAGGGCCAGCTGCCGGGACATCTCCAGCGCGAGCACCCCGCCGAAGCTCCAGCCCAGGAACGCGTAGGGGCCCTCGGGTTGCAGGCGGCGCACGTGGTCGAGGTAGTAGCGGCCCAGGTCCTCGAAGGAGGCCATGGGCGTGTGCAGGTGGACGTTGTTGAACAGCACCAGCCGGTGGCCGGGCAGCCGCCGGGCGAGGTTGCCCAGGTAGCTCTCCGCGCCGCCCTCGCCCGGCGGCAGCAGGAAGATCGTGCGCTCGGCGTCCTCCTCGACGAGGAGGTACGGCTCGAACCCCTCGGTCGGCGCGGCCGCCCGCCGCCGGGCCCGGCCGTCCCCGTCGCGGGCGGCGGCGGAGGTGTGGGCGATCAGCCGGGAGAGCCACGTCGCCAGCTCGTCGGTGAACGCGCGGGTGGCCCGCTCCCCCATCCGGCTGTCGACGCGGGTGACGAGGCGGCCGGCGACGCAGCTCATCGTCACGTCCACGACGGCGTCGTTGGCGTCCGCGTCGGCCTCGGTGTGGTAGCTGCCCGAGAGCGCGGGGTCAAGGTGCCAGCCCGCGGTGGGGACGGCGTCGCCGTCGGCGGGGTCGACGCCGTCGAGGCGGCCGAGGTAGTTGAAGGTCACCGGCGGCAGCGGGGCGCGGTCGCCGCCGTAGCGGCCGAACAGGGCGCCGTAGCCGATGCCGTGGTGCGGCAGCCGCCGGGCGTCCCGGGTGGCCAGGAGGCCGCGGGCGGGGTCGTCGGGGTCGGCCACCACGGCGACGGGGTGCATGGTGGTGAACCACCCGACGGTGTCGCGCACGTCGGGCGCGCCGTCGAACAGCTCGCGGCCGTGCCCCTCCACCGTCACGTGGTTGACCGCCAGCCCGGTGACCGCGCGCACGGCGTGCGCGGTCGCGGTCAGCAGCACGTCGGTGATCTCGGTGTCGTAGGCCCAGGAGGACTCCGTGAGCAGCGCCTGCGTCTCGGCCGGGCTCAGCGCGAACTCCTCGCGCCGCGCCGGTCCCTCCCGGCGCGGGACGTCCAGCGCCATGCCGTGGACGGTCTCGACCCAGCGCCGCCGCTCGTCCTCGGCGGGCCGGTAGTCGCGCAGCGCCCGCGACCACCGCTGGTAGCTCGCGGTGCGGCGGCCGAGCACGCCGCCGTGGTAGAGGACCTCCAGGTCCTGCGCGAGGATGCGCCAGCTGACGGTGTCGATGACGAGGTGGTGCGCCGCGAACCACACCCGCGTGCTGCCGTCGGGGAACCCGTGCAGGTGGGCGGCGACGGCGATCGGGCCGTGTTCGAGGTCGAACCCGTGCTGCAACGCCTCCAGCCACGCCGCCACGTCCGCGTCGGACCGGCCGCACACGTCCAGCTCGTGCAGCACGACGCCCGGGTCCCCGTCGGCGTAGACCTGACGGACCGCCCCGCCGCGGACGCCCGGGTAGCGCAGCCGGAACGCGTCGTGGTGGTCGACGAGCCCGGCCAGCGCGGCGCGCAGCCGGTCCGGGTCCAGCGGCGGGGTGCGCACCGCGAAGTGCTGGTTCCAGCAGTCGCGGTCGACGAGCGGTTTGGCGAAGAACCACTCCTGCACCGGGAGCAGGGGCACCTCGCCGCCGGGCCTGCCCTCCTCGGGCTCCTCCGGTCCGGCCGCGGTGGCCGCGTGCGCCGCGAACCGCCGCACGGTCGGGAAGTCGAACACCTCCTTGACGCCGACCCGCCTGCCCAGCTCGCGCTGGATGCCGCTCGCCAGGTGCAGCGCGCTGATCGAGTCGCCGCCGCAGCGGAAGAAGTCGTCGTCGATGCCGACCGACTCGACGGGCAGCCGGGCTCCCCACAGCCGGCACAGCCGCGCCTCGACCCGGTCGCGGGGAGCCGCGTAGGGCGCCCGCGCGGGCGCGGCGTCGGGCTGCGGCAGGGCGGCGGTGTCGAGCTTGCCGGTGATGGTGGTCGGGAGCGGCCCGTCCAGGCGGATCAGCACGCCGGGCACCATGCTCGGCGCCAGGCGGGCGCGCAGTGCGGCCAGGACGTCGTCCCGCGTCACCTCGGCGCCGTCGTCCGGCAGGTAGTAGCCGATCAGACGCCTGCCGTCCGGGGTGCGGCCGTCGGGACCGGCGACGACCGCGCACTGCCGCACGCCGGGGCACGCGGCGAGCGCCGCCTCCACCTCGCCCGGCTCGACCCGGACACCGTTGATCTTGACCTGGTCGTCGTTGCGCCCGAGGAAGCGCAGCCCGCCGTCCGGGCCGACGCGGACGACGTCACCCGTGCGGTACAGCACGGGGAAGCGCCCGGCCGCGCGGTCGGCGTCGGTGCGGAAGGGGTTGGGGACGAACCGCTCCCCGGTCAGCTCGGGCCGGTTCAGGTAGCCCGCCGCGACGCACTCGCCCGCCACGTGCAGCTCGCCGACCGCCCCGGCGGGCAGCGGCGCGCCGCCGTGGCCGAGCACGTGCAGCCGGGTGTTGCCCAGCGGGTGGCCGAGCGCGTTGCGGTGCTCCGCGCCGGGCGCGAAGCACTGGACGGTGTTGTAGACGGTGGTCTCGGTCGTGCCGTAGGCGTTGTAGAGGGTGCCCGCGAACTCGGCCCGGATCTTCGAGAAGTGGTGGGCGCCGAACACCTCGCCCGCCACCAGGACGGCCCGCAGGTGCGGCAGCCGGGTCAGGTCGAAGCGCTGGACCTGGGTCGGCGTGCCGCTGACGTAGCTGAGCCCCTCGCGGTCGGCCAGCACGTAGAACGCCGGGTCCTCGGCCGCCGACGGCGACGGGACGATGAGCTTGTGCCCGCCGAGCACCGACAGGGCCAGCTGCTCCACCGAGAAGTCGAACACGTAGTTCGCGAGCATCAGGACGCCCTGCCGCCCCTCCCGCGGCGGGCCGAAGTAGCGCCCGGCGAGCTGCTCGCGGAAGCTGTCGACGGACGCGTGCGTCACCAGCACGGCCTTGGGCCGGCCGGTGGTGCCCGAGGTGTAGATCGCGTACGCCGGGTCGGCGGCGGTGGCCGCGGTGCGGGGTTCGCCCTCGGGGCCCCCGGCCGGCCGGTCGACCGCCAGCACGGGGATCCCGGCCGCGATCGCGCGGAGCCGGTCGGCGTGCGGCTCACCGGCCACCACCGCGCGCGCCCCGGTGTCGGTCAGCATGAAGGCCACGCGGTCGTCGGGGGAGCCGGGGTCGACGGGCAGGTAGGCCGCACCCGCCTTCCACACGGCCAGGATCGCGACGACCGTCGCGGCGCTCTGGTCCAGCACGAGCGCGACGAGGTCACCGGGCGACAGCGCGACGGCGGCGCGCAGGTCGTGGGCGAGCCGGTTGGCCCGCGCGTCGAGCTCCCGGTAGGTCAGGCGCGTGGTGGCGTCCACCACCGCGACCTCGTCCGGCCAGGTGGCGGCCACCTCGGCGAACACCTCGCGCATCGTCCGGCGCCCGGAGGGTTCGAGTTCGGAGGGTTCGAGTTCGGAGGGCTCGGGCTCGGCGGCGGGTTCGACGAGGCCGATCGCGGACACCGCGGTCCGGTCGGGCTCCAGGCCCGGCCGGGTCAACTCGGCGAGCACGTGCCGGAAGGTGTCGGCGATCCCGCGCGCCGTGGCGTCCTCGAACAGGGACGCGGCGAAGGTCAGGTTGCCGCGCAGCCCGTCCCGGGTCTCCCACAGGGTCGTGGACAGGTCGAACTTCGTGGCGGTCCAGCCGTCCGCGTCGGGCAGGTACTCGTCCGGTCCGGTCGGGTCGCCCGCGGCGTTCTGGAGGGTGAAGTTGACCTGCACCACCGGGTGGCGGCTCGGGTCCTTGCGCACCGCGAGCTCCTTGACCAGCTGCTCGAACGGCAGCTCGCCGTGCACCTGGGCGGCCAGGACGGCCTCGCCGACCGCGCGGACGTGGTCGCGCACCGAGGCGTCCGGCTCGACCCGCACGCGCAGCGCCAGCAGGTTGGCGAAGAAGCCGACGGTGTGGTCGAACTCGGGGCGCCCGCGGTTCGCCCACGGCGTGCCCACGACCAGGTCCCGCCGGCCGGTGTACCCCGCCAGCACCAGGTACCAGGCGCTGAGCAGCACCGCGTAGAGGCTCACCCGCGTCGAGCGGGCCAGCTCGCGCAGCGCCTCGGTGGTGGCCGCGTCGACGGCGAACTCCAGCTCCCGGCCGCGGTGGTCGAACCGGGCGGGCCGGGGGTGGTCCAGCGGCAGCCGGATCGTCTCGAACCCGTCCAGGGCGGCGCGCCAGAAACCGGTCAGCTCGGCGAGCCGCCGACCGGACAGGTACCGCCGCTGCCACACGGCGAAGTCCCCGTACGACGCGCGGACCCGCGGCAGGTCGGACTCCGGCGCGCCGGCCAGCAGCGCGGCCAGCTCGCGCCGGAACACGCCCCACGACCAGCCGTCGAAGCACGTGTGGTGCAGGACCAGGCCGAGGTACCGCGCGCCGGCCAGTTCGACCACGTCCGCGAGGATCGGCAGCTCCTCGTGGGTGCGGAACACGTGCCCGGACCGGGCGACGAGCAGCGCGTCCAGCTCGGCGGTGGTGCCGACCACGTGCACCGGGACGGTGAACGCGGCCATGGCCTCGTCCCCGGTCAGGACGCGCTGGCGCAGCACCCCGTCGGCGTCCGCGGCCAGCAGCGTCCGGAGCGCGGGGTGGCGGCGCACCAGCGCGCGCACGGCGGCCGTGACCGACGCCGCCGTCAGGCCCTCGTCCGCGAGCCGCAGCGTGAACGGGATGTTGTAGGCCGCCGTGCCGCCCTCGAAGTCGTCGATGAACAGCAGCCGTTCCTGGGCCAGCGACACCGGCGGCTGCTCCAGGCGCCCGGCCGCGCCCTCGACGCCCTCGGCGTCGAGCGTGGCGGCGGCCGCCGCGATGTGCTTGGCCTGCGCGGACAGCGTGGTGTGCCGCAGGACGGTCGCCACGCCGAGGCCGCTGCCGAACCCGGTGGTGATGCCCTGGGCGAGCGACATCGCGCGGATGCTGTCGCCGCCGAGCGAGAAGAAGTCGTCGTGCGCGCCGATGCGGTCCGGCGCGACCCCGAGGACCCGCGACCAGATGCCGCACAGCTTGACCTCGACGTCGCCCGAGGGCGGCACGTAGTCGCCCGCGCCGTCCCCGCCGAACTCGGTCTCGGGGAGCCTGCGGACGTCCAGCTTGCCGCTCGGCGTGACCGGGATGTCGTCGATGCGGATCACCCGGGCGGGCACGACGGCCTCGGGCAGCTTCCCGCGCATCCACTCCTTCAGGTCCGGCTCCGCGAACTCCCGGTCCGCGATGTAGAAGCCCACCAGGTACTTCTGCGGCGCGGCGGTGCTCGACCCGGTGTGGGTGCGGGCCACCACCAGCGCCCGGGTGACGCCCGGGTAGGACGACAGCGCGGCCTCGACCTCGCCCAGCTCGACGCGCTGGCCGCGGATCTTGACCTGGAGGTCGGTGCGGCCGAGGTACTCCACCTCGCCGTTCGGCAGCCAGCGCACCAGGTCGCCGGTCTTGTACATGCGCGCGTTCTCGCCCCTGGCCGCCTGCTCGGCGGTCCGGAAGGGGTTGTCGAGGAACCGCTCCGCGGTCAGGTCCGGCCGGTTGAGGTAGCCGCGGGCCACCCCGGCGCCACCGATGTACAGCTCGCCGACCCCGCCGATCGGCACCCGCTTCATGGCGCCGTCGAGCACGTAGCAGTGGTAGTTGGCGAGCGGGAGCCCGATGCTCTTGTTCACGCGCCGCTCGCCGGGCGGGTAGGGCCGCTTGTGGCTGGTGATCGAGATCTCCGTCGGCCCGTAGCCGTTGATGACGGTGCCGGGGTAGGTGCGGCGGATCTTGTCGAACACGGGCTCGGTGAAGTCCTCGCCGATGGCGTCGACGCGGGTCAGCGACGTGGCCGCGGTGAAGTCGTAGAGCGAGAGCACGGACGGCGTGCCGGACAGGTAGGTGACCCGCTCGTCGGTGAGGTACCGGCACAGCCGCGCCTCGTCGGTGCGCATGGTGTCGTCGAGCACGACGAGCTTCTGCCCGTTGAGCAGCGCGTCGGTGAACTGCTCCACGAAGTGGTCGAAGATGTAGTTGGAGAAGGAGAGGAACGCCTCGTCGCCGTCCTCCTTGGACAGCGAGAAGGTCCGCGAGAGCGACCACTGGAGGTTCACCACGCCGCGGTGCTCGACCAGCACCGCCTTCGGGCGGCCGGTGGTGCCCGAGGTGTAGATCGCGTAGGCCAGGTCGGTGCTCGTGACGTCGGTGACCGGGTTGGCCGCGGGCAGGTGGTCCAGCCGCAGGCCCTCGATCGCCAGCACGGGCGCGTCGCCCGCCAGCAAGCGTAGGCGATCGGCGTGCTCCTCGTTGGTGAGCACCACCTTCGCGGCGGTGTCGGAGAGCATGAACGCCACGCGGTCGTCGGGGTAGGCGGGGTCGACGGGCACGTACGCGCCGCCCGTCTTCCAGGCCGCGATGATCGCGACCATCATCGCCTCGTCCTTGTCCAGCACCAGCGCGACGATGTCGTCCGGCCGCGGCCGCGCGACCGCGCGCAGGTGGTGGGCGAGCCGGTTGGCGCGCTCGTTCACCTCGCGGTAGGTCAGGCGGGTGTCGCGGTAGACCACGGCGATCTCGTCGGGCCACCGCGCGGCCACCTCCTCGAACACCCCGTGCAGCGTCTTGTCGCCGGGGAAGTCCGCGTCCGTGCGGTTCCACTCCTCGTACCGGGCCAGCATCGCGGGCGGCACCGGGTCGAGGTCGGCGACCCGCTGCCCCGGGTCCCGCGCGACCTGGGCGAACAGCGTGTCCGTGATGCCGACGAGGGTGTCGATGGCGCTGTCGTCGAACAGCTCCCCCGCGTACCAGAGGGTGACGGTCAGCTCGTCGCCCTCCTCGCGGGCCACCACCGCGATGGGGTAGTCGACCTTGTCGGAGTCGTACGCCTTCTCGAACCGCAGCAGCTCCTCGTCGGCACCGTGCTCGGTCTCGGCGAGCAGGTCCGGGTAGTTCTCCAGCACCAGGAGCGTGTCGAACAGGCTGCGCTTGCGCTCGCCGCTCTCCAGCCTGCCCAGCTCCACGATGCTGCGGTCGTTCATGGTGTTGACCAGGTCCTGGATGTCGCGCACCACGTCGGCGACGCGGTCCGGTCCCCGGCCCCGGTGGTCGACCACGAGCGGCAGCGTGTTGATGAACAGGCCGACCGAGTCCTCCACGCCGTCGATCGGGAGGTTGCGACCGGACACGATGGTGCCCACGACGGTGGTGGTACCGCCGCCGATGGCGTGCAGCACCCGGTGCCACACGAACTGGAGCACGGAGTGCAGGGTGACGCGCTCGGCCGCGCACACCTCCTTCAGCGCCGCGGTGCGCTCGGCGCCGAGGCCCAACCTGCGGGTGCGGTGCTCGCGCACGTGGTCGTACTCGCTGAGCGAGACCTGGTAGCGGCTGGCCTCGTTGAGCAGGCCCGCGAAGTCGCCGCGCTCGTCGATGCGGGCGATCTGGCCCACCCAGTAGTCGGCGTGGTCGCCGCGGCGCTCGGCCCAGTACCGCTGCGCGGCCACGTAGGCGGTGTCGGAGGCGCGCTCGACGGGCAGCCCCCGGACCAGGCGCAGGTAGGCGCGGTGCACCTCGTCGTGCAGCACCGGCAGGCTCCACCCGTCGAGGATGACGTGGTGGCAGCTGAAGACCAGCGTGAACAGGTCGTCGCGCTGCTTGACGAGGTAGACGCGGAACAGGCCGCCGCGGTCGAGGTCGAAGTGCTCGGCGCGGTCCCGCTCCTGCACCCGCCGGATCCGCTCCTCGCGGGCGGCGTCGTCGGCGAGGTCGGTCAGGTCGAGGTAGCGCCAGTCCACCGGCGCGTCGTCGTCGACGACGACCTGCACCGGCTCGTCGGCCCACTCGAAGCGCAGCCGCAGCGACGGGTACCGGCGCCGCGCGTGCTGCCACGCCTCGCGCATCAGGTCCGGGTCGATGCGGCAGCGGTAGTGGTGCACCGACTGCATGACGTAGGCGTCGTCCTCGTCGGTGCGCCGCAGGGCGTGGTAGTAGAGGCCCTGCTGGAGACCGTTGGCGGGCAGGCGGACCTCGCCGCCGGTGTCGGCCCCGTGGTCGGCGGCGGTGGCGGTGATCGCGGGGCTGCGCTGCTCCACCAGGTGCCGCGTCATCCCGGCCAGGGTGCGGAGGCGGAACACGTCCGCCACCTCGACCGCGCGCCCGAACCGCTGCCGCACCCTGGCGATGAGCAGGATGCAGGAGATGCTCTGGCCGCCGAGGCGGAAGAAGTCGTCCTGCTCGCCGACGCGCTCGGCCGGCACGCCGAGCACCTCGGCCCAGACGTCGCGGAGCGCCCCGGCGATGTCGTCGACCGGGGTGTCGGCGGCGACCGGGGAGGCGGCCGGGGAGGCGGCCGGGGAGGCGGCCGGGGCGCCGTTCCCGGCGACCGGGTCCACCTCGGGCAGCGCGCGCCAGTCGACCTTGCCGTTGACGTTGACGGGCAGCGCGGGCATCCGCACCATCCGGGCGGGCACCATGATGCGGATCAGGCGGGTCTCCAGGAACGCCACCAGGTCCGCCTCGGTCACGCCCGCCTCGTCGTCGGCCACGTAGTACCCGACGAGGTACCTGCCCGCCGCGCCGCGGCCCTCGCGGGCCACGACGACGCACGCGCGCACACCGGGGTACTCCAGGGCCCGCGCCTCGATCTCGCCCGGCTCGACCCGCACCCCGTTCAGCTTGAGCTGGAAGTCGCTGCGGCCCATGAACTCGACCTCGCCGTTGGGCAGCATCCGCGCCAGGTCGCCCGTGCGGTACAGCCTGCCGTTCTCGCCGCGCTCCCGTTCCCGCTCGCTCTGGAACGGGTTGGCGGTGAAGCGCTCCGCGGTCAGGTCGTCCCGGTTGAGGTACCCGGGCGCCACCCCGCGCCCGCCGATGTAGAGCTCGCCGAGCGCGCCGATGGGCAGCTGCTTGAGGTCCTGGCTCAGCACGTACCACTTCACGTTGCGCACCGGCCTGCCGATGCTGCGGTCGCGCCGGGCCGCGACACCGGGCGGGAACTCCTTGACCGCGGTGACGAACGCGGCCTCGGTGAAGGCGTACTCGTTGACGACGAGGCCCCCGAACCGCTCGCGCAGCCTGCGCAGCCCGGCGGCCGTCAGCTCCTCGCCGACCAGCATCAGCTTGCGCAGGCTCGGGCAGCGGCTCAGGTCGAAGTGCTGGAGCACCGACCCGGTGGCGTTGAGGTAGGTCACGCCGTGCCGCTCGACGTAGTCCGGGAACCGGTCGGGGTCCAGCCGGACGTCGTCGGGCACCACGACCAGGGTGTGCCCGTTGAGCAGCGCGATCAGCGTCTGGCGCAGGTGCGGCTCGAACACGTAGGAGGCGAACAGCGCGACGCGCTCCTCCCCCGGCCGCAGCATGTCGTAGCGCTCGGACAGGTCGGTGATGCTGTTGACGACGCTGTCGTGGAACTTGGGCACGCCCTTGGGCACGCCGGTGGTGCCGGAGGTGTAGGTGGCGTAGGCGATGTCGCCCGCGCTCAACGCCAGCCCGGGGTGCTCGCGCGTGGACCGCCCGGCGGCCTCCTGCTCCGCGAGGACGTCCTCGACGGCGACGACCCGGACGCCCGGGTGCGCGTCCCCGAGGACGTCCCGCAGCCGCTCGACGTGGCGCCGGTTGGTCAGGACGACCCGCAGGCCGGTGTCGCCGACGATGAACCGGACCCGCTCGGCGGGGTAGGCCGGGTCGATCGGCACGTAGGCGGCCCCGGCCCGCCAGATGCCGACGGTGAGGGACACGCCGAGGTCGCTCTTGTCGAGCAGGAGGCCGACGAGGTCGCGCACCCGCACCCGCACCGGCGCGCGGAGCAGCCAGTTGGCGACCTGGTTCGCGCGCTCGGACACCTCGCGGTAGGTCAGCCGGACCTCGCCGCACACGACCGCCTCGGCGTCGGGGAACCGCCGCACGGCCGCCTCGAACAACTCGTCCAGGCGGGTGTCGGTCGGGAAGTCGCCGTCGGTGTCGTTCCACCGCAGCAGTTGCAGCTCCTGCTCGGCGGAGAGCAGGTCGATGTCGGCGACCAGCTGCTCGGGTCGGCCGCTGAACTGCCCGTGCACCTCGCGGGCGACGTCGAGCAGGCCGACGACGATCTTGTCCTCGAACAGGTCGCCCGCGTACCACAGCGTCCACCGGGTGCGACCGTTCTCCGGGTCGTCGCGCACGACCACGACGAGCGGGGAGGCGGGCAGCTCCTCGGGGACGAGGTCGCGGTCCGCGAGCACCACGAGCGCGTCGAACAGGCCGTGCTGCAACAGTTCGGCCTGCGGCAGGTAGGCGTTCCGGTCGCGCACGGCCTCGTCGATCGCCTCGACGGCCGCCGCGCAGGTGAGCCGGGCCTGCGCCACGTGGTCGACCACGACCGGGAGCACCCGCGCCGCGTCGGGGTCGGGCGCGTCGACGAGGTCCAGGAACGCGACGACGGTCTGGTGCCCGTGCCCGTAGGCGTGGAGGACGCTGTGCAGCACCGCGAGCGCGACCGCCCCGGGCGACGCGGCGTCGCGCCCGACCGGGCGCGGGATGCCGTGCTCGTCGTGGACCAGGACGAGGTCCTGGCGGTGGGTGGCGCGCAGCCCGGAGCCGTCGTCGCGCACCGCGATCCGGTGCCGCCACTCGTCCCGCAGCAGCATCTCGAGGTCGCACCGCCTGCCCGCGATCCCGGCGATGCGCTCGCGCCACTCCGCGGCCGAGTCCAGGTGTCGTGACGACGTCATCTGCGGTGGTTCCTTCTCCACTGAGGTCGGGTGTGGCCGGTCAGAGCGCGCCGACGACGTTCGCCAGCGCGTCGAGACCGAGGTCGAGTTCGTCCTCGGTGATCGTCAGCGGGGGCCGGAACCGCAGCCCCCGCTCCCCGCAGGGCAGGGCGATCACCCGGTGGTCGCGGTACATCCGGGCCAGCACGTCGTCCCGGGTCGCGGCGTCGGGCAGGTCGATCGCGCACATCAGCCCCCGGCCCCGGGGGTTGCGCACCACACCGGGGTGCGCGGCCGCCAGGGCCACCAGGCCGTCGAGCAGGTGCTGCCCGCTCCGGGTCACGGCGTCGAGGAGCCGGAGCCGCTCGACGGTCTCCAGGACGCGCGTGGCGCGCACCATGTCGACGAGGTTGCCGCCCCAGGTGGAGCTGATCCGGGAGGGGACGGCGAAGACGTGGTTCGGCACCTCGTCGATCCGCCCGCCGCCCATCACCCCGCACACCTGGGTCTTCTTCCCGAACGCGACGAGGTCCGGGCGCAGCCCGAGCTGCTGGTAGGCCCACGGGGTGCCGGTGATGCCGCAGCCGGTCTGCACCTCGTCCAGCACGAACAACGCGTCGTTGTCGTGGCAGAGCCGTTGCACGGCCTGGAGGAACCCGGCGCTGAGGTGGTTGTCACCGCCCTCGCCCTGGACGGGTTCGGCGATGAAGCACGCGATCATGCCGTCCGCCGCGGCGAACGCCGCCTCGGCCGCCGCGAGCGACCGCCGCTCGGCGTCCCGGTTGGCGCTCTCGTGCTCGGCGAGGGGGTGCCGCAGGGCCGGCGACGGGATGCGCGGCCAGGCGAACTTGGGGAAGCGGAGGGTTTTCGCCGGCTCGGTGTTGGTCAGCGAGAGCGTGTAGCCGCTGCGGCCGTGGAAGGAGCGTTCCAGGTGCAGGACCTGGAGGCCGTCCACCGCGTCGTCGGGCAGGCCGAGCTTCTGCGCCTTCCAGTCGAACGCGGCCTTGAGCGCGTTCTCCACCGCGAGCGCGCCGCCCTCGACGAAGTGCAGGTAGGGCAGCAGCGGATCGCCGAGCACCTCGGCGAACGTGTGGACGAAGCGCGCGTAGGGCACCGTGTAGACGTCCGGGTTGGACGGCTTGTGCAGCGCGGCGACGGCCAGCTCGTCGAGGAACTCCCGGTCTCCCACCATGTGGACGGAGTTGAAACCGAGGGGCGACGAGGCGAAGAATGAGAACAGATCGAGGTAGCGCTCCCCGGTCAGGGCGTCGACCAGCCAGACCCCGAAGCTGGCGTTCAGGTCCAGCACGAGGTCGTAGCCGTCGACCAGCATGTGGCGTTCGAGCACGGCACGGACGTCCCCGGGCTCAATGCCGGGACGATCCGGTGCCGCGCGGCGCCCTGGCCCGTCATGGCCGTAGGCCGTCGGCGTTCCCAGCACCATGGCGCTCCCCAGCGTCGTCGTGTCCGCGATGCGTACTGTTGACAGGTGATGACCGCGTGCGTCGGCGCGGCCACGGCACGCGGGCAGGGGGCACTCGGCCCCTCATCCACGTCCGGACCGGCAGTTCCGCACCGGTGGGTGAAATGCGCGCTCCGCGCGCAGCGCTTCGTACCGGTTCAGTGGAACCGATACGGGTACCGGATTGCGGAATCACCTCCTGATGAGCCGCCACCGGCGGCCGAATACCCACCGAGAACAGTCTTGTGATTCGTCGACCGGAATTCAGACTAACAGGTGAATTCATGCCTAGTACCGCCGTTCGAGTGGCAACACCGAAGGCGGGAACGGTGATAACGGCGCGGTGGGGGCGGAATCCGCGATGTTGGGCGGATCGGACGCGTGACGTTTCATGATCGTCGCGGTATGCCGGGCGGAAGGGGACTGGGCGAGGTGGGGGCTTGACACCCGCCGACAAGGCGCGACCAGGCGCGATCGGATGCCTCCACCCGCGTCGAAGACGAGGCCGACCGGGTCTTTCAAGCCGCCGATAGGACGTGCCGGGTCACCCCGACGGCGGGATGCCGGTGGTCGCGGTGCGTGGTCGGGATTCGGGGCGAGTGCCGATCGCGAGCGTTCCGCACTTCGCTCCCGACGCTCGCGCGACATCGCGTTGACCGCATCGCGGAATTCAAACTCCGCCTCTCCGTATCTTCGTGTTCACCGGTCGGCTGGTAGCATCCCGGAAGTCGACTTCAGTTCACCGGCGGCACCCCACCGGGCTCGGTGAACGCACACCTCGGTTCGAGGTATATCAATTCCCACGGGCGTATCGAATTCCATGCTGACTGGAATCACGTGAGGGATGGGCGATGCCGGAGATCGACTGGGCGCTGGTGCGCGGCCGGGTGCTGCTCGACCCGACCGCCGCGCACCTGAACGCGGGTTCCGGGGGACCGCTGCCCCGGCCCGTCTTCGACCGCGTCAGCGGTTTCCGCGCGCACCTCGCCGCCGCGCCGATGGACTTCCTGCTGCGGGAGGTCCCCCCGCTGCTGTGGACCGCCCGCGAGCGGCTCGCCCGCTTCCTCGGCGGCGACCCGCACCGGCTGGTGCTCACCACCAACGCGACGGCCGCCGTCAACCTGGTGGCCTCGTCGCTGCGCCTGGCCGCGCCCGGCGAGATCCTGCTCACCGACCAGGAGTACGCGCCGATGCGCTGGTGTTGGGAGCGGGCCGCGGCGCGGCAGGGCCTGACCGTGCGGACCGTCGCCCTGCCGGAGCGGCCGACCGGTCCCGGGGACCTCGTCGACGTGGTGACCGCCGCGATGGGTCCCCGCACCCGCCTGCTCTTCTTCAGCCACGTGCTGTCCCCGACCGGGACGGTGCTGCCCCTCGCCGACCTGTGCGCGGCGGCCCGCGAGCGCGGGGTGGTGACGGTCGTCGACGGCGCCCAGGGGCCGGCGTTCACCCCGCTGTCCCTGGCGGACGTGCCGTGCGACTACTACGCGGGCAGCGGGCACAAGTGGCTGCTCGCGCCCACCGGCACCGGCTTCCTGCACTTCGCCGGGGGTTGCGGTGAGGCGCTGTCACCCCCGCAGGTGAGCTGGGGCTACCGGCCCCCGGCCGACCACCCGCCCGACGAGCGCGACGGTTTCGGCAGCACGCCGCGACTGCGCGTGCTGGAGTGCGAGGGCACGCGCGACCTGACCCCGTGGCTCGCGCTGCCCGAGGCGATCGACTTCCAGGCCGCGCTCGGGCACGACCGGGTCGCGGCCCGCGCCCGCGCGCTGGCCACCGCCGTCCGCGAACGCCTCTCGGGCCGGCACGGGCTGCGCCCCGCGACCCCGGAGCACCCGGCCCTGCACGGCGGCATGACCGCGTTCCACCTGCCCGAGGGCGTCGACGCCACCGCGCTCCGGCACGCCCTGTGGCACCGCCGGCGCATCGAGGTGGCCACGACCGAGTGGGCCGGCAGGCCGCTGCTGCGGGTCTCCACGCACCTCTACAACACCGAGGCCGAGGTCGAGCGCCTGGCCGAGGCACTGGAAGAACTGGTCGGAACGCGCCGTGACCCGGCTCGCCCCGGCCTGAAGTCCCTGTCACGAGACGAGATCGCGGAGAAGACGAGCACATGACGGACACGACGGTCCCCACGTTCGACCTGACCGAGCTGCGCGACGGCCACCGCCGGGACGAGTTCCGGGAGTGCCTGCGCGAGAAGGGCCTGTTCTACCTCACCAACAGCGGCCTGACCGAGCAGGACCACGAGGCGGCGCGGGAGATCGCCGTGGACTTCTTCGAGCACGGCCCCGAGGAGCAGAAGCAGGCCGCCACCCACCCGGTCCAGACCATCCGGCGCGGGTTCACGCGGCTGGAGTCGGAGAGCACCGCGCGCATCACGAACACCGGCAAGTACACGGACTACTCGATGTCCTACTCGATGGGCGTCGACGAGAACCTGTTCCCCACCCCGGAGTTCGAAGCGGTCTGGCAGCGGTACTTCGACTCGCTGAACGTCGCCGCCAAGGACGTCGCCCGGCAGGTGCTGGCCGCCGTGGACGCCCGGCCCGCGGGCGGCGTCGAGGAACTCCTCGACTGCGACCCGGTGCTGCGGCTGCGGTACTTCCCGGAGGTGCCGGAGGACCGCATCGCCGAGAAGCAGCCGCTGCGGATGGCCCCGCACTACGACCTGTCGATCGTGACGCTCATCCACCAGACCCCGTGCCGCAACGGGTTCGTCAGCCTCCAGGGCGAGGTGGGCGGCCGGTACGTCGACCTGCCCGCCACGCCGGACGCGGTGCTGGTGTTCTGCGGGGCCGTGGCCACGCTCGTCTCCGACGGCGCGGTCAAGGCGCCCCTGCACCACGTCGCCGCGCCCGGCGAGGACAAGCGGGTGGGCAGCGGGCGCACCTCCAGCGTGTTCTTCCTGCGGCCGAGCCTCGACTTCGAGTTCTCCGTGGCCCGCGCGAAGGAGCTCGGGTTCAACGTGGACCTCCCGGTGGAGACCGCCACGTTCAACGACTGGATCGGCGGCAACTACATCAACATCCGCAAGACCGCGGACGCGCGATGACGGCGATCAGCGCCACGGAGGAGGTCCGCGCCCGGGTCGAGACCGCGCTGAAGCGGTGCGGGGTCGACCCGGCGGCCTTCGCGGGCGACGGTGTCACGGCCCGCACCCCCGTCACCGGCGCGCCCCTGTTCGACCTGCGCGCGCACGGCCCGGCGGAGGTCGACCGGGCCGTGGACGCGGCGCACGAGGCGTTCCTGACCTGGCGGACGACGCCCGCGCCCGTGCGCGGCGCGCTGGTCAAGCGGTTCGGCGCGCTGCTCACCGAGCACAGGCAGGACCTGGCCGCCCTGGTCACCGCCGAGGCGGGCAAGATCGGCTCCGAGGCCCTCGGCGAGGTGCAGGAGATGATCGACGTCTGCGACTTCGCCGTGGGTCTGTCCCGCCAGCTCTACGGGCGCACCATGCCCTCGGAGCGGCCCGGCCACCGGCTGATGGAGACCTGGCACCCGCTCGGCGTGGTCGGGGTGATCAGCGCGTTCAACTTCCCGGTCGCGGTGTGGGCGTGGAACGCGGCGGTGGCGCTGGTCTGCGGCGACACGGTGGTCTGGAAGCCCTCCGAGCTGACCCCGCTGACCGCGCTCGCCTGCGCGGCGCTGCTCGACCGGGCCGCCGCCGAGTCCGACGCGCCGCCGCACCTCAACCAGGTGCTGCTCGGCGGCGCGGAGACCGGCGCCCGGCTCGTGGACTCCCCCCTGGTGCCGCTCGTCAGCGCCACCGGGTCGACCCGGATGGGCCGGGAGGTGGGGCCGAGGGTCGCCGCCCGGTTCGGGCGGAGCCTGCTGGAGCTGGGCGGGAACAACGCCGCCGTCATCGCCCCGTCCGCGGACCTGGACCTGGCGGTCAACGCCGCCGTGTTCGCGGCGGCGGGCACGGCCGGGCAGCGGTGCACGACCCTGCGCAGGCTCGTCGTCCACGAGGACGTGGTCGACGACGTCACCGACCGGCTCTCCGCCGCGTTCCGCGTCCTGCCGGTCGGTGACCCGTTCCGGGACGGCACGCTGGTCGGACCGCTGGTGCACGGCGCGGCGCACGCCGCGATGCGGGCGGCGGTCGAGCGCGCGGTGGCGCAGGGCGGCTCGGTCCTGGCCGGCGGTGAGCGGGAGCTCGCGGACCTGGCCCCCGACGCGCACTACGTCCGGCCCGCCCTCGTGCGGATGCCCGCGCAGACCGAGGTGGTGCGCGAGGAGACGTTCGCGCCGGTCCTGTACGTGCTGTCCTACCGGGACTTCGCGGAAGCGGTCGAGCTGCACAACGGTGTGCCGCACGGGCTGTCGTCGGGCATCTTCACCCGCGACCACGGGGAGGCGGAGCGGTTCCTCGCCGCCGACGGCGCGGACTGCGGCATCGTCAACGTCAACATCGGCACCTCCGGCGCGGAGATCGGGGGCGCGTTCGGCGGCGAGAAGGACACCGGCGGGGGCCGCGAGTCCGGCTCCGACGCGTGGCGGGCCTACATGCGCCGCGCGACCAACACCGTCAACTTCTCCGGCCGGGTGGCGCTCGCCCAGGGAGTCGACTTCTCGGGCTAGCCGGAGCACGCCGGCGGAAGAACGGCGGACGACACAACGGGGGGCGCGGAGCCATGCCCGCGAAACTGAACCACGCCACGGTGCTGGTGTTGTCGTGCACCACGCAGTTCCTGGTGCTGTTCGACACGTCGGTGATCACCGTCGCGCTGCCGTCGATCCAGGCCGACCTCGGGTTCTCGCCGGGGACGCTCCAGTGGGCGGTGCACAGCTACACCCTGGCGTTCGCCGGGTTGTTGCTGCCGGGCGGCCGGTTGGCCGACCTGTACGGGTGGCGACGGGTGTTCCTCGGCGGCATGGCGGTGTTCACCGCCGCCGGGCTCGTCGGCGGGCTCGCCGACTCCGCGGCGACGCTGATCGCGGCCCGCGCCGCCCAGGGCGCGGGCGCCGCCGTCCTCGCCCCGCTCGCGCTGACCATGCTGACCACCACGTTCGCCGAGGGCCACCGGCGGACCCGGGCGCTCACCACGATGACGGCGGTCGCCCTGGTCGGCGGGGCGGCGGGCAACCTGCTCGGCGGGGTGGCCACGGAGTTCCTGACGTGGCGGTCGGTCCTGCTGGTGAACGTGCCGTTCGGCCTCCCGCTGCTGGTGCTCGCCGCCGTGGTGCTGGCGCCGCGCGGGGTCGTCGCGACCCGCGCCCGGCTCGACCTGCCGGGCGCGGTGCTCGCCACCGCCGGGTTCTCCCTGCTCACCCTCGCCGCGACGCGGACCGCCGAGCACGGTTGGGCGGACCCGGCGGTGACCGCGCCGCTGGTGGCCGGCTCGGCGGCGCTGGTGGGGTTCGTGGTGGTGGAGACCCGGTACGCCCCGGTGCCCCTGGTGCCTCCCCGGTTGTTCGCCCTGCCCGGCATCGCCTGGGGCAACGCGGCGATGCTGCTGGCGGGCGCGAGCCAGGTGCCGGTCTGGTACTTCCTGACGCTGACCATGCAGGACGTCCTGGGGTTCAGCGCGGCGCAGGCGGGTCTCGGCTTCCTGCCGCACGCGCTGGTGATGATGGCGGTGGTGCTGGTCCTGGTGCCGTGGCTGATGCGGCGCGTGCACACCAGGACGCTCATCGCGGTGGGCGGGGTCATCGGCGCGCTCGGCTTCTGGTGGCAGAGCCGCGTGACCCCGGACAGCGACTACGTCGAGGGCGTCCTGGTCCCGGCGGTCGCCATCTCCATCGGCGGCGGGCTCGTCGGCGCGCCCCTGACCAGGACCGTCACCGCCGGTATCCCGCACGCCGACGCGGGCGCGGCCTCCGGCGTCATGAGCACGGCCCGCCAGTTCGGCGGCGCGTTCGGCCTCGCCGCGCTGATCATGCTGACCGTGCCCCCGGCCGGGGCGGGGCCGGTGGAGCTCGCGGCGAGCTACGGGGCCGCGTTCCGGGGCATCGCGCTGATCATGCTCGCCCTGGCCGTCCTGGCCGCGTTCCTGCCCGCGTTGCGGGACGACCACCCCGAGGTGGCGGTCCCCGCCCTCCGCTCCGGTGCCCACGACGCCGCGGGCCGGCACGATGACCGCCACCGGCCACCGCGGTAGGGGCGCCGGTCCGCCCGCCGACACGGCCGCGGACGCCGCGGTCGTGGACACTGTGGCCGTGAACAGCCCGGTCGCGAGCAGCCCGGTCGCGGACAGCTCGGTCGCGGACAGCCCGGTCGCGAGCAGCCCGGTCGCGAGCAGCCCGGTCGTGGACGGCTCGGCGACGCTCCGGCGCGTCGTCGCGATCACCTGCGGCCTCCCCCCGGCGGCCGTGCCCGACGCGGTCGTCACCGCGCTGGCCGAGGCCGACCGGGTGCCGGTGTGCTGGTACCGCGTCGAGGAGCTGCTGGCCGCCGCCCAGGCGGTCGTCCGGGCGGGCCCAGCGTCGCCGGTCACCACAGCGGCCCCCGCCCGGGTTCCCCGCTCGAACCCCTAGAAGCCGACCACCACCACCTGCCGATCCCCCGCGTCTTCTCCCACCAAAAGGCGGCAGGGCGGTGACTGGATGTCATCGGGCGGTCGCGGTAAGTTTGGGAGCGCTCCCAGAACGTGTCCTCCACACCCTGCGCGAGGAGCCGAACCATGTTGCGACGGCGTTGTCGCCCGCTCACCCTGCCCGCCGGCCTGCTGATCCTGGCCCTGTCCGCGTTCCTGTTGCCCCCCGTGTCGGCGAGCGGCAGTGCCGCGGCCGGCCCGTCCCCCACCCGCGCGGTGCCGCTCACCGAGCTGACCGTGACCTCCGAACGGGTGGCGACCGGCCTGCGGCGCCCGATCGCGATCACCGGGCTGCCGGACGGCCGGATGCTGGTCGTGGAGAAGGAGGGCACCGTCCGCTCCTACCACCCCGACACCGGCCTGGCGGCCGCTCCGGTGCTCGACCTGACCTCCCGGATCGACGCGTCGGACAACGAGCGCGGCCTCCTCGGCATCACGCCCGCGCCGAACTTCGCCCGGACCGGGATGCTCTACGTGGCCTACACGAGCCTGCCGGCCGGCGCGCTGACCCTGGCGCGGGTGCCCCTCGACGCCCCCGACCGGCTTCAGGTGCTGCTCACCCAGGAGCACGCCGAGTACGGCAACCACAACGGCGGCCAGGTGGCGTTCGGCCGCGACGGCTACCTCTACTGGTCCCTCGGCGACGGCGGCGGCTCGCACGACCCGTTCAAGGCCGGTCAGGACCTCGGCACCCTGCTCGGCAAGATCGTGCGGATCGACGTCAACCGCACCTGCGGGGCGCAGCCCTACTGCGTGCCCTCCAACAACCCGTTCGTCCGCGTGCCGGGCGCGCGGCCGGAGATCTGGCTCTACGGGCTGCGCAACCCCTGGCGGTTCTCCGTCGACCCGGTCGACGGCTCGCTGTGGATCGGCGACGTGGGCCAGGGCCTCGTCGAGGAGATCAACCACATCCGCCCGTGGCAGGGCGGGGCGAACCTCGGCTGGTCCTGCCGGGAGGGCACCCCGGTCTTCGACCCGCAGCAGTGCCGGGCGGGCGGCCGGTACACCGACCCGGTCTTCGAGTACGACCACTACAACGACAACTGCTCGGTGACCGGCGGCGTGGTGTACCGGGGGTCCCGGACCCCGGAGGCGTGGGGCACCTACGTCGCGAGCGACTACTGCTCGACCCGCGTGTTCGCCGTGCGCCCCAAGCTCGACGGCGGCTACGAGTCCGCCACGATCGGCAACCTCCCCACCCAGCCGACCGCGATCGGCACCGACGTGCACGGCGAGCTGTACGTGCTCAGCGACCTCCCGGGGTACCTGAACCGGGTGCGGTTCGAGCGGGTCCAGCCGCCGGCCGGCGGGGCGGCGAACCGCTGAGGTCCCGGGGCGATCCCCCGCACCCGCGAGACCTCCGGGATCCCCCGCACCGGTGACACCTCCGGGGACGGCCGCGTCCGGGCGGCCGTCCCCGCCTCCGGCCCGGGTGCCGGAGCACGCGCACACCGAGGTCGCCGCACGCCGCGGGGACACCGCCCTCGACGAACCGGGCGCCGCCGAACGAGACCGTCCCACCGTGCCGGGTGTGGCCGATCGCGGTCACACCCGACAGGTCGGGGTCAGGCCGCGATCGGACCGAAGATCCAGTTCCCCCTGGCGTCCTCCTCCGGGCTGCGGAAGAACTGCTCGTTGGCGGCGTGCAACTCGGCGCGGTCGAGCGAGCCGTTGCCGTCCAGGTCGAGCCGGTCGAACGCGGCGTTGCCCGCGGCCTCGGACAGGCGGAAGGCGCTGGCCGCCATGCGCACGTACTCGGTCCTGGTGATCCGGCCGTCGCCGTCGACGTCCATCAGGTCGTAGAAGGCGTCGGCGACCGGCGCGATGTGGGTGCGGTAGCCGTCCTCGGACGTGGTCACGAACCGGTCCATGCCCGAGGAGTACTCCTCGACGTCGACGCGCTCGTCCCCGTCGGTGTCCATCGGGAGGGTGACGGCCTCCCACAGCCGCTGGTAGCGGTCCCGGACGAGTTCGCTCTCCGGCGAGCCGGGCGCGTACCCGAACGCGGTGACGAGCCGGTCCGCGGACGCCGTGTAGTCCATCCTGTCGATGGTGCCGTCGTCGTCCACGTCCAGCAGGGCGAAGAGGTGTGCGAGTTTCCGTTCCAGCAGTTCGTTGAGCATGGTGTGCGACTCTTTCTCCCGGCGGCATTACCCTGGCGATGCTAACGCCACCGTTCACGACGCGTCCACAGGGAGGTTGCCCCATGGCCAACCACGTGGTAGATGGTGCCAATGGTTTTGTGGCCTCTCACCTCATCAGCGCGCTCGTGGCGCGCGGTGACTCGGTGACCGCTTTGGCGCGCGCCAGCGGGGAAGTCGTCAGGAGGAAAGTCTCCGACGCCCTGGCCACGCTGCACCTGAACCCGGCCATGGTGGAGAAGGTGCAGGTCAGACCATTCTCACTGGCCGAACCCGACCTGGGAACACCGGTTTCCGACGTGTTCGCCGAACCCTGCACGTATTGGCACAGCGCCGCCCTCATCACGTTCTTCCCGCGTCGCGAGGCCGAGTTGCGCGACGTCAACGTGGTCGGCTCGGCCAACGTCGCGGCCGCGTTCGCCAGGCACGCGAAACCCGGCTCCCGGTACGTCCACGTCAGCACGGCCTACCAACACGGAACCACTCAAAGTAGAGCGTTGGAGCAATGGCCTGAACCTGGTCACCCGTCCGAGTTCAGAAACGACTACGAACACTCAAAAAGAGTGGCCGAAATCGAGCTTTCGCACACTTCGCCGGCACGAGAAGGCGAAGTTCTGGTCACCCGATTGGGCGTCATGGTCGGTCACTCCGGAACCGGTCGGGCGTTGACCGACCTCGGCATGTACGACTTCCTCAGGGTCATCGCGCTGTTCGCGAGGCGCACCCCCGGCGAACGCGTCCGCTTCGTCTGCCACCCGGCGGCGGCCCTGCACCTGACGCCGGTCGACGGCACCGTGGACCGGATGCTGGCGCTGGCCGGCGGTCCCCTCGACCGGCCGGTGCGGCACCTCGTGCCCCCGGTCGCGGTCCCGGTGACCGACCTGTTCGCCGCGATCTCCGCGCACCTGCCCGTCGAGCTGGTCGCCGTCACCGCCGCGGACGTCGAGGCCGAGCCCTTCAGCAGGTTCGAGGCGATCGTCAACATGCGGTGCAAGTTCACCTCCCCCTACCTGCGCCACGAGTACGAGTTCGAGTCCCACCCGGACGCCGAGCCGCCACCCGTCACACCTCGGATCCTCGACCTCCTGATCTCCTGGTACGTCCGCGAAGGGCTGCCCGGATGACGGACTTCGCCACCCGCTTCCGCGCCCGCCCGCGCGCCGACCGGAAGATCACCCACCTCCCGGACAGGGGGCCGGCGGCCGAGCTGACCCACCGCGACCTCGACCGGAGGGCCAGGGCCGTGGCGTCCTGGCTGACCCGGTCCGGAGTGGCGGGCGAACCGGTGCTGCTGCTCTACCCCACCGGGCTGGACTTCCTCGTCGCGTTCCTCGGCTGCCTCTACGCGCGCGCCGTCGCGGTGCCCGCGCCCCTGCCCCTGTCGGGGGCCTCCCGGGTGGACCGGGTGGACCGCCTGCTGGCGGACTCGGGCGCGCGGGTGGTGCTCACCGACGAGGCGCACGTGGCCGCGCTGAGCGGCCTGTCGGCGCGGGCCTTCGACGCGACCACCTCCCCCGACCCCTGGGAGCCGCCGGAGGTGGACGCCCACGCCGTCGCCTACCTCCAGTACACCTCCGGGTCGACCAGCCGGCCGCGTGGCGTCGAGATCACCCACGGCAGCCTGACCCACAACCTGGAGATGTTCCGCGGGATCAGCGGCGACGTCCCCGTCCGGCGGATCGGCGGCTGGCTGCCGCACCACCACGACATGGGACTCGTCGGGTTGCAGTTGCAGGCCCTGGACGCGGGGGCGGACCTGGTCCTGCTCTCGCCGGAGGCGGTGGTCGCCCGGCCGATCCGCTGGTTGCGCGCGATCAGCGACCACCGGGTGGACTGGACCGTGGCCCCCGACTTCGGCTACGCGTGGGCGACCCGCCGGATCGGCGACGCGGAGCTGGACGGGCTCGACCTGTCCTGCCTGACGATGGCGGTCAGCGGAGCCGAGCCGGTCCGGATCGCCACGCTGGAGGCGTTCGCCGACAGGTTCGCGCCGGTCGGGTTCCGCCGCACCGCGCTGAACCCCGGCTACGGGCTCGCCGAGTCCACCCTGGTGGTCACCTGCACGTCACGCGGCCTCGGACCGACCGTCCGCTCGTTCACCCCGGCGTCGCTGGCCGCCGGCGAGGTCGTGCCCACCCCGGACGCCACCGGGGTGCGGCTGGTCGGGTGCGGCGAGCCGGGCGACATGGGGGTGCGCGTCGTCGACCCGGCCACGGGCGTCGAGGTGGGCGACGGCACGATCGGCGAGGTCGCGGTGTCCGGCCCCAGCCTGGCCGCGGGCTACCACGGCGATCCCGCCGCGACCCGCGCCACGTTCGTCACCGGCCCGGACGGTCGCGAACTGCGGACCGGTGACCTGGGATTCCTCCTCGACGGGCAGCTGTACGTCACCGGGCGGCTGAAGGAGGTCATCATCGTCCGCGGCCGGAACCTGTACCCGCACGACATCGAGTTCTCGGCGCGGGAGGCGCACCCGGACGCGGGCGCGGGCGCGGCCTTCGGCGTGCGGGACGCCGAGTCGGGGGAGCACGTCGTGCTGGTGCAGGAGGTGCGCCGTGCCTCGCAGGGAGACCCCGGCGGTTTCGCCGACGCCGTGCTCGACGCCGTGACCGGCCAGTTCGGCGTGTCCGTGAGCATCGTGGTCGTCCGGTCGAGCACGATCCGCCGCACCACCAGCGGCAAGGTTCGCCGAGGGCACATGCGTGACCTGTTCCTCGGCGGTGGGCTGTCGGCACTGCACCGGGTGCTGTCCCCCGCGGTCGCCGCCCTCGTCGCCACCCCGGAGGAGAACCGTGCCTGACGACACGTTGAGGACCTGGCTCGTCGAGGCCGTGGCGGGCTACCTGGAACTGTCGCCGTCGCAGGTCGGCGCCGACGTGGCACTGCGTTCGCTCGGCTTCGACTCCGTGCACGCCATGGGGTTGTGCGTCGACATCGAGGAACGCTGGGGAATCCTCGTGGAACCCACCCTGGTGTGGGACTTCCCGACCGTCGACACCATCGTGGACCACCTCGGCGGGCGGATCGAGCAGTCTCAGTGAACTCTGAGATCCGGTCGCTAGCTTCGACCGAAGCGTTCCACCCCAGTTCAGGAGGGATTCGATGAGAGTGGTGTCCCGGATCGCCGGATCGGCGCTCGCCCTGGTCGCGGTGCTCCTGCTGTCCCTGGTCGGCTCACCGGTCGTCGCGTCGGCGCAGGCGGCCTCGCAAACCCACACGTGGCACCTGCGGAACTACGACGCCCCACACCGGATGTGCGTCCAGCACGGCCCCGAGGGGAGGACCCACCAGTCCTACTTCATCTTCGCGGTGACCGGGAGCTGGTCCACCGACCTCGACTTCGGGATGCGCGACCTGCCTCCCGGCTGGACCGCCACGGAGAGCCACATCCCGCCGGGCTCCAACCACCCCGACCCCGACGACGGCTCGGTCAGGGTCAACGGGTTCACCCTCGTGCAGGGGTCCGCGACGGTGCCGTTGGCGACGTACCGCGCGCGGATATGGGTGTCGGACGGGACGGTGACTGAAACCCACCCGGCCGACATCGTCGTCACCACCGCGTCCTGGGTCGACTGCATGCAGGCGTAGCGGGTGAACCCGGGGCACCGGCGGCGACTGCCGGCACCTCGGGGAATCCGTCACCGCCGCCTGCTGTTCCCACCGCGTGAACCGTGACTACGGCATCAGGGGTGGTGGTGCGCCTTCGGCACGACGCCGACCTGCTCGCCTTCGCCCAGGACGACGAACTGTCCCATCATCCCCTCGTCCTCGTCCTCGTCCTCGTCCTCGTCCTCGTGCTGGGGCAGGTGGCAGTGGTACACGTACGGCACGTTCGGGTCGGTGTGGTCGCCGAACCGCATCGCCAGCCGGTAGCGCTTCTCCTGGAGGAGCAGGACGGTGTCCTTGCGGCCACGCAGTGGTGGTTCCGGCGTTTCGTCGTCGACCGCCAGGACCTGGAACCGCACGTCGTGGACGTGGAAGTTGTGTAGGTAGCCGTTGTCGTTCGTCACCTCCCACACCTCGACGGTGCCCCCGCGGACGCCGAAGTCGATGCGGTCCATGGCCATCGACCGGCCGTTGATCCGGTCCGACGCGAGCACGAAGGAGCGTTCCTCCGCGACCGCCTCGCCGGCGAGGTCCGGCACGACGGCGAGCACCGCGGGGAGTTCGGTGTCGTCGGCCAGGGTGCCCGCGGCTCGGAACCGGCAGATGTCGAGGCGGTCGTCGAAGCCGTCGAGCCGCCCCAGTGAGCCGCCGTGGTCGGACGGGTGGGAGCGCAGCTCGACCCGCTCCCCGGGCCGGAAGGCCACCACGACCTCGGCGCGCTCGCCCGGCGACAGGTGCAGGCGGGTGGTTTCCCACGGCTCGGCGAGCAGGCCGCCGTCCGTGGCGACGAGCGAGAAGCTCCGGTCGTCGGAGAACCCGAAGTCGTACAGGCGTGCGTTGGAACCGTTCAGCAGCCGCAGCCTCACGAGCCTGGTCGTGACGTCGAAGTACGGTCCGATCGTGCCGGTGACGAGGATCTCGTCACCGATCACGCCCAGCGAGCCGCCCAGCGGGACCCGCGCCTCGAACTGGTTGTCGCCGTCGAAACCCCTCCGGCCGGGACGGACTGGTGCGGACCGCCGTCCACGGCCGCCGGCAGGTGCATCCCGTGCCAGTGGAGCGAGGTCTCCTGACCCAGGCCGTTGCGCACGGTGAACTCGACCCGCTCACCGCGCCGGGCGCGGATCGTCGGGCCGAGGTACGTGCCGTTCACCCCCCAGGTGCGGGTGGGCGGCCCGTCCTTGAACCGGGTCTCGCCGGACCGGATGCCGAGCGTGAACACCCGGGCTCCCGACGCGTCGCTCCCCGCCTCCGCCAGGGCCGGGATCGACAGAGCCCGGTCGAAGGCGATCTTCCCGGCGGTGTCCCGCTTCGCGGCGGCGTAGTACGCACCGAGGCCACCACCACCGAGGGCGACCGCGCCACCGATACCGAAACCGATGGCCTTCAGCGCTGTGCGACGTCTCACGGGGAAACGTGCCGCGGCCGGGGTGGTCATCGCGTCGGCGAAGACCACCTGGATCCGACGCCGGCCGGCCCCCGAGCGGCGCGGCGGAGCACCGGATCGGGCGGCTGTCACCGCATTGCCGACGTGCGTGCTGTGCGACATCGCTGACGTACGGGCCGTTTCGTCACCAGCGCGACCGCCCGCTGGACCGGCCTGATCGGCGCGGCCGCGATGAGCGTCTTCACGCTCTACCGGACGGGCGTGACCTTCCTGCCGACCGCGGACCCCTTCGGCTTCTCCGCCACGAGGATCGGCCTCACCAGTCTCATCGGGATCGTCTGCGACCGGCCGGGCCGGGCGACCACTCCCCACCCGACAGCGCCACCACCTGCTCGCCCAACCGGGACGACGGGTGAGCAGGCACGACTCGAGGCGCCTGACCCGCCCGATTCCCGCTCCTGCACCGTTGTCGCCCGACAACGGGCGCGTCCGCCGTTTCGGCGGCTTGCCGATTCCACGCGAGATGGCGCTGATCGACTGCCCGGACTTCCACTCGCCCCGCTTCCGGTCATGAGAAGACCGGACGAACACGAGGCCGCTGCCCCACATCTCGGCGAATGCGGGTCAAGATGAGCACCGGTCGGCTTCCGTGCGGTTGTCCGAAGCCTCATCCAGGACGCACTGCGACAAGTTCGGTCCGGGTCCATCGCCCATACCAACGCACTGCACTGAACGGTCGAATTCACTCATCGACAACACCGCCCCCGACCGAAGGAACCCGATCGGAGTCTGGCGATTTTCCTACGCCGCACCCAACCTTGACAATCGGAAACCATTTCCTGCAGTCACCCGCTTCAAGCCATCTCCCCCGTGCGGATTCGGAGATATTCATGTTACCGCATCGTTTGGCCACCCGCCGTTCCGTGCTCGCCAGAGCCGCGGTGGCAGTCCTGGTCGCGGTGGCCTCGGCCGTCACGGTCACGCCGGTCGCCACCGCCGACGTCGCCGACCGAGCATCGGTCTACGAGCCGTTCTACCGACTCTACAACCCGGTGACCGGCGACAACTACAACACGACCAGTCAGGCCGAGGTCATGAACGCGCCGAACAACGGGTACTCCTACGCCGGCATCGACGCCTTCGTGTCGACCACGGCACAGGCCGGTCTCATCCCGTTCTACCGCATCTACAGCCCGATACGTCGCGACCGCTTCCACACCGCGGACTGGAACGAAGTCGTCGCCGCGACCACCGGCCAGGGATACGTCTACGAAGGGATCGGCGCATACGTCTACCCGCCTAATTCCGGAACCGGCAGGCCGTTCCACCGACTGCGCTACCCCGGCAACGGCGACCACGTGCTGATGACCAGTTCGGCCGAAGTCGCCTCGGCGACCGCCAGCGGCTACCAGTACGAAGGTGTGAGCGCCAACGTCGGGTAACCACGGATCCTCCACAGCCGCACAGCCCGGCGTTCTCTCCCGCGATGGACGGGGAACGCCTTGACCCCGGAGGAGCACTCCTCCCACCACGCCCGCGTGGTGGCAGTACCCGCCTGTGGTTCAGCCGCCTCACCGGCACCCGGCGCCGATCTCCACTCGCGACGCACCGCTTCCACCGATCCGGTGACGCGGTCCGGCTGTGTTCGACCACGAGCGCGCGGTGAGGTCCGGCAGCCGAAGCCGCCGGACCGCACCGCCGGCGGTTCACACCGACCGGACCCGCGTCATCACGAACCGATGTTCACGAACCTGTGGCTGGCGTTCTCGTTCTGCATGGCCGGGATCAGGTTGCCTTCCTCACCGGGGAGGTAGGTGTCGGAGATGCCGCCGTAGTTGGAGTTGAAGTAGACGGTGACCCGGTTCGCCGTGGTCTTGTTCCGCGCCGACATCGCGTTGTTCTTGACGCATTGCCCCTGGCCCGCGCCGGGTCCCTTGAACGTGTAGCACGTCGCCGGGGAACTCCCGTAGTCCGGGACCGAGCCGTTGAAGTCCGACACCGAGCCACTCATGTTGAGCCCGTAGTACAGGCAGAACTCACCCACCTCACAAACCCCGTTGCGGGGCGTCGACGCACTGATCTCGACCGACGCGGCCCCGGCACTGCCCGGCGGGTGGTCGGAGGCCGTGGCCTGGGCGGTGGCCGGCAGCGTGAACAGCAGCGCGAGCAGCGCGCCGAGTACCCCCGGACGGGCGATGGATTTTTGCGCGTTCATTCTGGTTCCCCTCTTCTTGTCACCGGTGGTGCCGCGAACCGGTGTGAGCGCCGGTACTCCATCAGTGTTCCCCCCTGCGTCTGACGGGTTGCCTCCGACAAGAGGCGAGTACCTTTGCGGTGGTCTGTCGCGGCGCCACTTCAAGTGTCGGGGTTCGGGGCGTGCGGGTCGAGGGGGTGACCGTCTCATGATTTCCGGGAAACCCGAGGAAACACCTGGTCAAGGCAGCAGAAGAGGCTCGGACGGGGCGTTCGGCGCGGAACTGCGTCGGTGGCGGGGGAAAAGGGAGCTGTCGCTCGCGGGCTTGGCGGAGCTGGTGAACTACAGCAAGGGCTACCTGAGCAAGATCGAGAACGGGGACAAGCCCGTGACCGCCGACCTGGCCCGTCGTTGCGACACGGCCCTGCAGGCGGAAGGGCAACTGATCGCGTTCGCGTCGGGACCCGTCGGCGCCGAGCCGGAAGCGGTCGAGGCGGCCGCGCGGACCCGGTTCCGGATCCCGGACGACGACCGGTGTCCGTACCGCGGGATGGCGGCCTTCGACGTGGCCGACGCCCAGTGGTTCTTCGGCCGGGAACGGGCGACGGCCGAGTTGGTCGCCCGGCTGACCGACTCCCTCGACCAGGGCGGACCGGTGACCGTGGTCGCACCGTCCGGCGCGGGCAAGTCGTCCCTCCTCCGGGCCGGGCTGATGCCCGCGCTGCTCCGCGGCGCGTTGCCCCGGCGAGGTTCACGGCGCTGGCCCGTCGCGGTGTTCACGCCCACCTCGGACCCGGTGGAGCGGCTGGCCGCCGAGGTGGCGAAGGCCGGCGGGATGGACGCCGCGGCCCTGACCCGGGCGCTGCTGACCGACGCCGAGACCTTCCGGTCGGCGGTGGTGGGCGCCGGAGGGCGGCCCGAGCGCCTGGTCCTCCTCGTCGACCAGTTCGAGGAGGTCTTCACGCTGTGCCCGGACCCGCGCGAGCGGGAGCTGTTCCTCGACGCGGTGTGCGCGTTGGCGAGGTCGGACGCCGACCACGAGCCGCCCGCGGTGGTGGTGCTGGGGGTTCGGGCGGACTTCTACGGTCGCCTGCTGCACCACCCCGGGTTGGCCGAGTCCCTGCGCGATCGGCAGGTGGCGCTGGGGCCCATGCGGCAGGCGGAGGTGCGCGCGGCGATCGTCCGCCCGGCTCGGCTGCTGGGGCTGCACCTGGAGCCGGGACTCGTCGAACTCCTCCTCCGCGACCTGGGCGCGATCCCGGCCACGGGCCGGTCGTACGAGCCGGGGGCACTGCCGCTGCTGGCCCACGCGTTGCTGACGACCTGGCAGAACCGCGAGGGCGGGCTGCTGACCGTCGCGGGGTACGAGCTGACCGGTGGCATCCACGCCGCGGTCGCCACCACCGCCGAGCGGACGTACTCCCGGCTGAGCCCGACCGAGCGGAACACCGCGCGACGGGTGCTGCTGCGCCTGGTGCAGGTCGGCGCCGAAGGCGGACAGGCGCGCCGGAGGTCGACCCCGGAGGCGCTGCGGGAGCAGGTGCCGGACGAGCACGTGGACAGCGTCCTGGAGGCGTTCGTGCGAGCTCGTCTGGTGACCATCGACGCGGACGCGGTCGAGATCACCCACGAGGTCCTGCTGTCCGCGTGGCCCCGGTTGCGGGAGTGGATCGAGTCCGACCGCGCGGGCCTGCACAACCACCAGCGGGTCACGGCCGCGGCGGAGGAGTGGGACCTGGCGGGGCGCGACGACTCGCTGCTCTACCGGGGGGCGCGGCTGGCGGTCGCGCTGGACTGGGCGCGCGGCCGCGGTGAACCCGCCCCGCTGGTGGAGGAGTACCTGGCCGCGGGTGCCGCCCGGCAGGACGCCGAGCGGCACGGCGCCCGTCGACAGGTCCGCAGGCTGCGCGGGCTGGCCCTGGCGCTGGCGCTGTGCCTCGTGCTGGCCTCGACCGGCGGGCTCATCGCGTGGCGGCAGACCCGGATCGCGTGGTCGAACGAACTGGCGACCCACTCCGGGGTGATGGCCCCCGTGCAGCCGGAGACCTCGCTGATCGCGGCGCTGGCCGCGCACGACCTGGCCGAGACGGTGTCCAGCCGCAGCGCGGTGCTCAGCACGCAGGCCCAGGCGTACCTGGGCCCGCTGGCCGACCACGGCGAGGAGATGATCACCGCGCTCGCCGCGGCGCCCACCGGCTCCTCGGTGGCCACGGCGGGCCGTGACGGCACGGTACGGCTCTGGGACCTCGCGACCCGGCGCCCGACGACCACGTTGCCCGTCGAACCCGGCGGAGCCCCGGCGGTCGCCTTCAACCACGCGGGCACGCTCCTGGCGGTGGCGGGTCGGCAGGGCACCGTCACGCTCTACGCCACCGGTTCCGGCGCTGTCGTCCGCGCCCTCCCCGGACGCGGGGCCGCGGTGCTCGCGGTGGGGTTCGACGAGGACGGCTCCCGGCTGGTCACGGCGTCGGAGGACGGGACGGCGACGCTGTGGGACGTCGCCACCGGTCGGGCGGCGGCCACCCTGGACGGCCACCGCGGAGCCCTGACCGGCGCTGCCTTCGTCCCCGGCGGTGCCGCGGTGGTCCTGCTGGCCGCGGACGGGGTGGCCACGATGTGGGACAGCACCGCGGGCACCACCGCCGACCTGCGCGATCCCGATCAGCGCGGCGGCAACGGGCTGGCGGTCAGCCCCGACGGCTCGTCGCTCGCCGTCGCGGGCGACGACGGGACGAGGCTGTGGGACCTGCGCGGTCGCACCCCCGGCGCCGTGTTGCGGGGGCACACCGACTTCGTCCTCGCCGTGGCCTTCAGCCCCGACGGCTCCAGGATCGCCACGGTCGGCAGGGACAACACCGCCCGCGTGTGGGACGCGGCCGGCCACCGGGTGGTCTTCACCCTGGTCGGCCACAAGGGGCCGGTGAACGCCGTCGCGTTCAGCCGCGACGGGCAGACCCTGATCACGGGCAGCGAGGACGCCCAGGCGCTGCTGTGGGCGGTCGGGGGCGCCGGGGTCGCGACCGCCCGCCCGGTGTCGCCCATCCGCAGCGCGTCCCTGCACGGGGACCGGTTGGCGACCTCGGCGGAGGACGGCAGGGTGACCCTGTGGGACGCCACCGACCTGGCCAGGCCCCCCACCACGTTCGACGCGCACCCCGGCGGGGTGTGGGCCGTGGCGTTCAGCCCGGACGGGTCGGTGCTGGCGACCGGGGGGAGCGACGACCTGGTGCAGCTCCGGGACGCGGCCGACCACCACCTGCTCGCCACGCTGCGCGGGCACACGGCGTCGGTCAAGGCACTGGCGTTCTCCCCGGACGGCGCGGTACTGGCCAGCGCGGGCGACGACCACGTGGTCAAGCTGTGGGACGTCGGCCGACACCGGTCGACCTGCACGCTCTCCGGGCACGACAACGCCGTGTTCGGCCTGGCGTTCAGCCCGGACGGCACGGTGCTGGCGACCGGGAGCCAGGACGACACGGTACGTCTCTGGGACCCGCGCACGTGCCGGATGACGAAGCTGTTCGCCCGGTACTCCGACACCGTCTTCACCGTGGCCTTCAGCCCCGACGGCACCACCCTGGCCACCGGCGGCCGCGACAACCTGATCCGCCTGCACCCCCTCGACGCCCCGGAGACCCCTCTCGTCCTCTCCGGCCACACCGGCCCGGTGGTCACCCTGCGCTTCACCGACGCCACCACCCTGGCCTCCGGCGGCAGGGACGGCACCGCCCGCCTGTGGGACGTCGACGACGGGCAGCTCCGGACGGTCCTGCGCGGGCACACCGCGGCCGTCCAGGACGCGGTGCCGGTCGGGCGCACCCTCCTCACCTCCGGCCTCGACGGCACGGTGCGCGCGTGGGGCCTGGACACCACCGCGGCGGCGGACAGCGCCTGTGCCGCGTTGCGGGCCGTCAGCCCCACCCGGTGGGGGCTGCTCACCGACCAGCCCCGGGACGTCTGCGAGGACTGACCGAACCGCACCGGTCGGGGTCGTCGGCGGCACCCCCGGTGGATCTCGACACCGCGGCGGCCACGTCGGCGGAGCAAAGCGACCACGGGGTTCAGCGCCCCCGCTCGTCGAGTCGGGACACCGCCGCTTCCGGGGTCCGGCCTTCGACCCGCGACCGGTAGCTTCGCCTGCGCACTGTCGACCACCGCGATCACCGAGGCCGTCGGACCGGCTGTCCCGTTCACCGCGGGATGCCGGGAAGAGCGGCCGGACGGGAGCCTGTCTTGACCACCGCACTGATCATCGGTGACCTCCAGCGGGGCATCACGGGCAACTACCCGTTCGCCGCGCAGGTCGTGCCGCCGGTCGCCGAACTGCTCCCGCGTGCCCGTGCGGCGGGCGCGCTCGTGGTGTTCGTGCGCTTCGCCTTCCGGGGCAACGGGGCCGACCTGCTGCCGGGCAACGAGTTGTACAGGTCGTTCTACGACGCCGGGGACGCCTTCCACGAAGGGTCGGCCGGAACCGAACCGGCGCTGCCGGTCGCCGCCGAGGACGTCGTCGTGCTGAAACGCCGCACCAGTGCGTTCGCCGGCACGGACCTCGACCTCGTGCTCCGCGCCCGCCACGTCGGCGCGCTGGCCGTCGCCGGGGTCGCGACCAGCGCGATGGTGGCCGCGACGTGCTATGACGCGGCGGACCGCGGCTACCGGGTGACCGTGCTGCGCGACGGTTGCGCCGACGGCGACGCCGCGGTGCACGACTTCTTCGTGGACACCGTCTTCCCCGGTCGGGGGTTCGAGGTCGTGCCCTGTGCCGACTGGTCCTGCTGACCTCCCACCACGCGCCGCCCGCCGGACCAACCCGCCCACCACCGACGACCCGAGCGCCCGTTGCCGGCCACGGCGACGTCCACCTCCTGCTCACCCGCCCCGGTGAGCCACGGCCGCCTGGGCACACCACCGGGCCGGAGCTTCCCCGGTGCCGCCTCCCGGTCCGGGGCGCGCGCCGGGGTCGCGGGTCGTGGAGGTCCGGGAGATCGGCCTCGGTCCGGGGCCGGTCCTCGGGGTCGGGTCGTGCCGCCCGGTGCCCCTCCCCCGAATATCCCGGGCAGCGGCTGCCCGCCCGCGCCGGGGCCCGGGTCGAGCTGGTGGAGGAAGCGTTCGTGCTGCGCATCGGTGTGTTCTACGACGGGACGTGGTTCGCGTACCTGAGCGACTTCTACGCGACCGTGCACCCGAGGTCGGCCCGGATCTCGCTGGAGGGCTTCCACGACGCCCTGCGCTGGCACGTCCACACCGAGACCGGCCGCCCCTTCGAGGAGTGCCTCGTGCCGGAGGCGCACTACGTGCGCGGCCGCATCGACACCCCGGCGACCTCCTTCGACACCGCCCTGGCCACGGCCGGCGTCACCCGACACGACCTCCCCCTGCCGGGCGGCGCGGCCTCCCCCGCGGGCACCCCCCGCGGCCGCCGGCGCGGCACCGTGACGGGCTGGCAGGCGGGACAACCACACGGCTTCATCACCGACACCCGCGGCGGCTCGTGGTTCGCCTCCCGCGACGACCTGCCGGGCAACCGGACCACGCTGCCCACCGGGACACCGGTGTCGTTCACCGGCTCCCCCACCCCACCCCCCGGGCACCGGTACCCACGGGCCTACTCCATCCGACCCGAATGACCCGAACCCGGTGCGGCGATGTCGCGCCGGACACCACCGCGGGTGGACGGGCAGGTCCCGCCGTGGTGCCCCAGCCGGGCTTTCCGGCGTGCCCGGCCAGTCCGCCCTCAGCTCACCTGCGGGTACGGGCCGCGATCAGGCCGAGTGCCGGCGGTGATCTGAGCACTGCCGAGTGCCGCGTGCGGCGGGGTGGGTGCGTGCCCCGGCGTCGGTGAGCACGTCGGCGGCCCGCTTGGGCGTGTCAGGGCCGAAGCCCCGCGCCACGATCTCGGATCCTCCCGAAGCAGCACCCCCTCCCGGGGCAGGGCTCGGCCCACCGTTCACGGTGCTCCGCTGACCGTGTGCCGGCCTCGCGGCGGCCCGGTGGACCAAAGGTCGAGAACGTGGCGGGCCGCCGCGGGCAACAGCAGGTGTGAGGACGACGAGCGAGCACACCGCCGGGGGCCGGGTGGCCGACGACGGTCCGGATGACGCCGGTGGTCGGCCGGACCTGTCCGAGCCGGGGCCGGCACGGGTCTTCGGCGAGCTGTTCGACCGGCACGCCCGGCCGCCGCACCGGTACCCGGCGCGCCACGACGTGCTGCCGCCGACCAGCTGGGCGGGGCTGGACTCCGACGAGGTGGCCCAGGCGCTGGGCATCCCGGTCGGCACCGTCCGTTCCCGCCCGCACCGGGCCCGCACCGGGCTCGCACCCGGTTGCGCACCCGCGAGTCGAACACCGAGGACACGGAGACCGGCGATGAGTGACGATGATCTCCACCGCACCTGGACGGAGCACGAGTTGGACTTCGCGCTGGCGGAGTTCAACGCCGGCGTCAGGACCGACGAGTCGGTACCGGCGCGAGCGCGGGTGGCACCGGTGGCCCGTGCCGAGCAGCGAACCGATCGGCACGGGAGGGTGGACCGAACCGCGACGCGGGGGGCCCTCCCACCGGGGGTGGTCCTGGTGGACGAGGTCCGGTCGAGCCGGGCCGGGTCACGAGGACCGCGACCGCGCCGCCCGGGGCGGCGTGCCCTGGTCGGGGCGGCGGCGGTGGGTGTGCTGGTGGCGGGCGCGCTGGTCGCGCAGACCGTGTCGTTCGGCGGTTCGGCCCCACCGGCGTCGGCGGAGGCGGTGGCCACCCTGGACCGGGCGGCGGTCGGGGCGATCGGCGCGGTCGACGAGCCCGTCGGGCCCGGCCGGTACCGCTACGTCGCCACCCGCGCCTGGTGGATGGCCTCGTCGACCGGCCAGGACGGCCGGCCGTTCGCCCACCTGGCGGAGAACCTGCTGGAGACCTGGGCCCCGGCCGACCCGACCGGGGAGTGGTTGCTGCGCCGGGACGTGACCGGCAACCAGCAGTGGGTGCTCGGCACGGAGGAGGAGGCGCGGGCAGCGGGCGTGCCCACCACCAACACCTGGCCCCGGGGCGGCTGGCCCGAAGGTGACGAGCGGGCCCGCTGCGGCGACTTCACCGCCGAGCCCGACCAGCAGTGCCGCAGGCCCGGCGGTTGGCAGCACCCGACGGCCCAGTGGCAGGCGGACCTGCCCACCGACCCGGACGAGCTGCTCGAACGCCTGGAGCACGACCTGCCCCCCGACGACGCCGTCAGCGCCGAGGTGCGGATGCTCGACCGGGCCGCCACCGCGCTGCGCGGCGGCCTGGTGGACGAGGCCGTGCGGGCCAACCTCTACCAGGCGCTGGCGAAGCTGCCGGGTCTGCGGGTCACCGACCGGCAGGCCGACCTCGACGGCCGCACCGGCACCGCGCTGGGCGTGGACGACGGCCACGTGCGGCAGGAGATCATCATCGACCCGGGCACCGGCCGGTTCATCGGCGAACGCCGGATCGCCACCCGCGACGTCGACGGTTTCCCGGCGGGCACCGTCATGACCTCCACCTCGGTCGAGACCGGCGTCGCCGACACCATCGGGACCAAACCCGCCCCCTGACAGGACCAGGCGGGCAGCCGGGGTCCGTGCGCCGTCGGGAGGCGCACGGACCCCGTTCCACCGCAGCCGACCAGATCACCCTCACCGATCGGAGACAGATCATGCGCCTCATCGCGCTCACCGCCCTGCTCGCCGCCCTGGGCGGTTCCGCGGCGACCTCGTCAGGCGCCACGCCGGCGGAGCGAGCCGTCGCCGGCCCGGCGGTCGCCACCCCCGTCGCGCGGACCACGGCCGTCGAGCCGCCGACCGCGCTGGACCACGCCGGCCTCGGGCCGATCAGGATCGGCGCGACGTTCGCCGAGGTCCAGGCCACCGGCCTGATCAGCGACCGGAAGGACCCCGGCACCGGCGCGTGCGCCTTCCACGGCCTGGAGCTGCCGCTGCGGGGCTCGGTGGTGTTCGACGAGAGCCGGAAGGCCGTTTCCGTCATCATCACCCGCGGCCCGGCCACCACCGAGGGGCTGGGCAACGGCCACGAACCGTCCCGGGTGCCGGAGCTCTACCCGTCGGCCGTGCCCAACGCCCACGGCTACAAGATCGCGCTCGACACGGGCAACGAGTACTCCGCCTACTCGATCGACGGCACGGTCATCACCTCGCTGAGCCTGAGCCGTATCGGCCAGACCTGCCACGGGTGACGCCCCCGGCACACCGCGCAGTGGCGTGACCGCGACCGGCGACGACGTGCCTCGCCGCGACCACCACCCACGCCGCCGTCGTGGTGGTGCCGGCAACGACGTCCACCCGCCGCCCGCCGCGGGGACGCAGCACGAACAGCGGCTGATCAACCGGTCGGCGTCGACCGGTTGATCAGCCACATCCGCGCCAACCGCGGATCGTTCGCACCAGACCGGCGCAGGAAGGGTACGAACCGGATGCTCGAACAGATCCGATGGGCGATCGGAGCAGTGCTCAGGTTTCTTTCCGACCCGCTCATCGCGAGCGGTGTGTGCGTCGGCTCCGCAGCACTGGGCTTCACCGCGTGGCTCACGGCGCGGCGGTTCGGCCGGCGGCCGGTACCCGCTGTGCTCGCGGGGCTGTTCCTCGGTCTGGTGCTGGGCGTGACGTTCTCCCGCACCACCTCGAACCACTCCGGTCAGCCCGGCGTGGTCGAGCTGGACCGGACGTTCTGCCACATCAACGGGTTCTCGCTCCACGGCACCAACGAACTCCTCAACGCGGTGCTGTTCATGCCGTTGGTGCTCTGCGCGGTCCTGGCCACCCGCCGCCCCCTCGCGGTGTTCGGCGCGGCGGCGGCACTGAGCGCGTTGATCGAGCTGGGGCAGCCGCTGGTGGACCGAGGTCTGTGCGAGACGCAGGACTTCCTCAACAACACGGCGGGCTCCCTGGCAGCCGCCGGCGTCGCAGCCGGGCTGCTGGCGCTGCGGAAGCGGCGCGCGCAGTCGACGACACCACGCTGATCGGTGTCGCGGCACCGCGACACCGCACGCTGGTCCGCGGACACCACCGAGGCTCTTCGTCGTGGTTGGCGGTGGCTGGAGTGCGCACCGTCGCGCCCGCGCCTTGGTGCGCCTTGTCGGCGGAGGCGGTGATGTCGTTGGCGCGCTTGGTGGAACCTGTACCGCAGGTGGTGGGACTCGGGCTCGCCATGGAGCTGCCGGCAGAACCCGGGAACCATCCCCTGATCCCTTGGGCGGGGTCCTCGGGGCCCCGCCCACAACCTCCCGGCGTGGTTCCGGTGGTCAGGCGCGGGCGTAGCGCTCCGCGAGGGTGCGCAGCAGTGGCCTGAGCTCGCTGGGCGACTCGACGGTGAAGTCCATGCCCAGCATGCCGATGTAGGCGGCGATCGTGTCCAGCGAGTCGGCGCCGGTGACGAGGACCGAGGTGGTGTCGGTGACCGTCTCGACCACACCGACGGCCGGGTGGATCCGGTCGAGGACGGCCTGGGCCGGCGCGTCGATCCGCAGGCGTGCGTGCACCTGCCAGCCGCTGAACGCGACACGGCGCATGGTGAAGCTCGTGTAGTCCTCGTCGGGGAGTGCGGTGGGGGCGAACCGGCGGTGGGTGCGCACGCGTGGCGTGATCCAGTCCGCCCGGTAGACGTCCCACTCGCCACCGGACGGGTCGCGGGCCACGAGGTACCAGCGTCGCTTCCAGGCGAGCAGGCGGTAGGGCTCGACGAGTAGCGAGGTGCCGCGGTAGTCGAAGCGGAACCACTCGACGTCGTGGATCGCGGTCGCGATGGTGCGCAGCACGGCGGGGTCGACCCCGGGGTCCGGGGCGTCGGTGTCGGTGTTCTCCGGCGCGTGGTCGACGACCGAGGCCAGCGCCTCCACCGTCGGCCGCAGGCGTGGCGGCAGGACCTGTTCGAGCTTGGCCAGCGCGCGGGCGCTGGAGGTCTCGAGTCCGGCGACGCCACGGCCGGCGCGCAACCCGATCGCCACGGCCACCGCCTCCTCGTCGTCCAGGAGCAGCGGGGGGAGCTTGCCGCCCGCTCCGAGCCGGTAGCCGCCCGTCGCGCCGCGGGTGGCCTCGACGGGGTAGTCGAGCAGGCGAAGGCGCTCCACGTCGTTGCGGATGGTGCGGGTCGTGACGCCCAGCCGGTCGGCGAGTTCGGTGCCGCTCCACGACGGGCGCGATTGGAACAGCGCCAGGAGCGCGAGGAGCCGCGCCGATGTGTCCGCGGTCACTGCGGCAACCTCCACCTAATAGGAACGATTCTTTCCTATATGCACTCTAACGTTCGTGCCATGACGAACACGGAGATCCGCCCCTTCCGCATCGAGGTCACGCAGGCCGAGCTGGACGACCTGACCGGTCGCCTCGACCGCACCCGCCTGCCGCAGCCGGCGCCGGGCGACACCTGGGAGCACGGCACCCCCAACCACTACCTGCGTGAGGCCGTGACGGCGTGGCGCGCGTTCGACTGGCGCGCCGCCGAGGAGCGCATCAACGCCCACGCGCACTTCACCACCGAGATCGAGGACCAGCCGATCCACTTCGTCCACGTCGAGTCGCCGCACGAGGGCGCGACGCCGCTGCTGCTCGCGCACACCTACCCCGGCTCGTCGGTCGACTACCTCCACATGATCGGCAGGCTCACCGACCCCGTCGCCCACGGCGGGCGCGCCGAGGACGCGTTCCACGTCGTCGTGCCGGACGCACCCGGCTTCGGCTTCTCCAACCCGGTCACCGGATCGGGCTGGACCGCCGCCCGCGTGGCTCGCGCCTACGACACCCTCATGCGCAGGCTCGGTTACCAGCGCTACGGCGTCCACGGCTCCGACCACGGCGCGGTGGTCGCCCGCGAACTCGGCATCCTCGCCCCGGAGGGTTTCCTGGGGTTGCACGTGCTGCAACTGTTCTCCTTCCCGTCGGGCGACCCCGCGGAGTTCGAACGACTCGAACCGCAGGACTACGCCGGCCTGGAGCACATGCGGTGGTTCCAGAAGGTCGGCGGCTACAACACCATGAACGCCAGCAGGCCGCAGACGGTCGCGGCCGGGCTCAGCGACTCACCGATCGGGATGCTCGCCTACAGCGAGCTGTTCAACTCCTTCGGCAACGGCACGTCCCTGGTGCCGCTGGAGACCATCCTCACCGAGGTGTCCGTCAACTGGTTCGCGAACGCCGCCGCGGGCATGGCCCGGTCCTACTTCGACAACGCGGCCGCCCCCGCCGACGAGCCCGCCCCGGTGAACGCCGCCCCGACCGGCGTGGCCGTGTTCGCCGACGACTTCCAGACCATCAAGGTGTTCGCGGAACGGGACAACTCCAACATCGTGCACTGGAGCCGTTTCGAGAAGGGCGGCCACTTCGCCGCGCTCGAGGTCCCGGAGATCGTGGTGGACGACATCCGGACGTTCTTCACCGCACTGCGATGACATCCCGGGGGCGGCCTCCCGACCCCGGTCCGCGACAGGCGGAGCGGGGGTCGGGACCACTGCCCCGGTCAGCTCACCGGCCGGCACCCGAGGCGCGCGTGAAAGGTGCGGTGTCGTGATGTTGCACGTGCCGTAGCGGCATCTGATGTCGTGGGGGTACCACAGCACGAAAGGCCCCCTCCGCGATGCACCCCTCCTTCACGCCTCCCCACCAGGTCGAGATCGGTGATGCGGCCGCGTTCGCCGGGACGACCCCGCGCGCGGTTCGCCACTACCACGAGATCGGTCTGCTGCCGGAGCCCGAGCGGGGCGCGGACGGCCGCCGCCGTTACGGCTACGACGACGTGATCCGCCTGCTGTGGATCCGCAGGATGGCGGAGGCCGGCATCAGCCCGGACGACGTGCGGGCCGCCTTCGACGACAACCGGGACGTCGAGGAGGGCCTGGGCCGGCTGGAGGAAACCCTGGCCGCCAAGGAGGCCGGCATCAAGCGCCGGCGCGCCGTCGTCCAGCGCCTGCGGGCCGTGGGCAGCCCGCTCGGACTGCTCTCCGAACTGGTGACGGACCGGCTCGGCCACCTGCCCCGGGGCGCACCGCGCCGCTCCGACCTGGACACCCTGCTGGTCACGGAACGGGTCTTCGGCCCCCTGGGCGCCGCCGTCCAGGCGAGCGTGTTCATCGTGCTGGCCACCCACCCCGACCTGCGAGCCGAGGACGACCGCCTCGACGCCGCCGAGGCCGCCCTCGACGACGGCGTCGATCCCCACGACGCCGATCCGACGGGTGAGGAGCCCGCGTGGACGAGCGCCGCCGAAGCGGTCACGAAGATGCCCTACGGCTTCTCCCCCGCCCGGATCCGCTGCGTGGAACTCGCGGGGCGACTCCTGGCCCAGGACCACGCTGCGGACAACCGACCTCCCCCTCCGCATCGACCTGGCCCAACAGCCGGTCGGGTTCACACGTGACCGGCCACACCGGGCACCTGCCTCGGGCCGGACCGGACATCGCACCGTCGTTCGAACACCGCTTTGCGGGCGCGGTCGGTGAGCCGGTCTCGGAGGAAGCACCGGGTCTCGTGGGCGAGCCGGCGGCGACGGCGGACCCGAAGCCCTCCGCGTGCTCGAACGACACCCCTCCGACGTCGTCCACCCCGCCCTGCGCACCGGCGCCACCAGCCCACAACCAACCTCTGCTTGACAGAGGAGCGATTCACCGTCCCACACCCGGACGGACAGACCTCGGGTTCCGGAACGGGCCGTGCCCGCCTCGAACGGCCCGCGGCCATGTGGGTGATCCTCAGCGCTCGTGACGCGACCGGACTGTCGATCGGGGAGTATTAACGAATTAGAACGGATACGTGTTATTACTTCACATCTCCTGGACGGACTGCGAATGAACCGAATGTGGAAGCGCGCGATGGTGGGCTTGGCGGCCGTGACCGGAGCGCTGGTGGCCAGCGCCCCGACGAGTGGGGCCGCACCCGCCGATACGGGAACCGCCGACCTGTTCTGCCTCGTGCAGCCGGGAGAGACGACCCGGTGCGCGCCGACCCAGGCGGAGATGCTGGACATGGCGCCCGCGGCCAGCCACGTCCTCAACCTCTGGGAGCACCCCAACTACGAGGGGTTCCACCTGGAGGTCTGGAACCCCAACGGCGACTGCACCCCGGAGTCGGACTTCTCCCCGCCCGACGCCGCGGCCAACATCCCCCTGCTCAACGGACAGCGGTGGGTGTCCTCGGTCCGCAAGATCGACACCGGTCACTGCAACTGGGTGCTGGTCGGCCCGCAGGGCAACCGCTCGGTGGAGGTCGAGAACGACTGGCCGCGGCTGGGCACCCTCGGCGACGGCTGGGACAACCGCGCGGCGCGGGTCCTGGTCGACTAGGCAGCGTCCTGCAAGTGGTCATCGCAGCCGGAGGACGATGGCGGCGATGGTGAGTTCGGCCTGGTAGCAGGCGGCTCGTGTGGCGTAGCGGGTGGCCGGGCCGCGGAACTGCTCGAGTCGGTTGAAGCAGCGTTCGACCACGTTGCGTTGTTCGTGGCGTTGCTCGTCGAAGGCCGGTGGTCGCCCGCCGCGTGAGCCCAGGCCGCGCGGCGGGCTACCCGGTCCTCGCGTTCGGGGCAGGTGAACGTGATCCTGCGGGGCCGGCGGGCGAGTCGGGTCGACTGGTGCGAGTACGCCTTGTCCGCGATCACCGCCTCGGACCGCACCCGCAGGTGTCCCGGCCCGACACGGGCGACGCGGATGCCGTCGAGCAGCGGCAGCAGTCGCGGGTTGTCACCCGCTTGGCCGGGTGTGATCAGGACGCGCACCGGCAGGCCGCGTCCGTCGACCGCCGAGGGGATCTCGGCGCTCAGCCCGCCCCGCGAGCGTCCGGGTCCTTCGCCGTCGACGGCGAGGGCGTCGACCTCGTCGGCGCATCCCCCTCTTCCGGTCGGGCAGCTCCCGCCACGGGGCGCCGGTGCGCAGCTTCCACTCCGACCGCGTTGATCACCTGACGGTGATCACGCCAGCTGCGACCACGCCCCGACACCGAAGGCAACAGCGGCTCGACCACAGCCCACGCCCGATCGGTCAGCTGACCACGGCCCACCGTGCACCGGAGCTACCAGACACCCCGATCAGCGTCTCGCAGGACACCGCCTGGACCACGTTGCCCAGGTGGGACGACCGGCGGACACCCGACACGCCGAAGTCGGGCGTCCGCCGGCCCGAACAACGGCTCCGCAGCGCGTCACCACGTGCCCGGCCTGTCGCACCGCCGCAGTCTCCCCTGCCACCGGAACCACGAGAACGCACGGAAGCGGCCCGCATCCCGTTCCTGCCGTGATGAAACCGGCAACCGCAACCGAACGGGTGCCCGACCACCGTTCCGAGCGCAGGCGTCGCCCCGGTGCCGGCAGCCTCCCCCGACACCTCGGTGCACTGAGGGCGCACTGGTCCTGGCAAGTCGTCAGAACTGCGGGTCCAACTCGCTGGTCCACGTCCGGTTGCCCGCCGGGATCTGCCAGTAGGTGCGCCCGTCCGCCGGGAGGAACGCGGTCGCGCGGCCTGCGGCCTGGGGGTCGAGCCGGCACACGGTGGAGTAGTTCACCGGCGACAACCCGGTGCCGACGAGGTCGCAGCTCCACCGGTACTCACCCGCCGCCAGGGTGATCATCCTGTTGCCCGGGTCTTCCAGTCCCGCGATGCGGTGCTTCCACTCGTAGCGACCGGCAGCCAGCCTGATCAGCTTGCCGTCTCCCGCCGGCAGCGCGGCACTGCCGGTCGAGGTGGAGGCGAGGAGGATCGTGCGGGAAATCCTGGCCGTCTCGGCGGCCAGCGCCGGAGCGGCGCCGACCAGCGCGGACACCAGCGCCACCACCACTGCGACAGCCCCTGTGCGGATCTTGCCCATGTCAGTCTCACTCCAGTGGTCGAATGGGTACCCGGCACACCTTGGCGCGAGCGGACGTGGATACACCGGTACACGGGCGATCATCACCCGGACGAACCAACGAGAGGGCGTGTCCGACCTTGTGCCTGCCGATCCCATCCACGCAGGTAGACGGCGCACGAAGCCCATGTACTCGAAGCGCTCACGGGCACGGCTGCCTGTGCCGCTCGAAAAGTCGTCGTCGTGGGCAGAGCGAGGCGCAGGAGCCGGTCGGCCACCCCTGGGACACCTGCCGCACCCGCGCCGGCGACACGGGTGCGACTGTGGATCGGCCCGGCCGGGTCCGCAGCGCTTTGCGTGTCGCGTCCACGTGTACGTTCGCCTGGCGAAGGGCATCCGGTCCGGTGTCGACTTCGTGAAGGTGGTTCGGGTGGATCCGTGGCGTGACGGGTTTCGTGTGGCGGTGGTTGTTCATCCGGGCACTGTGGTGGATCACTCCGGGTTGCGGGACCTGGTGTCCCGTACCGCCCGGGACCGCGGCTGGTGCGAGCCGCAGTGGTTCGAGACCACCCGTGACGATGCCGGGACGGGGGTGACGGCACTCGCCCTGCGCGACCACCCGCGGCTGGTCCTGGCGTGCGGTGGGGACGGCACGGTGAACGCGGTGGCCGCCGGCTTGGCGCACACCGGGGTGGCGATGGGCATCGTGCCGATCGGCACGGGCAACCTCGTGGCCCGGAACCTGGGGGTCGGCAGTGGGGCGGAGGGTGCCGTCACGTCGGCGTTCGACGGGGTGGACCGCCGCATCGACATCGGACTGCTGGACGAACGCCCTTTCGTCGGCATGGGCGGGATCGGTCTGGACGCGGAGATGGTCCGCGACACCTCACCCAGGATGAAGCGCCTCCTGGGATGGCCCGCATACGTACCGGCCGTCCTCAAGGGTCTGAGATCGGGCGCCAGTCGGGTGACCGTCCGGTTGGACGACGGCCCCTGGCTGACCCGCCGCGTCCTGGGCGCGGTCGTCGGCAACATAGGCGCCTTGCAGGGCGGGGTCTCCCTCTTGCCTGAGGCGGACCCCGCCGACGGGCTCCTCGACCTGGCGTTGCTGCGTGACGTGCGCACCAGGGGCTGGCTTGTCACAGCGGGACGCCTGATCGGCTCCCGCCGGGTGGACGGGCCGGCGGTGGAGCGGTTCCGGTTCCGACGCCTGGAGTTGCGCAGCAGCCGCACCAAGCCGTTCGAGGTCGACGGAGAAGTCTGCGGCACGACCAGGTCGCTGAAGGTCGAGGTGGACCCCGGAGCGCTCATCGTCAAGGTGCCGGCATGAACCCGACGACCCCGTTCCGGTCGAAAGCCGGCGTCGGTCGTCGGCTGTGATCAGCGTCCCGGGCGACCGCGGGAGTGCCGGTGCGGTTGCTGCGCGAGCGCGACGGCCCGCGCGTGGTGAGCATGCCGGAGCCGAGGGTGCTGCAGTCCCGGCGTGGACTGGCAGATCACCAGCGACGGCCAACGAGAGACCCGCCACGGTTGTCCGATCACGCGAGGGCACGCCGATCCCGCCGAGGGCTGCGCCGCGGCACCGACGACCTGTTCGACGCCACCCGAGCCGAGCCGAGCGGCGCGCGTGCGCGGGCACGCACTGGGCGACCACGCTCGAGCTTGTGCCGCTCGAAAGTCGTCGTAGCCGGTAGAGCGAGGGTGCCACCGTCTTGAGGGCATGGCTGGGTGATCGCGTCCCTGCTGTACGGGGTGCCCCGGACGTTGCTGTCAGTTCCGTCGGTGTTGTCGCGCAGCGAGGCGGCGAAGGACGCCGAACTGCTGGTGCTGCGGCAAGGGAACGCGGTCCTGCGCCGGCAACTGACGGGTCCGGTCCGCTACGAGTCCGCAAATCGGTTCTGGCCCGCAGCCCTGTCCGGCTTTGTGGATCGTCGCCGTTGGCGGGAGGTCTTCCCGGTCACGCCGGGCACCCTGCTCGCCTGGCACCGCAGATTCGTGGCCCGCAAGTGGGACCGCTCCGCGCGTCGACGGACCGGACGCCCACCGGCACGAGCGGCAGTCAAGTCGCTCGTGCTGCGGCTGGCCGGGGAGAACAGGCGATGGGGTCATCGGCGAGTACAGACATGCCGCTTGAGTCGCTGATCCGGCTGTGCAGATTTCCTGACAGCGTTCGGGTTCAGCACCCTTTGCGATGCGCGCTCACTCTGCAGGCATGGCGGTTCATGTCAGCACGGGAATTGCGACATCTCCTCGGGTATCCACCGCTCCATCTCCGGGTATTCGATGCAGAACTGTCGCGCAGCGGTGACCGCGGTGGTGCGGAACGGCTTGCCTCCGTCATCGACGACCAACTCGCCACTGCGGTCACCGGACGTCCACTTGAGCCTCAACTGCCACTCGACGTACTCATCCGGGGAGGCCACCGTGATGATGAACTGCTCCGGATCGGTCCTGTGGACTTGGTAGGGGAACCCTGGGTTTTTCACCGTCTCACCGCCGCGGCTCCCGTCCTGCGGCACGGCGGACGGCACGGGCGAGCCGAGGTCGAGTTCGAAGGAACGAGGCGTCACATCACTGCCGCAGTGTCCTGGTAGCAGCACACCTCGAACTGCGGCTTCCCGCTTGAGGACCTCGGGACGCATGTCCTGCAACACCACCGAGTCGCCCGTGAGCCCTTGCAGCGTGATCGTCACCCGGCCTCCCGTGCCCAAGACGGAACCCTCCGGTTGCTGCTGCCGGCCGTACGGGATGGGTTCATCGCCGTGGTCGGGCAGCACCCACCCCGACTTGCAGTCGGGCTTGAGCCCCACCACGGCCTTGGCCGCCAGCGGCACATCAGGAGGCGCCGGTTTCTCCTCGCTGCCACCGGGACCGATCCATGCGATCAAGGCAACGGTCAGCGCGAGTACAGCGACTGCGGCCAGAGTGACAGGTAGCAGTCGCCGGTCCCCGTGCAGGTGTACCTGGTCCACCGTGCCGGCCTGCACGACACCGTGGGCGCGTCCGCTCATCACATTGCCGGTGATGGGCGCGTCCTGAGCGTCGGCAGGTCCCGGCTGGGACGACTTTTCCACGTCCGTACAGTCGGCAGCTCCGTCGCGGGTGTTGCCCAGATCGGGGATGATCACCCCATTGGGCTAATCAGGGTGTACGAAATCGAGGATTCGTCGGGCCGCCTTGAGATCGTCCCTGTGACCGGTCGATCCAGCTCGCCTGCCGCGCACCCGGGGTGTCCGAGTCCGGCTTCTACGACTGGCGCGGTCGCGCGCCCTCGCCGCGGGCGATCCGCCGAGCCTGGCTCGTCGACCTGATCCGCGAGATCCACGTCGAGTCGTTCCAGGTCTGTCGAGTCGTTCCAGGTCTACGGCTCCCCGCGGATGCGCGCCGAGCCCACCCTCGGCCACGGGATCACCGTCGGGCACAACACCATCGCGCTTCTCATGCGCCGCAACGCCGATCAAGGGCCTACCCAACCGACGCAGACCACGACCAGAGCACGACACGGCCACCGCGGCGGACCCGGCCGACCGCGACTTCGCCCGCGCCGCACCGAACCAACTGTGGGTCACCGACATCACCGCTCCCCCGCGAAGGAAAGGTGTACTGCGCGGTCGTGCTCGACGTCCATTCCCGACGTTCCACAACCGCCGCCGACGCCACACCGCACCCGGGATGCCCACACCGATCGAGTACGAACTCCGACACGCCAGGAACGCTCCAGCAGCCTGAACTCCAGCAACCCGGCTCCACCGAACAGGGTGAGGATGAAGCGGGTCCGAGGCGTTGGGCGTGTCCGTCCTCTCCTCGTCATGTTCGCAAGTCCGCGGAGGAGATCTCCACTCGTGGAAACCGGTCTGGCCGCGCGGCAGCAGAGGACGGGCTCAGGAGGGTCCGAGTGCGGCGTCGGCGCCCCGCACGCGGGACCGCAGCCACTGGTGGGCGGGTGAACGACCGGTGCGGGGTGGCAGTACATCCCCATGGTCAGTTCAGGCAGGGTTGTCGCCATCTCGACCTCCCGCAGGCCGAGAGCCTCGCGCTTCAGTTCGAACAACCGGCGCTGGGCCGTTGTGACGAGATGTCGCGCACGAGCAGGGGGGTCGTCGAAGACCCGGCGCAGTTCGGCGAGCGCGGCGCTCATCGCGGGCTGGGTGACGAAGATCCGTTCGACGGCTTTCGTGACGTTCCGTTCGATCAGCAAGGCGTTCAGCGGGATGAAGAGGTTGAGGTCGATCGGGTCTGCTGCACGAGTAGGTGACAGTTGTGGTCACGCAGTCTGACTGGCTGACGTGGTCATGATTGCTTCGTATTCGATGGGGGTCAACCGGCCGAGGCCGGTTTGGCGTCTGCGGCGGTGGTAGGTGCGTTCGATCCAGGTCGCGATCGCGGTCCGGAGTTCGCCTCGGGTGGACCAGGTACGCCGGTCGGGAACGTTGTTCCGCGGCAACGCGAAGAAGCTTTCCGTGGCGGTGTCGTCTCCTGCGGCGCCGATCCGGCCCATCGAGCCGGTCAGGCCGTGGCGAGCGAGCGCACGGACGAATTTCCTTGATCGAGATTGCGATCCGCGGTCGGTGCGCACCACGCGGCCGGCGACGTCACCGCGGCGGGCGACGGCGTTGGTGGGCGCGGCGACGGCGAGGCGGGACTTCATCCGGGAGTCGATGGAGTAGCCCACGATCCGGTTGGAGCGGACGTCCTTGACCGCGCACAGGTACGGTTTCCCTTCCGCGGTGCGGTGCCCGGTGATGCCGGCCGGCCACAGCCGGTTCGGCGCGGTGGCGGTGAAACCGCGCCGGACCAGGTCGTCGTGGACCGGCGGACCGGCCTTCTTCCCGTCGCGGCCGCGTTTCCTGCCGAACGCGCTCCACCAGCCCATCGACGGGCAGATCCGCCACGCGGTCCGATCCGCCATCGACAGGCCGACGTCGCGCGCCTCGTCGGCCGGGAACCGGTATCCGAACTCCGGGTCGTCGCGGTGGGCGTCGAACAACGCGTTCGCCCGATACGCCTGATCGAGTTCCGTCCCGGTGACCGGCCGGGCACGCCACCGGTGGTACGGCCGTCGAGCGATGTCGAGTACCCGGCACGTCACCGAGACGAGGACCCCGTCGGCGGCGAGCCCGCCCACACCCGGTTCGACGCCCTCGTCGGCGTCGGCCTGGCGCAGCCACTTGAACAAGGTCATCGGACGGACCCCGAAGTCCTTGGCGATCCGCTCGACGGTCACGCCGGGCTCACGGTCACGGGCGACCCGCACCACATCGCCGCGGAACCCCCGGGGGCAGGGCTTGGACACAGCGACACCCTCCCAGCCCACCATCACGGCAAGCCAACTCAGGTGTCACCAATCCGTGCAGCAGACCCCTCCACCCCGCGCGGCACCCGACGCGGGTGTGGGTAGCCCAGCAGTTCGCGGGCGGCCTTCTTCAGCGGAATGATCTTGTATTCGCCGGTGCTTATCTGCACCTCGACTGGCCGGGCGCGTTGGGGTGGTGCACCGTTGGTGCAACTGCACGCTTCGGCCGAGTGTGCCGAGCGCAGTGACTCGTCCACGTGGTGCGCTGTTGACGTTGGCACACTGATCACATGACAGGTTTGACCGCTGAACTCGTAGTCGAGGGTCTCGTCCCGCAAACACCGGCTCTCGCTCCGGACGGGCACCTGCTCTGCTACGTTCTCGCCCCCATCAGCCGAATCGGTGACCACCTCGACACCGCGCTCTGGCTGGTCGACCTCAACGGCGACGGTGTGTGGAGTCGGGTGACCGCCGACGCCGCCACGGAGTCCCGGCCCCGCTGGTCCGCGGACTCGGGCACGTTGTACTTCCTGTCCGACCGCGCCGAGCGTGGCACTCCGCAGCTGCACCGGCTCAGCCCCGCCGACGACGTGGTGATCGCGGTGACCAGCTGGCGCGCCGGCATCACCGACCACCTGCCGCTCGCCGATCCCCACCTGATCGCTCTGCTCGCCGAGGACGAGCCCACCGAGCAGGACGTGCGCCGCGCCCAGGACCGTGACGACGCCATTGTCGTCGGCGAACGCGAACCCCGTGCCCGGCTGCGCCTGCTTGACCTGCGCACCGGCCACGTCACCACCCCGGATGTGTTCGGCGACCGGCACGTCGTGGAACTGCGGCAACGACCCGACGGTGGCCCGCTCGCCGTGCTCACCCAGGCCGGCGCCGACAAGGACTACGGCCCCCGCACCGGCCAGCTGCACCTGTTCGACACCACCACAGGGACCGCGGAAGACCTCGGACCGGTCGAGGTCGACGCACGATCCCTGGCTTGGTGGCCGGCTGAAGACGGTTGGCACCTCGGTTACATCGCCCTCACCCCACCGGTCCTCCACGCCGGCACCGCCGTGTTTGACCTGGCTATGAGCAGCCACGTCCGACGCAACCGCACCGCCGACCTGCCGATGTGCCCCCTCGAACTGTGCCAGACCGCCGCCGCCCCCTTGGTGGTCTTCGCCAACGGCCTGAACACGACCCTGGCCCGGCTCGCCCCCAACGGTCCCGCACCGCTGTCGCAGCACCCCGGCCACCTCGACGCCCTCACCACCACCCCAGCAGGCACGACGATCGCGGCACTGACCGGCACCCGTTACCAACCCACGAACGTTCATGTTGGGCGACCGACCGGGCCGCTGCGGAAGGTCACGGACACCCGCCCCGAACTGGACGGCATCACCTTCGGCACCCAGCGACCGCTGGCCTATCGAGCCGCCGACGGCCTCGAGCTGGACGGTCTCCTCGTGTTGCCCGTCGGGAAATCCGCTTCGGACGGCCCGTTCCCGCTCATCACGATCGTGCACGGTGGCCCCGACGACCGGTACGCCGATCGCCTCCAGTTGTTCTCGTTCCACAGTGCACAGCCACAATGGCTGGCCACCGCCGGATACGCGATGTTCCTGCCCAACCCGCGCGGCGGCCAGGGCCACGGCCACGAGTTCGCGGCCAGCGTCGCGGGCAGGGTCGGCCGGGAGGAGTGGTCCGACATCCTGACCGGCATCGACCTGCTCATCGCCGAGGGCATCGCCGACCCCGACCGACTGGGCATCGCCGGCGGCAGCCACGGCGGCTTCATGGCCGCCTGGGCGATCGGGCAGACAAACCGGTTTCGCGCCGCGCTGGTCAACGCGGGTATCACCGACTGGGGGATGCAAGCCGCGACCGGAGAGCTCGGCCAACTCGACGGCGCGCTCAGCGGCAGCATCGGGTGGGAGGGGATCGGCCCACACCCGCACGACGCGGTCAGCCCGATCTCCTTTGCCAGCCGCGTCCGCACCCCGGTGCTCATCCTGCACGGCGCCGAGGACACCAACGTCCCCCTCGGCCAAGCCGTGTACTTCCACCGGGCCCTGCGCCATTTCGGCGCCGAGCACGAGTTCGTCATCTACCCCAGGGAGGGCCACTCGATCCGGGAACGCAACCACCAACTCGACGTCCTGCGTCGCACCCGGGCCTGGTTCGACCGCTGGCTCCAGCCCTGACCGAGGAAACCTGGTCCTGGCATCGTTGTTCCCACACTGACGACTGCAAGAAGCAAAGGCGATCTCGGCCAGACCGGCAGCGAATTACGACCTTCACTGGCCCCGGTGGGCCAGCGCTGCACTGGCCTACTCGGCATCGTGTGGATGCAGGGCCTGTTGCGATCCTCGCTGGCCCTGGAGGGCCAGCGCTGCACTGCAGGACCAGCTTAGACGCCTGTTCAGGCAGAACATCAGACAGAGGGATTCCCAATCTCCGGGATGACACGCCGCCCGCCGGTTGGAACCTCCCGGCGTGTCACAACACGCTCCAGGTTCCGAACCTCGCAGCATCCTCCCCACCAAGAGCGCCGTCCACATCCATATGACTTTGCGTTGTGCACACCCTACGACACCGCGAATATCCACGATGCGATAAGTTTTTATCGACACTGAAGCTACAGAGGTTCATAACTCTTTGGTTTCGATCACGTGCGAACCGCAACCAGCCGAAGCCAAGCGGTGCCACGCACCAACTCTCGGTCCTTCCCCACGGGCGAACATGCGACTGCGGATGCCACGGGCGACATACGGTGCGCTCGTTCACCCCAACGGGTGGAACGGACGACGGATCCGATGATCGACTGTCCCCCAAAGGGCCCGAAAACGGAGTTCAGGAGTGTCCTCGACATCCCCGTCGACGGACATACCCCGGTCACCGCGGAGGTCTTTCATGAACCGGCTCGATCAACCCTCCTCCCAGCCGATGACATCGGCCACGCCGAAGGCCGCCCACTCCCCCACCACCGACGGCGATACCGCCACCGACCCCGCCGGGACGCGCGACACACCGTCCCCATCGACACAGGCCGGTCCCCACCCCGACCTCAACCCCCGATGCGGCACCAGCGCCGTCGGTGAACGGCACCGAGGACGCGGCGTCGGTGTTGCGGCTGTACACCCCGGCGCGGGCGGCAGAGCTGCCGGCGGTGCGGGAGTCCCGGCTTCGCCGCCGGGCCGGCAGACGCCAGGTGCCGTGCACATTCCCGGGCAAGCACCTGCGGTTCTCCGCAACCGACCTGTGCGCCATCGCCGCCCAGGACACCCGTGGCGTTCGTCCGCCACACCACCGCACAACCCGGTAAACGGCCCCGCCCCGCGACCATCTCGCCCGAAAGAGCCAAGAAATCCGGTGGTCAACCGGGACTCATCTCGGCCCTGGTGACCACATACGGCTTGACAACCGTCCTGTATGGAGCGTCCATATCCGCTGCCCGACCACGGGCGCACCACCAACTCAACCGACAAGGGAGTCCGACATGGCATGGGTGGAGAAACACGGCCCCGCCTGGCGCGTCCGCTACCGCACACCCGACGGGGCACTCGCCTCCGAAACCGGCTTCACCCACCACACCACCGCCAAGGACCGCGCCCGCGACATCGAATCCGACCTGCGACGAGGCACCTTCGTCGACCCCACCCTCGGCGACCTCCCCCTACGGGATGGGTCCCGACCTGGCGCGAAGCCCACGACGTCAGCCCCACCACCCAGGCCAAATACGACTCCCACCTGCGCAACCACATCCTCCCCAAGTTCGGCGACACACCACTCAAAGAGATCAGCCGCATGACCGTCAAAGGCTGGATCAAAACCCTGCGACGCCCACTGGCCGAACGCACCGTGGTCGACGTGGTGACGCTGTTGTCGATGCTGCTCGGCGACGCGGTCGACGAAGGACTGATCGGAGCCAACCCCTGCCGACGACTCCGGGTCGACACCGGCGACCACGAGGAACGACCTCACGCATCGCCGTGGCAGGTGCACACCCTGTCGCAGCGGTGCCACCCCGCCACGGCCACCCTGGTCGTCACAGCCGCCTACACGGGCCTGCGCTGGGGCGAACTGGCCGGACTGCGCTGGCCCCGCGTCGACCTCACCCGCGGCACCATCACCGTCGACCCGAAGGACGGCGCACTGCACGAAATCGGTGGACGACTGGAACTCGGACCACCCAAGACCAAGGCCGGCGCCCGCACCGTCCACCTACCGCCATTCCTCGTCGAACTGCTCACAGCCCACCGCACCGAGCAGACCGACCAACCCCACGAACACGTCTTCACCGGAAGCGACAACGGGCTGCTGCGCCGCACCAACTTCCGACGCCGCACCTGGCTACCTGTCATCGGCGGCGACACCCGACACGGCTGGGCACCCGTCCTACCCGGCCTGCACTTCCATGACCTACGCCACACCCACAAAACCTGGCTCATCGAAGACGGCATCCCGGAGGTGCTCCAGCACAAACGACTCGGTCACCGCATGCCGGGCATCCGGGGCACCTACTCCCACGTGACACAGATCATGATCGACGCCATGCTCGACGGGCTGCAGCGGCGATGGGAGCGATCGGCGGTGACCTCTACCCCGAACGGAGGGGTGACCACATACGGTGCAGTTGATCACACCAAGATCATCTGCTCCCAATTTGCTCCCACAACAGCCAAAAAGCCGATCGGTGAAGATCACCGACCGGCTGTCTGACCTGCATATATAACTGGTGAACGATACTGGGATTGAACCAGTGACCCCTACCGTGTCAACGTAGATCAACAACTATCCTGACCTGCGGAAACAGGACTCTTGCATATGCCGTGGGCGCGGTTGGATGCACTTGGGAGCCGTTGAACGCAGTTGAATGCGTCCGGTGGCTCCCAAACTGCTCCCACAGCGGTGCTCCCACAGGGTACTGGAGAGCCACCTACCCCATGGCCAGGTCAGCGAAGCGGCCGTAGTGCAGTTGGTGCGCGATTGTCACCGTCGCGGTAGGACCGTTGCGGTGTTTGGCGATGATCAGGTCGGCTTCTCCCGCACGAGGGTTGTCGCGCTCGTAGAGATCCGGTCGGTGGAGCAGGAGGATGAGATCGGCGACCTGGGTGATGGCGTCGGTCTCGCGGAGGTCGCTCAGTTGGGGACGCTGGTCGAAGCGTATGTCGACGGTACGGCCCAGCTCTGCGGTCATCACGATTGGGATGTCGAGTTCCAGCGCCAGGGTCTTGAGGCGTCGCACGGCGAGTGATACCTCGCGTTCGCGGTTGGCGCCGGGTTCGGTTCGGACGCGCACCATGTTGAGCGGGTCAATGGCGACCAGGTGCAGCGGCTCCTGTTCGGCGAGATCGGTGATCTCGTCGCACAGGGCGTCCAGGTCCGCGGACGGGGTGGTGTTGAGCAGCAAGGGCGCTTCGTGGGTATCGGTCATGCGGCGCGCGAGCCTGACCCACTCCTGATCGGACATCCGGCCACCGCGCATGTCGGCGACCCGGATCCCGGCCTCGGCGCAGAGGATGCGCTGGGCGACATCAGTTCCGGTCTGGTCGAGGCAGAAGATCGCCGATCGCATCGAGTGTTTGATCGCGGCGTTCCGGACGAAGTCCAGCATCAGTGTGCTGCGGCCGACCGCGGGCCTGCTCCCGATGACCACCAGCGAGCCGGGCGCCAGGCCGTTGGTCAGTTCATCGAGGTTTGCAAAGCCGGTGGGCACGCCGGGCACTTGGCCACCCCGCCGTGCCATGGCGTCGACGTGGTCCATGACGGGCTGCAGCCAGTCTTCCCAGGCGAGGGTGGGATTGACCGTCACCTTGTGTCGTTGCGACTGTCGTCGCGTTCGACGTGCGGACAGGATCAAGCGGGTTTCCTCCGACACGCCCGTTGTGCCCGGCCGGTCTCGAAATGCCTCGATTCCGGCCAGGAGATGCTCGACGACCTGCGTATCATCACCGGGGACTCGGGAGTCGAAGGACACCGCAGCCTCGTGGTTGGCGCTCAGGCCACCCTTGGTGAGGTTGGCCGACCCCACCCATGCTTCGGCGTGCCCGTCCGGAAAGCGCAGGTAGTAGGTCTTGGCGTTCTGGAACTCGTCCGGGTCGACGACGACGCGCAGGGCTGCGCGATCACCGTACGGTTCCAGCATTGCGCCCAGGCGGACCAGGGCATCCGGATCGGCTTGATCGGCCGCTCCGCCGGCCACGATGAGCAATCGTCCACCCCTGTGCAGGAGGCTTGCGAAGTACGCTTCCAGGTTCCGGACGGCGGCGAGGGTCAGGAACCCTGTCCGCATGGCCACCGCCTCGGCCTCGGCTAGGCGCTCGTGCAGCCAGTCCTCCAAGGACGGGCCCACGCTGATGACGGTGTCGGTGTACCGCACAGATTCCTCACCCCGTGTAAGCGATCATCTGGTTCATCGCTCCTTGCCCTCACCTTGGCACAGATTGATCTCTGAATCGAATAAGCGCCATCTCTACTCTGAGTAGCTCAAGACCGATCTGACCACCCGTTCGAGTGGCAATAGCATTTGACATAATCTTCCTGCCGCCGAGTTCTTCCAGTTCATACGACTGCGGCGTACCTTGCGACGATGACCGACAGTGACGACGACCACCACGAACAGCGCATACCGCTGGTCCCTATGACCATCGCCAGGTGTCGGGTACCGGGAAGCGGTTGAGGAGGAACAAAGCGCCGCGACTCTCGGGGCCGGCTCTGCTTGGTCCAGCACGACAGACCGCTGTCGTGGCTTCTTCCTTGATCACAAGACCACCTCAGGCTACCCAGTCTGTAGGCGAGCAGGTGCGCCCAGGTGGGCGTCGGGTTATACGGGGTCATGCATGTTCATCTCGACCGTCTACGTCCGTTTCTTCCGCTCGTTCAACTTCGACTACCTGCGCAAGGCCCACGAGGACTTCAAGCCGGACCCGTGGGACGTCCTGGAGCCCGATGGCTTGCAGTACCCGTTCGTCCGGGTGCCGCTGGAGCAGGATGTGACCACCGTCGTCGGGGCCAACGAGTCGGGCAAGAGCCAGCTGCTGTCCGCGGTGAAGCACGCCCTCACCGGCCGCGGGATCGAGCGAGGTGACTTCTGCCGGTACTCGCAGTTCTTCGCGGTCGACAAGTCGATGGCCTTCCCCGACTTCGGCTTGGAGTTCAAGCACCTGAGCACCGGTGACCGCGAAGCGCTGGGCAAGGCGTGCAAGCGGAAGTTCGAGGGCGAGTTCGAGTGCTTCACCCTGTTCCGCATCGGCAACGCACCACCGGTCATCTATGTGCGCGACGTCGACGGCTGGGAGAAGCACCAGGTCAAGGACACCAAACACCTTGACGGCATCCTGCCCCGCTGGTTCGAGATCGACGCGAAGGTGGCCCTGCCGGAGAGCGTGCCGATCAGGTACCTGGCCGACGGCGCCAAGTCGTGGCGCACCGCTCCGCGACAAGAGCGGCAGTCGTTCCTCAACATGCTCCTGGACAACGCTCCGCACTGGTTCGCCTCGCCCGAGTCGGTCAACGCCTCGGCCTCCGAGGTGTTCAGGGCGTACACCGCGGCGCAGACGGAGACGACGGAACACGACAAGCAGCTCGCCTTGGCCGACGACCTACTGCTCAAGGTGGCCAAGATCGACCGCACGGCGTTCGAGGAGCTGCTCAAGGCCGTGGACGCCGCGCGGGACGGCTTCGCCAACGGCATCGTCGAGCGGATGAACGGCGCGCTGGCGGCGGCGCTGAATTTCCCGAAGTGGTGGTCGCAGGACCACCAGTTCCAGCTGCGGTTGACCCTGCGCGACCAGGACCTGGTCTTCACCATCCGGGACCGCACCGGCACCGAGTACTCCGCGGACGAGCGCAGCGGGGGGTTGAAGTACTTCCTGAGCTACTTCGTGCAGTACCTCGCCCACGAGCCGCCGACCTCTGGAGCGCCCGAGGTTTTGTTGATGGACGAGCCGGACGCCTACCTGTCCAGCACGGGACAGCAGGACCTGCTGCGCATCTTCGAGGACCTCGCGCACCCGCAGGATCCGGGCCGGGTCCCCTGCCAGGTCGTGTACGTGACGCACTCGCCGTTCCTGATCGACAAGAACCACGGCGAACGCATCCGCGTGCTCGAGAAGGGCGAGGGCGACGAGGGAACCAGGGTGGTGAAGAACGCCGCCCGCAACCACTACGAACCGCTGAGGTCGGCCTTCGGCAGCTTCGTCGCCGAGACGACCTTCATCAGCAACTGCAACCTCATGATCGAGGGCAACTCCGACCAGGTACTGATCGCCGGCATGTCCGCCCGCCTGCGGCACCAGAGGGTCAGTGCGCTGGAGAACCTCGACCTCAACACCCTCACCCTCGTACCCGCCGGCTCGGCTGCGCACATCCCGTACATGGTGTACCTCGCACGAGGCAGAGACGTCGACCGACCGGCCGTCGTGGTCCTGCTCGACAGCGACAAAGCCGGCAACGACGCCTACGCGGCACTCCGCCGCGGCCTGCGGGGCAAACCGGTGATGGACCTGTCCTTCGTCCTGCAGTTGGGCCAACTCCCCGCCGACCAGCTGTCCAACCCACCCTCGCACGGGGTGGAAGCGATCGAAGACCTCGTTCCCCTGGACATCGGTATCGCGGCGGTCCGGCACTACGCGGACCAACTGCTGTCTCCTGACGAGGCGGCCGAACTGCGGACACTCGGTTCCGACGACGTCTCGCGCACCGGCGACACCGGCACTCACGAGGCCCTGGAGAAGGCCGCCGCCGCCAAACTGGAAGGCTTCCACCTCGATAAGGTCGGCTTCGCCCGAAGCGTCCTGGCGGTCGTACGCGACGACGAACACCTCGCCCGCCCGGCCAGGGAGCTGGACTCGAACTTCCGGGCACTCTTCCGCGAACTCGGCCGCCGCCAACGCGAAGCCATGCGCGAGATCGCGCTCGAGAGAACCAGTTCCAAGATCAAAAGGCTCAAGCGGTCCTTCCTGCTCGACCACCCGAAGACCGCAACCCGCGAGGAAGCGGCGATCCTGCTGGAAGAGGTCGAGGCAAGCCTGGACAGCTCGCTCGACTCAGAGGAGCTCCGAGCCGAAATCCGCAAGGTTCGCCGCAGGTTCAACCTGGACGAGGACCCCGTCGAGCCGATCGACGACTTCGCCACCTTCCGCGATGCCCTGGAAGCCCTGGCCTACCACGACGTCAACAGCGCTCAAGAAGCCACCGCGGTCACACCAGCCCGTAGTTCGAAGAGCACGTGATCCGCACCGGTGCTTCACCGACCGACCAGCGCGCAGAACCTGCGGCGATCCGCGAACCGTGGCGCACGCCTTCATCGTGGCGCAGTGGGCACAACCCCATACGTCCATGCCCGGCACGAACCTCGTGCGCTTTCGCGCGTGCCATGACGATCGGGAGCAGGAAGATGAGCACGAACGACCACACCGTGCCACGCATGTACTTGAAGAGGTTCGGACGGCAACATCGCCCACGGAGCAAGAACTGGTTCGTCCGCGCTCGCGAGGTGGATCGACTCGACGATCACTTCGACGCGAACATCAAGAACTTGGCCGCGGTCACCGACTTCTACGTGGGCACGAACGAAGACGGCGTGCCGCACCACAAGGTCGAGCGGCTGCTCGGTGTGATCGAGTCCGGTGCCACACCGGTCTTCGCGTCGGTACTCGACGACCCGGACTACGCGCTACCGGCTCGCTGGCCGCTGCACCCGCTCGAACGCGAGCACCTGGCGTGGTGGATCGCCGCACAGCTGCTGCGGACAGTCAGACAGCGGCAACGCATCGAGCACATCACCGGCAACACCTCCGACCGGGTCAGGGCTCCCGGTGATCTCCGCTCGCAAGCCGGACGCAACGAGCACCTGCGTTTCATGCTCTCGTCGCTGGAGGAGCTCACCTGGATCGTCCTGCAACGCCCATGGGGGCTCGGATTCAGCGACATGTGCCTGGTGACCAGCGATGTACCCGTGGTGATCGTCAACGGGGTAGACGACAACAAACAACTACTCGCTGCCTCCTACTGGGATCTCATCCTGCCACTCGACCCGCACCGCTTCCTCTGGCTACCCGGCCTGAACGACGTCCGGGAGGACCCGCGCAAAGGCACCGACCACCTGATCCACATGGCCGGCGGCATGGGAGCCTTCCTGAGTCAACTGCTCGTCGACGCGGCGCACAGGCACGTCTTCTGCCACCCCGACCACGATCCGGTACCGACCATGCCGCTGAACGGCCCGCGGTTGCCGCAGCCCTGGGAAATCGAACAAGGCTTCTCGGCTCCTTCGTACATCATGGAGTACGCGCCACTCCCCCTTCGCTATCGAATCGAGCGACGTTGGCTCGACCACCCCGAGAGGTGAACCTTGGAAAGAATCGAGGCCATGTTCGATCACGAAGGTCCGCGCGGCGATGCCGCTGTGCTGGTCCCCGTCTATCCCTTCAACCAGCCCGGCCAGGACATCGTCGTGTACGAAGGCCCACTGCTGGAGGTTGGTGACGCCGAGTTCAGCGGCTCCGTTCGAGTCCGGTGCGGCTCGGAACTGGACGTCGTATGGCGCCTGGATGAAATCCCGCCCATGCCCTGGGCTCTGGACAACCTCGACGAGCAGCAACTTCACCTGCAGGTCCACCAACCAACCGGCGTGTACCCGATCAACGGTCTACGGCACACCCTCGACACCGGCCAGCTCAACGCACGGGCCCTCGGCGCCGACGACGCCCGACTGCGTCGCGTCATGGTTCACTGGATGAACTTCCCGGCAATCCACAGCCCAGGCGTCATCAGGCAGGAAGAGAAGAACAACGGCTGGCGACGCTGGACCGGCCGCTGGCACGTCGCCGTGGGCCCGTGGCAACTGACGATGGACCGCCGCCCCGACCACTCGGACGTGTGGGCTGTGCTGCGGGAGGAGAAGAACTTCATCATGACCCACGTCATGACGATCGCACGCGTCGACGAAGCCGACTTCACCCCGGACGACGTCGAGCCACTCCTGCAGGCTCTGCACTTCGGCGCCTCGTTCGGTTTCGGTCGTTGGGTGGCGCCCGCGATCCCGGTCGGTTTCGACTCCCGGGACACCATCGCCTGGCAGCGCTGGACACCGGCCTTCTTCGACCCCGGTCGAAAGGGTGGTTTGGCCTGGCTGTTCCACGCCCACTCACACGACCTGCACGAGCTGCTGTCACACACCTACGCCGCGTTCGCCGATCCGGATCGCGAGCACACCACTCGGTTGCTGCTGTCGATGGCGGTCGAGGCCAACCACACCGGCCGCGTCGAACAACGGATCATGACCGCGTTTTCGGCGATCGAGCTGCTCACTTAGGGCACCCTCGTGCTCGGCGAGGGCATGAGCAAGAAGCAGTACGACGCCCTCCGGGCCGACGGCAGGTTGCGGCAGGCGTTGACGGCCGCCCACGTACCACTGGACGTCGACAGCACCCGTCAGCCGGTTCTCGCACGATTCGCCCAAGCCCAGGCACCGAACGGCGCCGACGGACCCACCGCGGTGAGCAGAGTCCGCAACCGCTTGGTGCACCCAAAGATGCCCAGGGACGAAGTGCACGGCCTCACGGGCCTGCTGACCGACACCTGGCTGCTGACCCGCCACTACCTCAACCTGCTGATCCTCAAGTGGCTGGGCTACAGCGGTTCCTATCAGACTGTGCTGGGCCCAGGTGGGTGGGCAGGTGACACCCACCCTGTTCCGTGGGCGGTCAAAGCCACATCGTGAGGAGACGGTTGCGTAGTCACTTTCTCTGGGTGTCCGCGCCACCCATTGGATTGAGCGTCGCTCTTCCCGCGTAGCAGTCCGGCCGCCCGTGCCGGACGTCGGGGACGTCGTCGACCAGTTGCCAACCGAATCCGCCAACGACAACGATCGGGCGGCATCCACAACGAATACCACCACGTCGCCTGACCTGCACGGATGATATTTTCGGCAGGCACAGCGGCTGCCCGACCTCCTCGACGCCGCCGCCGAACAGCACGACCTGGAGACCGTCATCCGCCCGGTCGTCGACCCGCTGCTCCTCCACAGCCCTCGGCGCCCTCGGGCGGTGTATGGTCCCGGCAGTCGACCGCGCCCCGCTTCGAGAACGCGGCGATCGGGGTCATCCACGCGCATACGCCGAGGACGCCGGCCGATCCCTGTTCCGTGGAGCCCTCTCCCGAATCGCTGCAGGTGGTGCACGCGGCCGTGCGCTACCGCGACGCCCCCGACCGCCGACGGTCCGCCCAAGGCGGATTGGCGATGATCCCGGCGAACGGGTTGGGCTCGACGGCCAACACGACCGTGCCCTCCGTGCTGGCCATGAGCCGGTACTCCTTCCCGTCCGTCTCGAAACGGATATCACCGTTTTTGCCGGTCAGAAAGATCCCTTTCTTGACAATGCGACCGGCGTAGATCGGAGGATTTCCCACCGCGCAGACGATGACGTGCTCCTCCGCATCATCTTTCATATGTCTGGCGAGCATGTCCACGACATCGCAGTGAGGGTGCCCGTAGGTCTTGTGTTTTCCGCTCGCGGAAAACACCCCGATCATCGGCTTGAGGGCGTCGACCCACTCCTCGCTCGTCGATCCGGCGGAGCCGTGGTGCCCGGCCATCAACACCCTGTTCTTGTTCAACTTGTCCAAGCCGGGCTTGCAGGTACGCAGGATCTCTGTCTCGGTGACCGTGTCCGCATCGCCGGGCAGGATCACCTGGCAGTCGCCGTACGTCAGGGCCAACACAATACTGTCGCTGTTGCCGTTCATGCCGCAGGCCGCGCTGAGAACGCTGACCTGCACGGACTCGTCTGTACAGAATCCTATGCTCGGATTGGTCGTCCCTTCGAAGCCCTTGATGTAACAGAATGCCGACCCACACTTTTTCACAGCAGCATTGCCTTTACTCTTGATCCAGTCCCACACCTCTTTGCTGTAATCCCTTCTTTCTCCCACGTAGTGCAGGTAGTCCGGATTCTGCGCCTGTTTGATGCAGGGGATGAATGCGACGTGGTCGGTGTCGCCGTGGCTGAGCACGACGATGTCGATTGACTTGTCGCCGACGACGGTGTTGATGTACTTCTGGGCGTTTTTGTACGGCTTCCCTTCGAGGCTGGTTTTCTGCGATCCGCAATCGGCCAGCATGAACTGCCCGTTCGGAAAAGACACCAGCACGGCGTTGCCCTGGCCCACATTGATGAAGTCGACGGTCAAGCGTCTACGGGCGAGCTTTCCCCCGCTTTTGAGCATGACTTTGTTCGGCGGCATGATGTTCCCTCGCTCACTCGACGATGACGTCGCCCTGGACGGATAGGAACCTGCCGTAGGAGGCGAGTTCGAGGTCCACCGGGTTGACGGTCAGGCGCAGGTCGTCGATGACGACCGACATGGAAGGCAGGTCGCACACCGGGTAGACGATGTCGGCGAGCGCCTTGACGATCGCGGGTTTGAAGACATTGGCGATGGCCGTGGCTACAGGTGAGGTGATCGCGGAGAGGATCCACTCCGCGATGTTGCCGGTCGGGGTGAGGTACAGGGAGAAGTCCCCGCTCACCTGCCGGATCGTCGCGTTGACCCGTGTGCGGTCGATGGCGAGCCGGACCCAGGCCGTGGGCGGCGCGGTGAGGCGGATGTCGTAGTTGACCCCGATCCGGGTACAGCCGATGGTGATCCCGGCGTAGGCGTTGCCCGCCACGTCCGCGGTGATGCCCATGGTCGTCCTGTCAATCCAGCAGGTGGCGTTGCCCAGCCACGCGGAGGCTCCGTAGTCGACGGTGCCGATGCCGACGTCGATGCTGTCACCGGTCCGGAAGACCTTGCTGTTGAGGTAGCCGACCGCGGCCGTGCCCACGGTGCTCAACGCTTCGGGTCCCAGCAGTGCGAAGAAGGCGGTGCCGGGCCACGGGGGCACACCGGGATCGGGTACCGGTTTGCCCGCCAGGTTGGCCGCCAGTGCCAGGTGGGCGTAGTTCAGCACGACGGCGGATGCGGTCAGGTTCACTCCCGCGACGGTCGGGGCGGGCAGTTCGATGCCCTTCAGCAGCGGGGTGGCCAGCTTGATCGCCTCGGGCAGGAACACGTTGTCGAAGAACCACGTGTCGATGTCGTTGCCGGTTTCCGCCTCGGCCTTGACCGGTTGCAGCGTGATGCTCCCGCCGCTGGAGTCGACGTGCACGTACACCGTGATGCGCACGTCGTCGACGACGGGTGTCCCGCCGTCCGAGACCGAGATCGTGACCTTGGGCAGCACCAGTTGGAGCGTGTGGCCACGCAGGGTAACCAGGTATGCCTGGACCAACTGTTCGAGGGTCACCCCCTTCGGGCGGCGCACCTTCGCCAGGTGGGTCCGGATCCTGGCCTCCGCGTCCTCGGGCGGGGTGAGGTCGACGATGGGCGGCCGGGTGACATCCCATCCCACGGTGAACGTGATCCCCTGATAGGGCACCTGGCGGGAGCCCGTGAAGTAGCGGTGCGGGTGGAACCACTTGTGTATTTTCTTCATGATTTCGTTCAGAGTGCGGTTGTCGATGCCGAGCGCGACGTCGAAAGGCGTCATCGGTCTCTCCTCACCGGCCTGGGTCCTGTTGGTTCATGATCACCTGGGTGCTGGCCACGGCACAGGAGCTGCCCGCCTCGCGCAGGATCGCGATCACCTTGTCGTAGCTCGCGTCGAAGACCTCCATCAGCGCCGCGACCATCTCGTCGTACCCGTGCTCGGCGAGCCCGACGAGCTTGCGGGCGGTGGAGAGCAGGTCCTGGCCGAAGACCCGCGAGAGGATCTCGGCGACGGCCAGTGCGGACTGCCCGGTCCACAGCAGGCCGGCGGCCAGCGCGGCGAGCCAGAGGTCCACCTCGGCGAGCAGGTCGGCGAAGAACAGCTCCGCGTTGGCCAGCAGCCACTGCCGGACCCGTTCCCACAGCACCGCCAAGGGGCCATCGCGGGTGTCGAGGTCGAATCCCGGCTCGAGGAGGACCACGCCGCCCCAGTTGACGCGCAACATGACGGACAGCGACGCCGCGCTCGTGCTGACCTTGCAGGAGGCGGTCAATTCGGCGTTCGGGCCGTGGACGGTCACCGGTGGGATGACCTGCAGGCCGGCGACGGTCACCCCGTCCGGGAAGTACAGTTCGAAGTCGAAGTTGCCGCTGAAGCCGCCGTCGAACCCCGCGCTGCCGCTGTAGGACGCGGTCACCTGCGCGCGGAAGAGGTCGGTCAGTTCGGTGTGGAAGTTCACCTCAAAGCCGGCGTCGGTGACCGAACCGGAGAAGGACTCCTCCAAGCCGAGCAGCCATACCCGGCCGGAGGCGGCGAAATAGGTCTTGTCCTGGGCGCCCGGGGTGAGGATCGTGTACGGGTTGATGCCCGTTGCCGCCCACCGGCTCCCCTCCGGCAGGGGGTACCACGCCAGTGCCCGCTGATGCGCGAGCCGGCTGGCCGCGGGCCGGGCGAACGGACCGATGCCGCTGGTGTCCACCTTGATGCACGGGCCGGTCTTCCCGTCGGCACCGGAGATTTCCAACAGGCGGGGTACGCTGATCGGCAGGTTGATCGAGCCGTCCGCGACGATCCCCGTCCGGTAGCCGACCACGAGGCGCAGCTTCAGCTCCCACTGCTGGAAGATGATGTCGGCGTCGACGCCGATGCCCTGCGGGTAGTGGTAGGTGCCCAGTGGTGCCCATCCCGCCGGGTCCGCCACCAGGTAGAAGGACAGGGTGCGGAAGGAGAGCCGGTCGAGCAGGGGGACCGAGCCGAGGTCGAGGGAGGTGAACTGCTCGACCAGGTCGGTGACCTTGAGCGGCCTCGGCCCGCCGGCCTTGAGGGCGAAGACGAAACCAACCGGTTCGGCGAAGTCGACCAGTGCGCCGCCGAGGGTGAACGTGAATTGCTCCGGCGCTGCGCCGATCCGGAACGAGCCGAGCAGACCGACGGTCACGCCGATCTCGGACAGACCGACGTGGAGGGCGAACGCCTCGACCGTGAGGTTGTTGATCCCGAAGGGTTCCGCCCAGTCGGTGACCGCGATCGTGAAATCCGCCTTGGGGGGTTGCAGGGTGATGGCCCCGGTTCCGGAAAGGGTGATCTTCTCGCCGTGCACCGCCAGCACCGCGCCCGCGGAGAGGCTGAACTCGCCGGAGCCAGGTTTGATCCTGACCTCCAGGCCGGTGAACGTGACCGCCCCGGTGCCCGCGTCGATCGGCAGCCTGGCCGTGATGTCGGACTTCGCCGGTGACGTGGGATCGATGTGGGCGTAGAGGTTCAGTTCGACCGTCCGGTCGAACAGTGCGGTCAGCAGGCTGAACGTCGGGCCGGCCAGGCCGAGCGAGGCGAAGAACGTCACACCGGGTTCGATCCTGCTCGGCACGTAGGGCATGGACAGCCCGTCAAGGGCGAACTCGGTGTCGCGCAACGAGGACAGGATCAGTCCCGCGTCATTCACCTCCACCTGCTCGAATACGCCCTTGAGGCCGCTCCACACCGAGTCGGGGGTCCAGGTGGGCTTGAGCACAAGCCCGACGACGAAACCGGTTTTCACGGCGGCGACGGATGCCGCAGTGCGCCCGGTGTCCCCGCGGCGCACCTCGAAGAACAGCTGCGCGGTGCCGATGGCGGTAACGTCGATCGCGGTGGCGAGTCGGAGTTCGAAGGTCGTCGTGCCGGTCAGCCGTTGCGCCCGTTGCCCTCCCTTGGCCAGGCGCAGCGCCACGGTCGAGTCGTTCAGGGTGATCTCCGGCAGGCCGGTCGCGCCCGGGACTCCGCCGCCGGTCAGCGCGGTGGCCAGCCGGGTGAGGTCGATGCTGGGGAACGTACCCGTCATCGCGAAGGAGGAGGTGGGCAGAGTCCAGTCGACTGCGAACCGGGCGATCTCGGTGCCCGCGTTGTCCAGCAGCGTCGCGTCGGCGATGAGTTCCCCGCGGAAACCGCTCCTGGCTGCCGCGCCGTCGTAGCCGAGCGACAGGGTGGCGTCGTCGAGCCGGAACCGGGCCACGCCGATCGGTATCCGCCAGTCGCTGGTCACCGCCAGGCGGAAGGCGTACCGACTGGTGCGCAGCTCGGCGATGACGTACAGCTCGTTGAGCGTGATGTCGGGGAACCAGGGCACACCGGGCAGGAAAGTCTCAACCAGGCGTTTCAGGGGTACGGGGGTGTCGGTGCGGAGACTGCCGCGGAAGACCAGCTCCGGGAACACCGCGGCCACGTCCACGACGATGCCCTGCAGGAACGTGAACGACCCCGCCAGGTAGGCAGTGATCTCGCGTGCGCCAACGGGGTCGTCGACCGTGAACGTCGCGGTGATGTCCGGGATGTCGATGTATCCCGGCACGACGGTCAGCGGTTTCGCGGTGCCCAGGGTCAGCGAGACCGCCCGCAGCGCGGCCGGTACGGTCGCCACCGCGACCGCCAGTTCGCGGAGCGTGACCACGTCGGGCAGGTCGAAGTACGGCGTGAGGTGGTCGCCGATCGGTGTGTCGTTCAGCAGGTCCCTGAAATTATCCACCTTGTACCGGCCGAACGAGGTCAGGTCGGCCCGCAACAGCAACACCGTGCCGAGCGCGTCGAAGCGCAGGACGATCGGGATCGTCGCGCTCTGCCCGACCGGCACCGAGGCGGCTAGTTGGAGATAGGTGTCGACCTCGGCGGGCGGTTCCAGTCGCGGGTGCGTGGTGCCGGGATCGGTGGAGACCGCCGAGAAGGTCGCCGCGAGTCGCAGGTGGCCGAAGGGCAGTGGTTCGGCGGGGGCGCAGACGAGCGTGAGGTGGGGTGCCCCGGCGGGGCCGGTGATGACGCCGTTGGGGGTGAGCAGGCGCAGGTTCGTCAGTGGCGCCAGCGGTCGCAGCACACCCTCTCGCCGTACCTCGGTGGCGCTGAGATTGAGCACCGGCCTCAGTTCGGGGCGCTCCGCCGTGGCCGCGCGGGTGATCGAGGTCCAGCGGAAGACCGGGGTGTCGAACACCAGCTTCGGCAACGCGGAGGGCCGCGATCGCCATACCGGGAAGGACACGCCGAGATTCCATCCGCCGGGTGGCGTGGTCTGTCTCGGGTCGAGCGGTGCCAGCGCGACGAGCAGACCGGGGCCGCCGTCGTCGGCCAGGTCGACGCTGATGTCGACCACTGCGGCGGTGAACCCCAGTAGCGGGCCGAGCGAGCCGGAGAACACCACCGCGTCGCCGACGATGGCCGGCGCGGTTGCGTCGGCCAGTGCCCACTTCCCGTTCCGCAATGGGAAATGGGCGCGAATCACGTTTTCCACGGTGCTTCCTAGCGCGTCCGGCGGCATCGTGAAGGTGGCCCCGTCGAGGTAGCTGCGAAGCTGCTTGGCGAGGCTTACGAGGTCGGATTCGTCGGCCATGAGCACTCCTCGGGTGTCCGCTCAGGACTGGATCTTCCTCAGCGCGGCGTTCAAGGCATCCTGGAAGAAGTCCCTGGTGTCCTTCGAGTTCGCCCCGGCCGCGATTTTGCTCTTGAGCACGTCCTGCAACGCCCCGGTTCCGACCAGGACGTCCGAGACGGTGTCGTAGAGGGAAGGGGCCGGCCAGCCGTTCCTGTCGGACAGTTCGATGTCCGACTTCCCGATCGACACGCGTACCTCCTTGACGCGGACCCCGAGGACGCCGGAGTTCCGCTCCAGCCCGATCGTGAGGCCGAACATCGCCTCCCTGCCGGTATCGGTGAACGACCCGGCGACGCCGACCCCCTCGGCGGAGGTCGCGTCCTGCCGCCGGGCCCTGGCCAGGTAGGCCGCGTTGATCCGCGTGAGGTCCAGGGGCCACGGCCGCACGTAGCGGACGACCTCGCCGGTCTCGAGGTCGAAGACCGGGATGCCGGCGCCCCGGTAGAGACGTTTCGCGCCCGCTGCCGTCGACACGTACCGCATCACCTCGGCCGCGGTCCTCTCGCCCGGATTGTTCTTCCGGTACTGCTCGACCCGCTCGCTGAAGTGCGTCGCCGCGTTCATCAGCTCGGCGAACTCGTTGTCGCGGGGGGCGAGCTTCAGCCCGAGGCGCTCCATCATGTACTGGACGGCTTGCAGGAACCTGATGCTCGTGTTGAAACCACCGTTGTACTCCTCGTCCTTGCCCATGGTGGGTGCGGGTGATTTCGGGTTCTTCTTGGTCTGGTCCTCTCGCCACCACCGGGTGGCGGCGGTCACCCGGTCCGCGGTCTGCCTCTGCTGCTTGAGTCTCGTCCGGTACTGCGAGGATTTGGGGTTATCATCGCGGGTGACCTTCTGGATGGTGTCCTCGTGCAAGTGGTAGGCGCCCACCGCGGTTCGGCCGTTGTGGCTATCGTCCAGCGGCACGCTTCGGTACCACTGGGCCAGCGCGAGCTTTTCCTGCTCGGTGGTCGCCTCCCGTGGGGACGACGGTCCGCCGGCGGCGATGACGTCGCCCGTGACCGCGAGGGCGGACCCGGGAGCACCGCCGACGTCGACCGTGTAGCCGCCCGCGAAGACGAGCTTCGCGAATTTGAGGTCGATGTCGACCACGGTTTCGTCCGGTCGCGTGTCGTCGCAGATCGCGCGGGACGCTCCGAGGTCGAGCGTGTCGAACCCCCGCAGCGTGCAGTCGGTCATAGTGATGCCCACGTACGAGCCCTCCCATTCCAGCAGCGCCTGCCGCGGGAGGTCGGGGACGGGGATCACGGACAGGCTGGGGACGTGGATGTCCCACCCGGGCACGTCCAGGCCGTGCCCGATGACATCGGGCAGGTGGTACCGCCCGGATGCCGGGTCCGTGACGTAGGCCCACAACTGGCCGATCAGGTGGCGGTCCGGCCTCATGGGCGTCCCTCCTCGGGTGTGCTCGGGAAACGTGCGATGGTCTTCGGCGATCAGCAGCCGTGCACTCCGTGGGAGTCGAGGAAGCCCTGGTCCACCACGTGACGTGCCAGGCGGTGCAGCGCCTCGCGGTGGACACCGGGCTCGATCAGGCTCAGCTCGGTGCACGCCTTGGCGACGACCGCCCTGGCGTCGGCGTACGCCCTGCCCCATCCCTCGCCGTAGCGGAGCAGGAGCACGCCTTCGTCCAGCTCCGCGTCGGTGAGTGCCCCTCCCCCGGCGAGTCGCCACAGGAAGTGGTCACGGGGCAGGTGCTCCAGCTCGTAGAGCAGCGGGAGCGACAGCCTGCCCTGGCGCAGGTCGGCGAAGGCCACCTTGCCCGCCGCCGGCGTCGGTCGGACCACGTCGAGGACGTCGTCCATGACCTGGAACGCGCGTCCCAGCCAGAACCCAAACCGGCGCAGGCAGCCCACCGCGGCGGGCAGTCCGCCCCCGAGCCGGGCGCCGCTCTCGCAGGCAAAGGTGATGAGCTGCCCGGTCTTGCGGTCGACGGTGCGGTAGTAGCGCCGGACGAAGTCCGTGCCCTCGCCGCGCGGCTTGAGCATCTCGTCGAGCTGGCCGCGGCAGGTCTGCTCGGCCGCGGCGAGGAAGCGGTGCAGCAACTCGATGTCCTCAGGGGTGCGCATCCCCGCCGCGGCGACCCGGGCGGATTGCGCCCAGTGCAGGTCGCCGAGAACCAGGGCGAGGTCGTAGCCCCGGGACGTGCCCAGCGTGGGCAGGCCTCGCCGTAGGGGAGCCCGGTCCACGATGTCGTCGTGGATGAGCGAGCCGACGTGCACCAACTCCAGCGACACTGCCGCGATGACAGCCTTGTCCGGTAGCCGCACCACGGGGTCGCGCCGGACGGCGTGCGCGCTGAGCAACAGCAACAGCGGACGCAGGCGCTTGCCCTGCCGGTAGAACGCCAGGTCGGTGTCGTCCAGGTAGTCCGACTGCTGCTCGATGAGTTCGGCCAGCCGCTCCTCCACTGCGGCTAAGTCCGCCGCGACCAGCTCCGCCGCGGCGGGATAGGGCGAGGCCGCCTGGTCAGCCCACACGGGCCACATCCGAATTGGTCAGCTCCTCGAGCTTGTTGTTGATCAACCTCTGGAGGTCGCCGCGCACGTCGGGCTGATTGAGGAAACCGTTGATGCCCTTCTTGAAGGCCCCGTTGGCGACCCCCTCGTTCACCGCGATCCGCGCCATGTTCTGGAACACCGGAAGCAATCCCTCGACGTGCAGATCGATCGTCGTGTCCTCCGGCAGGAATTCGGCGTCGAGGTCCTTGACGGTCACCGTGAGCGGTCCCGTATCGGGCACGTTCACCCGGATTCCCGCGGTGATGACGAGGTCGTGCACGGCACCGGTCCAGGTGCCGCGTGCGTCCGATGTCCACTGTCCCTTGTCCGGATCACAGTCCCGAGTCATGAAGCTTTTCGGCGTACAGCACCCGACCCGGAAGCGGAAGTTCGGCGTGTCCGGGTCGATCGGGTCGACCCGGAACTTCTCGTTCCCGGTCCCGACCGAGACCACGACGGTGAACTCCGGGGCGGTGTCGTTGAAGGACAACGACACCGGCGCCATCACGCCGAGGTTGGTGATCCTGAGGTTCTGGACGCTCAGCCCCGGCTCCGTGGTGGACACCGGGGGAAGGACGGGATCGTCGGAGGAACAGGCGCTGTCCACGTCGTCCAGGGACATGCCATGGATGGGTATGAAGGGTGTCGACTCCCGGTAGGTCGTCGGATCGTACGAGGGCAGCCGCCACGCCGGGTACCCGTTGCGGATGATCTTGGGCAGATAGGTGCTCTCGCCCGGGTCGAAGAGCTTCTGCCACAGGATCTCCAGTATCTTCCTGGTGAACGGACCGAGTGGCTGCTCGTCGTTCTCCCGTTCGTCCATGTCGCACCTCCCTAGTGGCGGCACAGGGACCGGTGAGTCGTGGATACCATTGGAACAGGGCGGTTCGGAGCGGAACAACCACGGACACCTGATAGGGGCCACCCCTCCTACCGAGGGCTGGAACGCGCGGATGCGGCCGGACGGCTTAAGATCCGCGCCTCGTCGGATACGTCACGTGACGGTTTCACTTCGGGTGGGCGCGTCCGGGCGACGGTGCGCTGACCCGATGGGGCCAATCCGAGGTACCGCCCTCAAGTCCTTCCTGGACGGTCACACCGACCGTCCGGGGGATCCGGCGGGCCTCGTGTCGACGGAGCGGGTGGTGTGCTCGAAGCCGGCTCAACTCTGCCGGAACCTCGGTCGCTGCCGTGCCCGGCTGGTGGCCCGCCGGGAAGACCGGCGCGGGACGTCCGGCTTGTCGAGGTGGTCCCGGCAGGCCGGTGGTGGTCGCGTGGGTGCGCTTCGGCGGAATCGTGGCAGGGCAAGACAGCACGACGAGGCTCCCGGTTGGGGCATCGGATCTTGGTCGACGCTGTCTTACCGGGAGCCTCACCCACCGCGCTCCGACTGCTCAGCCCGCGCCGGAACCTGCGACGTCACGATGAAAACGGCTCACTGAGGTTTTCTCAGCGAAATGAGCGGAGGTCTGGCCGTAGTCCTGCGGTGGAGGGCTCTGACCTGCGGAAGGACGTGAGCCCCTGGTAGGAACAGATCTGCCGAGATCACGTTCCGTCAACCAGAGGCTCACGATGGTCACCCATTCTGCCACGCTCGACGTTCCCCGCCACCTGGTGGAGTTCCTGGCCCGCCTGCTCGCCGCCCACCGTCGGACGATCAGTACTCCGTCCGGCAGTCGCGCGCTGGGGCCGTTCCGCCAGGCAGTGCTGGTGCTGCGCTGGTTCCGCGACCGCGGCCGGGTCCACCGCCTGGTCCACGACGCCGGAATCTCGCAGGCCACCGGCTACCGCTACCTGCACGAAGGCATCGACGTCCTCGCCGACCGGGCACCCGAGCTGCACGACGTGCTCGAACGACGACACGACGAGGGCATGCCCCACGTCGTGCTGGACGGCACCCTCGTGGCCTGCGACCGCGTGGCCGGCGTGACCGAGAACGGCAACGACCTGTGGTACTCGGGCAAAGGCCGCCGCTTCGGCGGAAACATCCAGTTCGTCTCGGCCCCGGACGGCACCCCGTTGTGGGTGTCCGATGTGGAGCCCGGATCATTCCACGACCCGCGCGTGGCCCGCGCCCATGCGTTGCCCGCGTTGTACAAGGCCGCCCGCGACGGGCTGCCGGCCCTGGCCGACGAGGGCTACACCGGCGCCGGAGCGGGCGTACACACCCCGATCCGGCCCCACCCCGACATCGCCAGCCCGCTGCACGTCGACAACCGCGCCCACAACAGGCTGCTACGCAGTATCCGCGTCCGCGGTGAACGAGCCGCCGCCGAACTCATACAACGCTGGCACGCACTCCAGTACGTCACCCTCAGCCCCAGCCGCATCGGCGCCATCGCCCAAGCCGCCCTCGTCCTCAACAACGCCTGGCGCTGACTTTCGCTGAGAAAACCTCACTGAGCATCTCACTGGCGGGCGCTGGCGATCAGCGCGGGTGTGCTGGTCGCTGTGATACCGCTGGTGGTGCTGGGTGTGAGGGCGGCGCGGACTCGATGGAGTCCCGAGGGCAAGGACGATTTGGTCCGAGAAGCCCAGCCCAGGTTCGACGGGCTCCGCTACGTGGAGACCACGACTCTCACCCGCGCACTCACCGCGAAGCCGCCCGCCGTGGCCGAGTTCGGCGGTTCACACGCACGGTCGCGGGCGGTGTGCCTGCCGATAACTACATCCATGCAGGTTGAAGCCGTGTACAGCTTGCAGGGCCGAAGTACTTTTGGGCGCGGCCGCAGGTCCACCGCGCCGTCCGCCAACACGGCATAATGACCGGCTGTGCTGCTCCGACTGGCCTACCTCGGCGTGACCAACGCCTTCGCGCTACTGCACCTACTGCGCATGAGCAACCGGGACAAGGACACGGAAATCCTGGCGCTACGGCACCAGATCATGGTTCTGGAACGCCAACTGGGTAACACCCGTCCGCAGTTCTCCCCCGGCGACCGCGCGTTCCTCGCGGCACTGCTGCACCGACTCCCGGCCGCCACGCTCCATCGACTCCGGCTACCGGTGCGCCCGGAGACGGTACCGCGCTGGCACCGACACCTCCTCGCCCACCGCCACGCAGTCGAGTCCCGCCCCAAACGGCCCGGCCGACCACGAACCGTCCGCTCCATCCGGCTCCTGGTGCTGCGCCTGGCACGGGAGAACCCCACGTGGGGCTACCGTCGCATCCACGGCGAACTCCTCGTGCTCGGCATCAAGGTCGCAGCCTCCACCGTCTGGCAGATCCTCAAAGACGCCGGAATCGACCCGGCACCCGAACGCACCTCGACGACCTGGTCGGCCTTCCTCCGCTCGCAGGCCGACGCGCTCCTGGCCTGCGACTTCTTCGAGACCACCACCCTGAGCGGCACCCGTCTGTACGTGCTCGCGGTGATCGAACACGCCAGCCGCCGAGTCAAGGTCCTGGGCGCCACCGCACACCCCACCGCATCCTGGGTCACCCAAGCCGCCAGAAACCTTGTCATGGACCTCGACGACGCTGGCAGCCCCGTCCGGTTCCTGATCCGCGACCGGGACGGGAAGTTCTCCACCCTGTTCGACGCCGTCCTCGCCGACGCGGAGATCCAGGTCGTTCTCAGCGGAGTCCGCATCCCCCGCATGAACGCGATCATGGAACGCTGGATCCACAGCTGCCGTCGCGAACTCCTCGACCGCACCCTCATCTGGAACCAACGGCACCTACTCCACACGCTGCGCGAGTACGAGCAGTTCTACAACACCCACCGCCCCCACCAAGGCATCGACAACGCCCGACCACTACGCGCCCTACCACCAGCCGTCACCGATCAAGCAGCGGTCGTCCGCCTCGACGTCCGCCGACGGCAACGACTGGGCGGAATCCTCAACGAGTACCATCACGCCGCCTGACCTGCACGGACGACATTTTCGGCAAGCACAGCGTCGAGGAGGCACGCGCGCTCGGGCTGTGGCACCCGTTGCGATCCTCGCCAGTCCCGGAGGGCTGGCGCTGCCCCTGACCGCCGTCGCCCCCGTCGTTGTTGCGGAGGTTGCGATCCTCGCCAGTCCCGGAGGGCTGGCGCTGCTCTACGACCTGTGGTCGATCTTCTTCGACCCGAAGTCGCGATCCTCGCCAGTCCCGGAGGGCTGGCGCTGCATCTGCGGCCCGAAGGCCATCCTCGCCAACGTCGAGTTGCGATTCTCGCCAGTCCCGGAGGGCTGGCGCTGCTGGTGACGTCGGTGACGCTCGTGTTCTCCATGCCAAGGGGCTGGCGCTGCCAGTCCCGGAGGGCTGGCGCTGCATCGGACCTCCCCGACCACGGGCCCGGACCCGTCGGGGCTGGCGCTGCCAGTCCCGGAGGGCTGGCGCTGCCTCGTCGGGCTCCTCCTCCTACATGTGGTGAGAGGGACTGGCGCTGCCAGTCCCGGAGGGCTGGCGCTGCGCCGGTCCCTGCTGCGGAGGGCAGGCCGTGACGTGCCGGGGCTGGCGCTGCCAGTCCCGGAGGGCTGGCGCTGCCCGCACCGGGCGGTCATGACGCCGTCACCGCCGCCGGGGCTGGCGCTGCCAGTCCCGGAGGGCTGGCGCTGCACTGCATGAACAGCGACTGCGTTCTTCGCAGGTAGGCGCAGCTGCGCGCGGTTCCAACTAGTGGGACGACACGCCGTAATGAAGTTCGGAACCTCACGGCGTGTCGGCACACGCTTGGGGTTCCGAAGTGAGGAGTGGCGGCTTCCATCTAGATGATCAGAGGATCATGGTGTGCCGCGTCGACGGCTGCTCCGAGGTGTTTGGCTGTGCCGAAGGTACCCCGGTCGAGGTGGTAGACGCGTACCGAATCGCGGCTGGCGTCGATGGTGGCCTGGAGGCGTGCTTCCAGGTGCAGCCTCTGGGATGGGGTGCAGACGACTTCGAAGACCGATTTCTGAACTCTGTGGCCGATGCCTTCGCAGATTTTGGCGACTTGGCGCAGGCGGCGTTCGCCTTCGGGGGTGGTGGTGTTGACGTCGTAGGTGACGAGCAGTTCCATCAGGTGATCGTCCAGGGTTGGTAGGTGTCGGTTGTTCCGCGCAGGTGGCGGGAGAGCAGGCGTGCCTGGACGAGGGGGATGAGCGCTGCGGGGATATCGCGTCCGAGGTGGGCGTGTGGCCAGGTCCGCTCGCGGGCTTTGCTCCAGTGTTCGAGGAAGGTTTTGCGGCCGTCCTCGGTGAGTTGGACGGCGCCGCCGGGCAGGGTTTCGGTGTGTCGGGCGGTGATCTGTCCGCGGTTGAACAGGGTGAGGACGAGGCGGTCGACCAGTAGTGGTCGCAGTTCTTCCATGAGGTCGAGTGCGAGTGCCGGTTTGCCTGGTCGGATGCCGTGAAGGTAGCCGATGAACGGGTCGAGTCCGACTTGTTCGAGGGCGCCGTGGACGGAGACGCGGAGCATGCCGTAGCCGAAGGAGAGCAGGCAGTTGACGGGGTCGGTGGGTGGTCTGCGGGTTCGGCCCGTGGCCACGCCGGGTGCGAGTTGGTCGAGTGCTTGGAAGTAGGTGCGGGCGGCTTGGCCTTCGATGCCGAGGGTTTGGGACAGGGTGGTGGCTTCGGCGAGTTGGGTGAGGGCTTGGGCGTGGTCCTGGGCTGTGTCGCGCAGGCGTTGCTGTCTGGCCTCGGTGGTGTCCCTGGCGGCGCGGAGCAGGAGTTGCCGGTAGTTGTGCAGCTTGCCCGCGACGAAGCTCTTGGCGAGGCGGAGGCGTGGTTCGGGGTTGTCGTGGATGCGGACTTGGGCGAGTCGGAGGTGGGGGTTGCCGGTGTGGGGTCCACTGGTGCGGGCGAGGAATCGGCCGTTGCGGGTGACCCAGGTGATGGAGCGGCCGTCGGCGGCGCAGCGGTGGAGCAGGTCGTCGGTCAGGGAGACGCCGTTCCAGGCGACGATGTGGTCCAGGCGCACCAGGGGCAGCAGGTGGCGTCCCGGCTTGTCGGGGTGTGCGATGCGCAGGGCGTCGCCGTCGAGGTGCAGGCTGGTGCCCGGCGTGGTGGCGAACAGGGTACGCAGCAGTTCAGTCAAGCCAATCTCCGTCGGAGCGTGGGGTGAACAGGTCGGCGCTCCCGGGTGTGGTGGCGGCTTCGGGTAGGCAGCCGGGCCGCAGTGAGCAGCGGTGGCATCGCCTGTCGTTGACCGGCGGCGGGAGAACACCGTCCTGGAGCAGTGCGCGGACCTCGCGGGCGGTGCGGGCGACCTTGTCGACCAGGGCGTCGTCGACGAGGACCTCGTGGCGGCGCCGGTCCCGCCCGGAGAAGACGACTCCGTGCGGGACCGGCGCCGCGAACATCTCGCGCAGGCAGATGACCTGGGCGGCGACTTGCAGGTCGGCCGGGCCGCCGGGGTGGTAGCGGCCTGATTTGTGTTCGACGGGTGTGGGTCCGTCGTCGGTGAACTGGACGGTGTCGCAGACGCCGTGCACGCCGATCGTGTCGCTCCACACCGGTAACGAGTGCCAGATCTTGTGTCCTCGGCGGTCGTTCCGCGTCCCGGCCTTGTCGACGGCGGCGTGGGCGAGGTCGCCGCGGACGGTGTCGATGTTGGATTCGAAGTAGCCGTCGAGGTGGATCAGCGCCGCCTGCCTGGGGCAGTAGGCGTGGTGCTCCAGTGCGGAGATCGGGATGCTGATCGTGATGTCGGCTGGTCGGTCGTGCACGGCGTCGGGCCTCAGGCGATGAGCTTGGTGAGGGTGACGCCGGTGGGCAGGCCGTTGTCGTCGACGGAGACGACGTAGTCGCCGAACGCGCGGGGCGGGGCGGCGGGCGTGGTGGGCTCGTCGGGTGAGAGCGGCCGGGCGGGCAGGGCGGTGACGCGTTCGGTGAGGCGGTGGGCGGGGGCGGCGCCGAAGGCGTCGGGGTGGGTGAAGACGTAGAGGCCGCGGGGGGTGAGGGTGCCGCGGGTGGCGGAGCGGTCGTGGTCGAACATCATCTCCAGGGTGCGGTAGAGCAGTTCGAGGTCCTTGACGTCCACGCCGGTGCGGGTGCCGCGGGTGGCGGAGTAGTAAAGCTCGACGCGGTAGAGGCCGTAGGGGACGGTCCACTTGCCGCCCATTTCGGTGGTCTCGCCCTTGTCGATGTCCTCCTGCTTGGTCTGGGTGACGCGGGTGATGGCGTGGTCGGCGGGGACGATCGGGTCGATGCTGCGGGCCATGCCGACCTGGAGGGGGCCGCGGACCTGGCCGAGGGCGCCGGTCTTGCCGACCGAGAGCACGGCGCCGAACAGGCGGATGTCGACGTAGCGGTCGCACAGCCAGGCCCGGGCCTGGTCGGCCTGTTCCTGGTTGATCTTGGTCTTGCTGTCGAGCTTGAAGCCGTTGGCCTCGTAGGAGGCTTCCAGGCGCGGGTTGAGGGCGTGTCCGGCCTGCACGAAGACGCCGTAGCGGGGGTCCTCGCCCGCGGCTAGGGCGAGGGTGTCGCGGATCTTGCGCTTGAGGGCGACGTCGGTGACCAGGCCCTGTCCGGTCTCGTCGTCGGTGCGGGGGCGGTTGCCGGCGTCGGGGTCGCCGTTGGGGTTGCCGTCGGTGACGTCGAACAGGAAGACCATGTCGTGACGGACGGTGGGGTCGAGGTGGGGCTGGGTGGTCATGCGGGGATCTCCTGGGCGGCGTCGACAGCGGTGTGGTCGGGGGTGGCCTGGTCCGGGGCGGTCTGGTCGGGGGTGGTGCCGGCGGCGCGTTGTTCGGCGCGGCGGCGCAGGGTGCTGAACCGGTGGGCGCGTTGGTGGTGGTAGCCGAGCAGGAACAGGGCCTGCTGGGCGGGGTTGGCGTGGCTGGGGATTCCGGTGCCGGCGTCGAGCAGGCCGAACAGTTCGTCGAGTTCACGGCGGTGGTTGACGCCGGTGCCGCGGCGGGGGCCGCGGAACTTGCGCAGCCAGGCGTCGGCGAGTTTGCGGCCGGCGATGAGGGCGGAGCGCGGGTTGGTGACCGCTCCGGCGAAGAAGCGGTTGGCGTAGGTGGTGTTGAGCTTGCCTTCGAAGGCGTCGTGCTGGACGGCGTCCAGGGCGGCGAACAGGCGGCCGGCCACGTAGGCGGGTTGGGTGTTGGTCGGGTCGAGTCCGGGCATGGGGTTCTCCGGGGTGTGGGGCGAGCGCATCAGCGCCAGGTGGATCAGTGCGGCGCGCGGGGTGTCCAGGCGCCCGTCGGTGCGGACCCGGTTGATCACGTGGGTCAGCAGGGAGGGCGGCAGGGGGATGTCGCGCATCGCGGCCCGGAGCAGGTCGCGCTGCACGCCGTCGGGGCGGTCGGCGCCCTTGGCGCCGAGGAAGGCGTAGCGCTTCTCGGTGCGCAGCCATCTGCCGGTGACGCGGACGAGGCGTTCCAGGCTCTGGCGTTGGGGTTCGTCGGGGTGCAGGGTGGCCATGTCCAGGTCGGTGAACCACGAGGCGACGTTGTCCTCCATCGTCGTCAGTGGCATCTCCAGCCAGTCGCGGACCATGACGCGGGCGATGTTGCCCCCGACGGTCAGGGCGCAGAACTTGGTCTTCTTGTCGACCTCGCGGGGTCCGCTGCCCGTGCGGATGGAGCGGATGAGGTCGGCCACCTGGTGCGGGTCGGCGTCGAGGATGAGCCTCATGGGGTTGCGTTTGACCGGGTTGGTAACCCACCAGGCCAGTCGGCTGTCCTGGCCGCCGAAGGAGGCGGTGTCGGGTGAGTTCAGGACGCGGACCAGGCCGGCGGAGAGTCCTTCGCCGCAGGTGATGCAGATCGGGGAGCAGGTCAGCTGTGTGGTCAGGTCGTAGCCGAAGACGCGTTCGTTGATGCTGACCAGTGCCGCGTCGTTGGAGGCCCCGGGAACCAGGCGGGCGGGGACTTTCCCGGGCAGGGTGTCCAGCAGCGGGCCGGTCCTGCCGCACACCAGGCACAGCCCTTCGCGTCCGCCGCCTTTGCGGCGGGCGACCTCGGCGGCCCAGAACGACGCGACCGAGGGCGCGCGGTAGGCGGGCGTGCCGTCGACGGTGATCAGGACCCGTTGTTTGGACGCCACGGCCGGGTCCGGTGCCAGGTCCGCCGGCGCACCGGAGGCGTAGAAGGAGGCGACGGCGTGGGCGATCGGGTCATCGCGTCCCTCGGGGCTGTCGGCCCAGCGCCGGGTCAGGTCGACGAACGCCTCGTGGCACTGCCGGACCCGGTGCGGTTTGCTGTCGGCGTCGGCCCAGCCCAGCACGTACTGGACGTCGTCGGCGGCGAGGTGGGGGGCCACGCCGACGGTGCGGACCACCGCGGGCACGGTGTGCTCAGCGCCGCGTGGCCGTCCGGCCGCATCAAGCGCCACCAGCGATTCCAGTCCTTGGCCGGCCAGGGCTCCGTCGGCGGTGAGGCGCAGCTCCAGGTCGAAGCGCAGCGCGCGGTGGAACGGCTTGGCCGACGGGTCCTGGGCGGCGTGGTCGACCAGTCGTTTGACCAGCATCAGGCGGCCCCGGTGGCGGGGATGCCCTGCTCGGGGACCGTGAGCACACCGTCGACCAGTTCCGCGTCGAACCAGGTGAACGAGGGCGGTGTGGTCGAGTGGTCCACCGAGTGCAGCATCAGTCCGAGCTTGTCGGTGATCGGCTGGGCGGGCCGGTGGTCGGGGTCGCCGAAGAAGGCGATGAACTCGCGGACGCCGAGGTAGGGCTGGGAGAAGCAGCTGCCGCGGGTGACGCGGCGGCGGAACTGGTCCCGGTAGGCGGCCTCCGGCTTGTCCGAGGTCTTCTTGGGCACGGCGTGGGCGTGGATGCGGTAGGCGACGTCGCGCAGGCACACGGCGTTGCGCTGCACCCGGTTGGCCACCGTGTTGACGCGGCGACGCCCGGAGGCCGCGTCGGCCAGGGAGGCCAGGTCGGTGGTCTCGTTGCGGCGCTGGGTGAACTGCTTGATCTCCGCCAGCACCTCGATGGCCACCACGTCCCACCGGAACTGCGGCTTCCAGTAGATCGACTCCAGCACCCCGACCGCCGCGGACGGCGTCATCACCGGGTAGGAAACCCGCTCGACCTTCAGCTCCGGGCGCGTGAACAGCGCCGCCTCCCCCCACACCTGCACGACCACCGGCGGCGCGCCCGACGCCGACCTGCGCAGTTCAAGGTTCACCACACCGTGTCCTCTCCGATTACTTCCTCGTCCACCCCGACACGGGCGTCGTAGTCGCCCTGCCACTCCCACAGGTCGCCCTGGCCGGCGATCACCGGCCGGCACAGCGCCCGCACGTGCGGCGCCTCGGCCACCACGCGGGGCAGCGACACCATGTGGCCGCGCAGCTCGCGCAGCACCTGTCCCAAAGCCCCTGTACCGGTGCGCAGCTCGTCGATCATGTCGGCCACCCGCGCCTGCGGGTCGTGGCCGGTGACGATCACCGTCACCGGGTCCTCGTCGATCATCCGGAAGGCCAGCCGGCGGTCGCGCGGCGAACCGACGCCGTCGCGTTCCGGGCCGTGGGCCACGGCCGGGAAATCCAGTTCGGCCCGGTGCCACTGGATCACCCGGCCTCGTTCGGCCTCGTCGAGGTTCAACCCGGTGTAGAGCGAGCGGTAGTACCGGTCCAGCAGCACCGGGTCGTCCGGGTCCCGTCCCGGCCCGAAGATCGACAGGGTCTTGTCCACCCCCGCCCGGTAGAACCGGGGCACCGGAGCGTCGGAGGCGTCGAACACCACCACCCGTCCGAGACCGGGCAGCCGGCCCTCCCGGTTGGCCCGCCCCGCCGCCTGCTGCAAGGACTCCGCCGGGGCCAGGGCACGGAACACCACGGGGAAGTCCACGTCCACCCCGGCCTCGACGAGCTGGGTCGACACGACCAGCACCGGCTTGTCCTCGTCCAGCAGCACGCGGATCCGCTCCAGGGTCGTCTCGCGGTGCCGCGGGCACATCCGCGTCGACAGGTGCACCACCTCGACGTCCGCCCGTTCGGCGACCAGCCGGAACAACCGGCGGGCCTGGCCGACGGTGTTGACGATCGCCAGCGCCTGCCTCTCCCCCGCGATCCGGTCGGCGACCTGTTCCAGGGTCGGCTGCGGATCGATCCGCCACTCGTAGCGCACCCGCTTGAGCCGGGTGAACAGCTCCACCGGGGCCTGCACCAACGGCTTGATGTCCAGCGACTCCCACACCCGCAGGTGTTCGAAGCTGGGCTGGGTGGCCGAGGCCAGCAGCACCGTGGTGTTGAAGTGCGTGGACAGCACCCGCAACGCGTCCAGGATCGGCACCAGCAACGGCATCGGCAGCGCCTGCACCTCGTCCAGCACCAGCACCGCGTTGGACAGGCGGTGCAGCTTGCGTGACCGGGCAGGCTTGTGTCCGAACAGCGAGTCGAACAACTGCACCGTCGTGGTCACCACGAACGGCCTGTCCCAGTTCTCCGCCGCCAGCCGCAGCCGCCGGTCGTCCAGCTCGGCGTTCGAGTGGTGCTCCAGCACCACCTCGTCACCGAGCAGGTCCCGGTAGACGCCCGCGTTCTGCTCGGTGATCGTCGTGAACGGCACCGCCACGATCACCCGTGCCTTGCCGTGCCGGGCGGCGTGGTGCAGCGCGAACCCCGCCGCGGTCATCGTCTTACCGGAGCCTGTGGGTGCCGGAAGCCGGTAGATCCCCGGCTCCCCCAGCGCCAGCCGCACCGCGTCCTCGTACAACGCGGCACGCACGCCATCCACCTCGGACGGAGCGTTGGTCTTGCCGCGCTTGTCCAGGAGAGCCAGACGGCTGGTCTCGAACCGGCGGACCAGCTCGTCCATGTCCGCAGGCGCAGCGACACGCGGACGGGTCAGTCCCTCGGCATGAGCGGCGGTGTCGAGGTGGTCGGCGTCGACCAACGCCGAGAACACCATGCGGATCCCTATCTCGGCCACCAACTCCGACTCCGACCACGCCGACGGCACCAGCTCGGGCCCGGTCGCCAACGCCCTGGCCTCGGGCACCTGGGCGAAGAAGCGCTCCAGCGTGTCGGCGTCCCCGGCCTCCGGAGCCAAGGTATAGAGCGACTGCACCCGACCGAGCCCGCCGTGGTGGCCCAACACCGCCATCGCCGCCGCGAGCGCCCGCTCACGCACCAACAACGCACCGACGCGTTTGTGGTCGATTCCCACCCGCTCGCCCGTCGGCGCGACCCGCACCAACTTGTCCTGCCAATCCACCGCGCACTTGCCGGCGTCATGGACCAGACCCAAACTCCACGCCAACTCACCCGCACCGAACGGAGCCGCAAAAATACGGGCCGACCGCGCCGTCGAACGGACATGCTCGGCCAACCCGTGCCACTGACCTGACACAGGGCTAGGACTATGCGCCCACACTGTGAAAACCTTTCACATCGTCGTCCCCGACGAACGACGCGAGGCTAGAGATGACCACCGACAAAAACCGGAGCCCCGACTCGTTCCACTGCCGAGATCACCCGAATGGAGCAGCACCCGTCGGAGGCGGCCCTCAGGCCGCCTCCGACGGATAGTCATCACTCAAGACCTACGAGCAGACGGACAGAACAAGTTGCGATCCCCACCACCCGACAGGACGGCGCTACGGCAAACCATACAACCAAAGTTCATGTTCTGTCCGAGCTGCCCGTAGTAAGTGAGCACGCCTCAAGGTTGCAGGGGGCTCAACCCCTCCAGTAGCCTCGCCGTCCCGTACCACCACCTGCAACAACGAGTCGACCACCCCACACCGCTAGGAGGCACCCATGCCAAGAACGACCACCTCCCGGCGACGACCGACAGTCGACTCCGACCACCCCACCGGAGAGCCCACGACGAAACCGGGCGCCCGACCCGATGCCTCAGGACCGACACCACCCCATCCACACGGGTGGTTCGGGTACACGATCTCCGACAAGAAGCACACTCGAAACGCCCAGAAGCTGATCCGAACCGTGGTGGCAAGCTCTTTGGCGCTGCTGACCTCAGGCGCCATCGCTGTATATGCAATACTAAAAGACCTCCCATGAAGTGAATCGGCAACGTTCGGGACACCCACGGCAGAAAGCAAGACTCTCACCAGCCGCCAAGGACCGATACGGGTCCCGGATGTGCGTATGGGATCGTCCACACGATCAGCCCTGACGCCTGTAAGCATGTCCCCTACGGCGGACAGCACCACCCACATCCATCACAGCAAGGTCCCTCGAAGGGCGATGATCACGACTTCGCCCGAGCAGAGGCCAGCCCTGCATGATGCTCTACTGGCGTGCACCAGTAGAAGTTACTGCAGTGCTCGCTGGCCCCGGAGGCCCAGTGCTGCGCAAGGTCTGGGTGCGGGTGATCGCGGCCAACAGCAAGTTGCGATCCTCGCTGGCCCCGGAGGGCCAGCGCTGCACCTCGATCGACAATGTGCCGTCGTCGATCACCTTGTTGCGATCCTCGCTGGCCCTGGGGGCCAGCGCTGCGCGAACGCGCGGCGCATGAACGCGTAGTAGTCCGGGTTGCGATCCTCGCTGGCCCTGGGGGGCCAGCGCTGCGCGACAGCGCCCGCGCGAACGGCGGCTGGGTCTCCGAGTTGCGATCCTCGCTGGCCCTGGGGGGCCAGCGCTGCTGTTCCTCGACTCCACCCGCGCCTTCGGCTCCAGGTTGCGATCCTCGCTGGCCCTGGGGGGCCAGCGCTGCGGCCGGTGAGCGGGACCTGCACGACCGGGTGATGTTGCGATCCTCGCTGGCCCTGGGGGGCCAGCGCTGCTCCCCTTCGATCAGTTCCTTGCGCACGGTCCCGTCGTTGCGATCCTCGCTGGCCCTGGGGGCCAGCGCTGCTGCTCGCGGTGCGCGAGTCCGTCGAGTCCCGCGAGTTGCGATCCTCGCTGGCCCTGGGGGGGCCAGCGCTGCGGCTCGCCGCGGCGGTCCAGACCTCGGTCGAGGACGTTGCGATCCTCGCTGGCCCTGGGGGGCCAGCGCTGCTTGTCGCCGTCGGCCAGGCGGCTGCCGCCGGTCACGTTGCGATCCTCGCTGGCCCTGGGGAGCCAGCGCTGCGATTGGGTACTGGTGCTCCAGCTCGGGCGGGGTGGTGTTGCGATCCTCGCTGGCCCTGGGGGCCAGCGCTGCTCGGCCGCCTCCGGGGTGACGGTCATGTGGGCGGAGTTGCGATCCTCGCTGGCCCTGGGGGGCCAGCGCTGCGTAGGTAGTGGTTGCCGTTGGCGAGGAACACCGGGAGGTTGCGATCCTCGCTGGCCCTGAGGGGCCAGCGCTGCTCGGCCCCACGTGCGCCGCGCGTCGCACGCTCCACCAGTTGCGATCCTCGCTGGCCCTGAGGGGCCAGCGCTGCCTGGAGTGGGCGCCGGGCAGTGCGGAGCGCGTGATGTTGCGATCCTCGCTGGCCCTGAGGGGCCAGCGCTGCCGTCCGGGAGGCCCGGTGAGTGCAGCGCGCAAGCGGTTGCGATCCTCGCTGGCCCTGAGGGGCCAGCGCTGCCAAGCGCCGACGAGCCGAGTTGCGCGACCAGCGCGTTGCGATCCTCGCTGGCCCTGAGGGGCCAGCGCTGCTGCGCGTCTTGGTCAGCTGCCGCATCGCGTCCTCGTTGCGATCCTCGCTGGCCCTGAGGGGCCAGCGCTGCGCGACGAGCTCGCCGACTGGCAACCGTCCGGCGTGGTTGCGATCCTCGCTGGCCCTGAGGGGCCAGCGCTGCACGGCCACCGACCACGCGCCGAACGTCTCCACGGGGTTGCGATCCTCGCTGGCCCTGAGGGGCCAGCGCTGCACCTGGAGCACCACGAGCCCGGCCAGATCAGGCACGTTGCGATCCTCGCTGGCCCTGAGGGGCCAGCGCTGCTTTCGACGCAGTCCGGCAGTATCTCTCCGCCGCGTCGTTGCGATCCTCGCTGGCCCTGAGGGGCCAGCGCTGCGTGGTGATCCCGCCCAGCAGCGCCGTACGCACCCGTTGCGATCCTCGCTGGCCCTGAGGGGCCAGCGCTGCTCGCGCACCGCCTGGTCCAAGCCGCCGTAGCCGCTGTTGCGATCCTCGCTGGCCCTGAGGGGCCAGCGCTGCGCTGCTTAACCAGCGCTTTTACAGTTCGACCTCGACTGTATTCAACATTAATCCCATCATATGAGATGACACGCGGCTGCCAAGTTCGGAACCTCCCGGCGTGTCATGACACGCTCCAGGTTCCGAAGCGGCAGTCCATGACCTGACGCTCGGTGAGCTTACGTTCAGTCGTCGGACAGTTCAGCTTCCAGACCATCAAGCTGGCTCTCCACGAACAGCATGCCCACCCGCGTGATCATCGTATCGACGAGAAGCGGCAACCAGGAGACCTAGGCAGCGCCGTGGTGGTGACCGGCTCTCAGTATCCCTGGTCACCGCCGCCGGAGCATCGCGGGCCGTCGCAGTACCCAGCGCTATGTCGGCTTGACTGCGCTCGACACGTCGGCGTCCTCTAACGAGTCGTTGTCGCGGTACTCATGCGGCGCGATCTTCGGAACCGGTGAGTCGCGCCGCTGCGGTAACCGGCTTGCCTGAACGGCACGACCATGGCGAGCAGCCGTCCGGGTCACCCTCCTCGTCGCTCGCGGACTCGGCCGCCATCAGCCGCAGATGCCGCTTTCCCTTCGCAGGCCCGTCGAGGTCGGCCTGGTCGAGCGGAACGCAGGAGCGGTGCAGGAAATATCGCCCGCGCAGCGCTTGACCTTGCCCGGTGGCGTGGGGGTAGCCATGGCGGATGGCACGGTCGAACTCGACCGCCTCAGCCCACCCGTCGGGGTCGTGGTCGCGGATCCAACGCCACCCGGTGTTGCCGTGGAACGGGCAGCCGACACAAGCGCTCTTCACCGTCTGCCCGAAGCCTCGCCCGGCGAGGAACTCCACGCACCGGGTCCGGTCGAAGTCGAGGTCGAGCAGGGGGAAGACGTTGCGCAGGAAGCGCAGTCCGGAGTCCTTGGCGCGGCCGATCTCGTCGGTGCTGATGCCGATGGCCTGCTCGGCGTACACCCCGCAGGGCACGCGGCGCGGGTGTGGGTAGCCGAGGAGTTCACGAGCGGCCCTCTTCAGTGGAATGATCTTGTATTCGCTGGTGCTTATCTGCACTACGACTGGCAAGGCGCTCGGGGGTGTCATTCCGACTTCTCCTGGTGGTCAACGGCTTGCGGCTGAACCGGATCACGAGGTCGACCCGCTCGTGCCGTAGCTAGCGCTGAGGCGTCATCACTCTTGCCTCACAGGCTCGACTCTAGGAACGTGATGCGCTTTGACTCCGCCAATCCAAGCCTCTTGACCTGAACATAGACGCAAAGATGATGTCCGGAATCAAACGACAGAAGACGGCTGCCCGCATAGTTCTATTGCGCTAGTTGCGCATGGACGGGTTCCAAACTTTAGTGAGAAGCAAATAATCAATCATGAAGTATGGGATTGAATACTCATTATCGACGTCTTGACTGATACTATCCAGTTGCCCCTGTTTGCCGGCCTGCCGACGAAGCAGTGCGGATTGAGCACCAAGCCGATTCTCAAGAAAACTATCCGACACGAAAACATGATCACCCCTGCCTCCCTGCGCCTCGATCAGTGAAGATTCTGCAGTCCTTAATTCCACACGGTGACCGTCTCCGTCCTTGGATAGCAGCTCGAAGACAAGAATCGCAGTGGCGCGCAGCAATGACAGAAGATCTTCGTCATGACTGGCGCGATTAGGCGGAACACGAAGCCTTCCCAGGCACCACGCCAGCCTCCGCTCAACCCGCCGATACTGCTGGTGCGTACCCGAATCCAGCGCGGTGGCCGACCCCTCGATGTGACTACGCAGGTCGCCTAGGTGCTGCTCAGCAAGATGCACGAAACTCGAGTATCGCGACAAGTTTGCATTCAGGGCCGCTTTGCTGCTGCGCGAGAAGATCAACCGCATAATGTCAACAAAAGCTTCGCTTGACCGTTCGGCGAGTGCCCGGTAGGCAAAATCCCACTCCCGTCGCTGCCGCCTGCTCATCACTCGTTCAACAATAAGCGCGACGACAGCAACTTCGAAAGACACGCCAGCGAGTTCGGCAAGCAAGTTAGGTGTCATGTCGCCGCCATAGAGGGCCAGGCCGACGGTTGACCACACAGCAGAGGACAGTAGAGCTACTCCACCTGTGAGCGCCAAGATGTTTATCGTGACTCTTCGGTTCATTGCGCATCTCCCTAGAAGTGAACTGCCGTCAAGAACTGTTATCGCCAGTCAGTCAGCCTTCGTAACGCTCCGGCATGTTGGGGGCCCAACCAGCCGGGGAATACCGAGGTCCACGCTTGGTCGCCGTAGGCGGCGCTGGGTGTCGTCGCGCTTAGCTCGTAGGAAAGTCAGGGTCATGTCGATGCCCTCGATCTCGCCGGCCCAGCCTTCGGTCTGTGCGCGGGTGCGGCGGTCGAGCAAGTCGGTTTCAAGTTCGTCGAGCCGAGCGAGCATCTTGGGGTTGACGTGCAGCATCGGGCAGCGGATGCAGGCGTGTTCGTGCTGGCAGGGCGTGCCGTAGGGGCGTCCGCAGGAGCCGAGTTCGACCTTGCGCTTGTCGAAGTGCTCGTCGAACTCGGCCAGTTCCTCGCTGGTGGCTTCGCGATACTCCTCAATCGGTCGCAGTTCGCGGCGGTGGTCGAGGAAGGTGACGTAGTGGCGGACGATGTCCTCGTCGAAGACGGCGACGTAGCCGCGGGTGGTTTGGATGTTGAGGTGGCCGAGCAGGGCTGCGCCGATGTGGATGGGCAGGCCGCTGTTGCCCAGCTCGGTGGCGAAGATGCGGCGGAAGTCGTGGGGTGTGAACCGGGTCGTGCGGAAGCCCGGGTGCTGTTCGGCCAGCTCGTCGCAGCGCCGTTTGATCATGTTCAGGACGGTGCTGCCGGAGATGACCCGGTCGGTGGACCCGATCCGGCGCTGGAACAGGAACGGCAGCTGGGCGCTCCAGACCTTGTCGTGCGGGTCGAATCGGCTCAGCAGCGGGATGCTGCGTCCTGCCTGGGCGTGGCGGCGGATGACCGAGGCGATGACGTGGAACAGCTCGGCGCTCATCGGGATGACCCGCTCGCGGTCCGTTTTGGACGGTGCGATCACGAGAAGGGCGATAACTTCTCCGTTGGACCTTTGGTATTGGCGGATGCTGAGGTGGGTCAGTTCGCAGAGTTCCTCGATGCGGACGCCGGAGTGGCGTAGCGTCTCGACGCAGGCCCAGTCCCAGAACGCGGCTTCCTCGTCGGTTTCGATGTGGATAAGTTCGCCAGTGGCCTGGTCGGCGACGCGGACAGGGCTCTTGCCTCCGGAGCGACGTCGGGTGTGGTGGTCGCTGTTGGTGATCACCCGCTGGTAGGAGCGTCCGTCCCCGTCCAGCAGGAACCTCTCGTCCGGCTGGGCCTGGCGGGCGTGTTCGAGCAGGGTTCGAGCCTTGTCGTAGCGGCTCTCGACGTGCTGGACCAGCAGCGGCAGCAGGGGTTGCCGCTGGCGGGTGCGGTCAGCGGAGCGTTCGTTGATCCGGCGTCGTCGCTTGCCCAGGCCACGGATCTCGCTGGATGGCACCGGACAGGGCGCGACCCAGTGTGCCCAGCGTTCGGGCTCGTCGGTGGCCCAGGTGTGCAGGTCGTAGTAGAAGCTGCGGACGCAGATCACGATGCCGTCGACACCGGCTCGTGGCTTGCCGGCGTTCTTGCCATCCTCACGGGTGCTGATCATGTGCCGCCAGGTCGCGTAGACCTCCGGGTCGATGCGCAGGTCCGCCTGGTCGGGATTGATCCGTTCGGTCTTCTCCCAGAAGTGGTGGGCGACCTCCAAGACCATGTGCGAGACGGAGGCGTAGTCGGTGTCGGCGGAGCGGCGGGTGAAGTAGTCGATGAGCAGTTGCCGCACCGACCGGTTGCGAATCGGGTAGCGATCGACCAACTGCTCGATGGTGAGCTGACCCCGGGACAGTGCCGCGCGCATGGTGGACGGTGCCTCCGGTGGGAAGTGGCCCATCTGGTGCAGGATGTTCCAGGCCGACGGGCCGGCGAACCGGTTGGATGTCCTCTTCCCGGGATGGAGGATCGCGCGGACGCGGCGGGTCTCGTGCCCGTAGTGCAGCAACGCGGCCGGGGTGAGGTCGGCGAGGTTGACGCCTTGAACGGTGAGCAGGCAGCACACGTCGAACAGGGCTTCCCGCCGGTGCGCCCACGACAGGTCGGACGCGGCGACCTGCTCTGCGAACTTCTCCAGCAGCGGATCACCTTGGGCTGCGACGAAGAACTGCCCGTACTCGTGGAATGTGTTCAGTCGGAATGCCAGCAGTGACGGCTGGAGAACCCGCAGGCAGAACAACGACCGCAGGCCCTGTCCGATCGCCATACCGGTCTCGCGTCGTGAACCGAGGACGCCGGCGTTGACCTCGCCCCGGCCCATCGGGCTGGCGTCCCACCGCTCCTGCCAGGTCTGGCCTGGGTAGTCGGTCAGGTAGGTCAGGACGATCCCGGCGGCCTGTCCACGCTGTTGGCAGGTGGCCGGCGCGCCCTCCCAGGCCGTGGTCACCAGGCGGACGATGCGCTCGATGGGTGCGCGGCCGAGTTCGCCGGCCGGGCGCGGAGGCGTAGCCGCGATAGCCGGTTGGGGTTCGATCCTGCCGGAGACGAACCGGCTGGCGAAGCCCAGCTCGTCCAGTACCGGGCCGTGCCGGTGCCGGCGGCTGTGGCCAGTCGTGGTGCTGGTGGGCGATTTAGGCACCGAACACCGCCTCGATGTCGGCGGCGGCGTAGCCGGTCGGGAAGTGGGTTTGCGGCTTCGGCCGGGTGTAGTGCTCGGTGAGCTTGTCGAACAGCTCCTCCACCCCGACGGACAGGTAGCGGCTGGTGGTCTGGATGTTGGCGTGCCTCAGGATGGCCTGAACCTCCGGCAGGGTCAGCGTCCCGCTGTTGGCCATCCGGGTCGCGGCGGTGTGCCGGGCGTCGTGCCAGGTCCAGTTCGTTCCCAGGACCGCGTTGGCGCGTTGCAAGATCCGTCGCAGCGCCCAGTAGGTCAACGGCCGGTCCTGGCCGCGCCGGGTGCGCCAGATCGACTCGCCCGGTGCGGGTGTGCCGATCTCGTCGAAGTAGAGCGCCAGCCGGACGAAAGCCTGCGGCGAGGCCGGGACCGCCTCTCGCTCGCGGCTACCTTTGGACACCACGTAGATCCGGCGCCCGGCCCAGTCCAGGTCGTCCGGTGTCACGCCCAGCAACTCGGCGGCGCGAGCTCCACTGGAGACGGAGAACTCCAACAACGCGCGATCGCGCTCGCAGCCCATCGCGTCGAACAACTCGTCCCACAGCCGATCCGGGATCGCCCGTGGTGCCCGTTGCACCACCCGCTGCCGCAGCCGTGCCCTGCCCACCACCGGCTTGGGCACCAATGGGCTCAAGTGGGCCAGCGCACGACGGCGTTGCGGCGAGGACGGCACCGGATTGACCACCGGGCCTCGGCCGTGATGGCCGTGGTACTCGTAGAACCCGCTCACCGAGGACAGGGCATGGTTGACCGTCGTGCGGGCGTAGCCAGCCGCCAACGTCGGCTTGCCGGTCCGCGGATTGATCGCTCCAGGCCCGCTGGTGTTGGCGCCGCCCCGCCGACGCTGTGGGTTCGGCGCGGTGCGTAGCCAGCCGACCAGAACGGCGACGTCGGCCTCGGTCGCCTTCTCCCAGACCACGCCCAGCAGCCACAGCAGCCGGAACCACCGCAACAGCCCGAACGCGTAGCTACGGCAGGTCAGCGGGCTGCCGTAGCCCAACGCCAAGTCCCGCAGATACTCGGTGACGTCCCCGACCTCAATGCCCGCTTGGTCGAGCACGACGAACGGTGGATGAACGCGCTCCACCTTGATGACTGATCCGATTCGGGGCACGGACGCACGGCCTTCCATGAGCTGACGGCGAAGGTCCACTGGCTTCTCCTTGATCACGACGTGGAGCGCCATGATCAACCAGCGGGAGATGGTGCAGATAACTGAGCACTGTCGGCGTGCCAGTCCTCGCGTTCCGTCGGGGTTGAGGGTGTGCAGGGGCATGGAGACGAAGCGGTGTTTCGGGTCGAGCGCGTCGGCGCGGATGTTGCCCACCGAGACGCGACGCACCGGGATGCCGTGTTGCTCGGCGTGCGCGGTGAGCCGGTCGAGGGTGGCGTAGACGGCGCGGGGTTCCCAGCCGGTGTCGGCGAACAGGGCCACGTCGAAGCGCGGGATCTCGCCCTCGCAGGCCAGCAGCAGCACGGTCGTGCTCTGTACCCCGGCGCCCAGCGACAGCAGCCGCAACGCGGGTCCGAGAGCGGGTACTGCCTGGTTCGGGTTGGTCATGCCGCGGTCCTCTCCTGTTCGGTCCCGCGCCGCGTGTCGACATCGAGGAGTTCGGCGAGGTCGTCGATCAGCAGCGTCACCGCATGGGCGGCTTGCTGTGGGAGCACGCCGTTGCCCAGGGCGCGCAGTTGTGCGGTGCGGGGCAGCGGGAGGTCGGTGACCCAGCCGGGCGGTAGTCCCATGAGGTGTTCGACGAAGGCGGGTGCGAGCACCGGGCGGCCGTGGTTGCCGGGTTGGATCGGGTACGGCGCCGGGCGGCCGAGCAGGGTCTCCCAGCGGCGGATCGCCGCCTCGTAGGCACCCCAGTTCACCGGCTGCGGCGACGGCGCGGCGATCGACCGGTCCGTGGTCGTGTCACCCGGCTCGGGTGCGGCTGCGGGGAGGCTTCGTCCGGTTGGCCCGTGGTCGGGGTGAGCAGTTGGATGACCGCCGAGGGCAGCATCAGGTCGCCCTTGGAGCCCCGTTGCGCGGGGCAGCCCTTCGTGCCGTCCGTGGCCCGCGGTGTCGGCAGCAGCGCCTCGCGTTCCACCAGTGGGAGCACCTGCTGTGACAGTGGCGGCCGGAATCCCGTCCCCGCCTTGCGACCCGCTGTCCCGGTGTCCGACGCCCTGGGTGTGGGCAGCAGCCGGACCTTCTCCGGCAGCGGCGGTCCGCCCTGCCCGTCGGCGGCGGGCCAGTTCGACGAGCCGTCGTGCGCGGCCGGCGCCGGTGGCATACGCGTCTGCCCAGCCGGTTCGGGGTAGGCGTGGCCAGGCGAGCAGGAAGATCCGCTCACGGCGGTGGGCGGCTCCGACGTCGGCGGCGCGGACGCTACGCCATGCCGCGTCATACCCCGCTTCGGCCAGGTCGCCGAGTACACGGTGCAGTCCTCCCCCGCGCCAGCGAAGCGCGGCGACGTTCTCCAGCACGAGCAGCGCGGGTCGTAGTAGGCGAAGACCCGCCACAATGTCGGCCCACAACCCACTGCGGATTCCCTTCTCGATTCCCACGCGCTTGCCCGCGGCGGAGATGTCCTGGCAGGGGAACCCCGCGGTGAGCACGTCGACGGGCTCGACCGCCGCCCAGTCGATGTGCCGCAGGTCGCCGAGGTTGGCAACGCCCGGCATCCGGGCGGCGAGGATCTGTTCGATGTGCGGGTCGGGGTCGGCGACCCAGGCGATCCGGCCGCCGCCGAAGGCGGTCAGCACGCCGAGGTCCAGGCCGCCGTAGCCGGTGCACAACGAGCCCACGACCGGGACGGATCCGGCGGCCGGACTGGTCTTCGGTTCCTGCTGCGCCGTTACCGCCGGAGTCGGGACGAGGGCGAGTCGACGTGCCGGGCGTGTGCGTGCCGGGCGGGCGGGTTGGCGGGTCATGCCGCCCGGTCTTCCTGGTCTGGCCGGTCGTCGGTGTTGTAGACGGGTCGTGTCGGGTGGAGCCGCCTGGGAGCGGTCATGTCCGTGGCGGGTTCGTTGGCGGGCCTGTGCAGCTTGGTGCGAAATACCAGCACGTCCTCGTGGGCGATCAGGTGCAGCGGCAGCCCGGCCTCGCGCTGTTTGCGGATGAAGTCGCGTTGGAAGAAGCTGCCTCGCGTCACCAGGTCGGTGGTGGCGGCGCGGGCCAGCAGCGCGACGTTGCGCTCCACCGGGATCAGGTCGGCGGCACGGCCGCAGGCGAGGATCTGGGAGGGCAGGTCGATCAGTTCGGCGTGTTCGCGCCAGGGGCGGATGGTGATGGCGATGTGCCCGCCCGGCTTGAGGAAGGTGCGCAGGGCGGCGAGGATGCGGGTGAACCCGGCCAGCAGCCGGTGGTGGCCGATGTTGGCGAGGTTGCCGCGGTCGAGGGTGTTGCCGTAGAGGTGGTGGTACTTCTGCACCCCCGCCCCGGGCGCCACCGCGACCTGTCCGTGGGTGGAGGGCCCGTAGGGCGGGGAGGTCACCACGAGCGCCGCCTGGCCGACGTACTGCTGCGGCAGCAGGGTGAGGAGTTGGCGGGCGTCGCCCTGGAAGACCCGCGCATCGTGGTCGATGCCCTGCTCCCGCGCGAGCTCCAGATTTGCTTGTGCGACCTCGACCCAGTGGGGTTCGTACTCCACCCCGATGGCGCGGCGGCCGAGGCGGACGGCTTCGACGAGAGTGGTGCCGATGCCGCACATCGGGTCCAGCACCAACTCGCCCGGCTCGGTGTAGTGGGCGACGGCGTGCCGGACGACCTCGGGCAGCATCTTGGCCGGATGCGCGGTCGACTCCGGGACGTAGGTGTTCTTGCGCTGGGTCGCCGGGGAGGACTGGGCGGTGGTCCACACCGAGGCCGCGGAGGACTTCGATTGGTCGACGCGCGCGCTGTCTGTCGAGGTCGTGTCCGCGAGGGCGGCCGGCTCGTCGGCCGGTGTTCCGGTGTTGTCGATCGGGGTGTCGGCGGGTGGTTGGGCGGCGTGATCGTGTGTCACGGGCCTGCCTTCCCGGCGGTGTCGTCGCAGGCGTGCCGGGTCGGGGACAGGTGCGGCGCTCATCGGGTGCCTCCGTCGTCGACGGACGGGTCGGTGGACAGCGTCGAGGGCGGTTGGCGGTCGTGCGGTTGGGCGAAGACCAGGACGTCGGAGTGGATGCGCCGATGCGGCTCGGGCAGCCCGCGCACCAGCGCGCGGTGCCGGGCACGAGCCTGCGCGTCACCGGTGCCGGAGCCGTCGCAGTGCTCGCCGGGAGGGGTGTCGGCGAGGTGGAAGCGGCCGTCGCGCAGAGGCGTGTGGACGGCGACGATGTGCTGGAGGTAGAGCAGGTCGGCGTTCTGTCCGGCGGTCACGACCGCGCCGCTCGGGTCGACCAGTTCACCCCTCGTCCAGTCACAGTGTGTGAGCACCACGAGGATGCCGCCGACGCGCAGCACACGGGCCGCGTAGAGCGCGGCGAGGTCGGCCGCGTGGTCGCCGGAGCGCTCCGGGCGGAAGCCGGCAATGATCAGGTCGACGGCGTCGCCAGGTCGCCTCTCCGTCCTCGCCGTGGTCATCCCGTCGGTGGCCGCAGGCATGGTCGGGGCGGTCGCGGGAGTTGGTCCGGTGCCGCTGCCCGAGTCGGCCCACGGCGGTCGGGAGGTCGGGCCGGCGGTGGTCGGGCCGACCGGGACGTGCTCGACGCACACGGTGCGGCCGAGGCGTTCGACGGCGTGCACGGCGTCGGCCAGCTCGGGATCCGGTTCGGTGTTCGGCGCGTGGTGGACGACGCCGTCGCTTCCCACCGGGGTGGGCCGTGGCCGCTGCCGGTTGGGGGTCGGCCGGGTCAGCAGCACGACCCGCGAGTGGGGCTCGCTGAACGAGGTGACAATCCGCCGCACGAGCGCCGCGGGCCAGGTGGCCTCGAGGTCGATCGGTGCCGGGCCGGCGGTCCAGACGGTCGCCGGGGTCGGTGTCGTGGCCGAGCCGCGCGACCTCGTGGCGGTGGGCTTGCCGGGGCTGACGCGGGTGGTGGTCGGGGCGGTCGGCCAGGGACGGCGGTCTACGCCTCGACACCCACCGGGACGACTCGGGGCGGCGGGGACGGGGTCGGTACGTCGCCGGGGTGAGCGGCGGCCGGAGTGGTCGGGTCGGGTCACGGGGTATCCCTTCGGCGGGCGGGGTGCGCCCGGTCGGTACGAGGGGCTGATGACATCCCTGAACTCCGAAATACAGGTCCTCCGGGGACATACGGACCTGACCTTTTCCGGTGACTTTCACCATCGGTCGAATGCCGGACGTGGCTCCCGCCTGTCTGCTTGGGCAAGGGAACCTCGCCCTCGACAGGACGCCCTGAAGTGATTTCTTCCCGTGTGCGAGCGCCGCCGGCGAGGACGTCGCGGGCCAGTGGCCGACGGTTGCCCACAGGTATGACCGAACTGGTACCGAACTGGCACCGCCGCTGCATCAGCGCAGCTGAAACGGCGTGACCGTGACAGCGCTGCGGATCAGCGCCTTGGGTTCCTGTTGATCGACACCGGTGTCGGTGTTCGATCTTGAGGCGGTCTTCGGCAGATCATCGGTACCTCTGCGGTACCAGTGTGGTCAGTGTTCGGTACCACCCATCGTGGCGTCCTGGGCGGGTCGTTGATTCCCATCCGCTTCGGAGTCGTGCCATGAGTTCTCGTGACGCTGTTCCACGCTCGGGTTTCGAGCGCGATCACATGCCGTTGGACGCCGCCCGTGCCGCGTTCGAGTGGCTGGTTACCGGCCCGCATCCGGTGGGCGTCGACGGCCGGTTGTTTCCCGGTCTGCCGGCGCGGCGGGTGCCGCTCAACGAGGTGCGTGACCGGTTGCTGCGCCGGGGTTGCCCGCAGACCGTGCGCGACGCGGTGTGGGCGCACCTGGTGCTGCTCGCCCGCACCGAGGGCGGTACCTGGACCGTGGGCGCGGTCGGTGTCGCGCTGCCCGCGCTGACCTCCATCGCCGCGACTCTGTCGGCGCGCTTCGCCGGCGACCCGGGCGACATCCACGCCGCGGTGCTCGCGGGGTTCGTCGCCGGGTTGGGCGAGGTCGATCTGCGTCGGCCGCGCATCATGCTGCGGCTGCGGTGGACCGCCTACCGCGCCGGTCACGCGTGCGTGCGCGAGGCGCTCGACGCGCCGGTGCCCTCCGGCCACGGGCTGCGCTCGACGGCGCCGCCACCCCCATGGGGGCATCCGGACTTCGTCCTCGCCCGTGCCGTCGCCGAGCGGGCGATCACCGCCGCCGAGGCCGAACTGATCGGTGCCACCCGCCTGGAAGGTGTGTCGCTGGCCGAGGCCGCGGTGGCGCGCGACCTCTCCCACCAGGCGGCGAAGAAGGCCCGCCGGCGCGCCGAGCACCGCCTCGCGGCCTACCTGCGCGAGAACGCCCGCGACACCGCGCACCCCGGTGCGGGCGAGGACGACCTGGCGATCCGGGTGGCCGACGCGGTGCTCGTCACCGACGCCGCCGACCACTCGACCACACCCGACACCCTGTCACGCAGCGTTACGGAGCTGAAGGCGGGTTCGGCGAAGGAAAACCGTGGCGGCGTGTCCCCGCGGGGCCGGTTTTCCGGAGTTCAGGGGTGCGGGAGGCGGCCGGTCGCTCCCGCGCCCACCACCTCCTCGCCCCGGCCGCCGCAGCGGCTGTCGGACCCGACTCAGGGAGCGTCACGATGCGCCTGACCCCAGCCCCGCTCTTGTCCCGCCACCGCTGTCGACCCGGTGTCCAGCGGCGGGGTCCCGTGCCCACCAGGTTCCGCGACGGTCGCCGGCGCGGTGTGCCTTCCCGGGCGCTGGTGCTCGTCGGGCTGGTCGCGCTGGCCCTGCCGTGCTGCGCCGCGGCCGCGCAGGCGGACACCGTGGTGCTCGCGGTCGCGGCAAGTGTGGAGGAGGTCCTGACCAACATCCGCAATTGGCTGATGGGCATCCTCGCCGGGTTGGCGACGGTGTTCCTCACCGTCGGCGGCGTGCGTCGGGTGTTCGGCGGCGGCGACCCGGGCGAGCAGGAGAAGTCGAAGGAGGCGTTCAAGGCCGCCGGCATCGGCTACGCCCTGGCCGCGCTCGCGCCACTGGTCGTCACCGTGCTCAAGGGCATCGTGGGGGCCTGAGCGATGCGCCCATCGATCAGGTCCACGGCGCATCGCACACCGGTCGGCCCCACTGTCGACTCGCTGCTCCTCGTAGCGGACACACACCGCGGGTCGCCGGCGGCGGCCGGCCGGGAGATGTCCACGTCCGCGGTCACAAGCCCTCGCCGCGCAGTGCGTGAGCCTCGCACGAGGCTCGGCCGGGCACTGGTCGTGCCGGTGGTGAGCCTGGTCCTCGGACTGGGCGGTGTCCTTGCCGTCGCGGCCGTCGGCCTTGGCCCACCGGTTCCACCGGCCGCCGCACAACCCCAGCCGCCGCCCACCACCTCGGATTCCGGATTGCCGTTGCCGACCGGGACACCGACCTCCACCGCCTGCTTCCCGGGATCGCTGCGACCCGAGTGCCTCACCCCGTCCGGCAGCGCGACGCCGCCGACCGATCCCGGCACCGGGCAACCCGGCCAGGGCGAGGAGCCGGAGGACGAGTGCGGTATCACCGATCTGGGCGCCTGCTTCACCGAAGCGGTCAACGGGTTCTTCCGGGGCATCGTCACCGAGGCGCTCGACCCGCTGCTGGAGCTGTTGTCCCGCACGTTGCTGACCACGCCGACACCGGAGTCGCTGCCGCGGGTGGGTGAGCTGTGGGAGAACTCCTGGCAGATCCTGCTGGCCTCCTACGGGCTGCTGGTCGTGCTCGCCGGGATCATCGCGATGGGTTATCAGACCGTCCAGACCCGGCAGTCGGTCAAGGAGATCGCGCCGCGGCTGGTGGTCGGGTTCCTGGCCGGGGCGCTGTCGCTGTGGGTGGCGGGCACGGGCATCCGGCTTGCCAACGCCGGCGTCGAGGCCGTCATGGGCGGCGGTGTCGGCGCCGACGCCGGGCAGGCGCTGCGCGACCTGGTGCTCAACAGCCTCGTCGGCGGCATCTGGATCCACCTGCTCGGCATCTTCCTCGCCGGGATGCTGGTGGCGCTGCTGGTCACCTACGTGGTGCGCGTGGCGCTGACCGTCATCCTGATCGCCGGCGCCCCGCTGGTGTTGATGTTCCACGCCCTGGAGCAGACCGAGGGCATCGCCCACTGGTGGTGGAGGGCCTACGGCGGCTGCCTGGCCATCCAGCTCGCCCAGAGCCTGACGCTGATCACCGCGTTGACGGTGTTCCTGGCCCCCGGCGGGTTCACCCTGTTCGGCCCGACCCCCTCCGGTGTGGTCAACCTGCTGGTCGCGCTGGCGCTGATGTACATCCTGTTCAAGATCCCGTTCTGGGTGCTGTCCTCGGTGCGCGGCGGAGGCGGCAGGCGCGGTCTGGTCGGGTCGCTGGTGAAGTCCTTCGTCGCCTACAAACTTTTCGGTCTGGTCGGCGGGCACGGTGGCGGCGGGAGCGCCAGGTCCCGTCCGTTCGGTGGCCGAGGCGGCAACCGGGGTGGACGCGACCGAGGCGGTGGCGGCTCGCCCGACCCGTACGCCCAGCCGCGCACCACCGGAACCGGCCAGTACGTGCTGCCGCTGCCCGGCGTGCGCCGCACCCGCCCGACGACCGGGCCCACGGTCAAGCCGAAGCCCGGTCCGGCACCGAAGACGTCGGCTCCACGGGGCCGCCAACTGGCACTGCCGCTGGGTGACGACTGGCCGGAGAACAAGCCGGTGCTGGACCGTGACGGGCAGTACCGACTGCCTTTGGACGTCCAGCGCACCACCTCGCCACCGGCCTCGTCCTCCGGGCCCGACACCGGTGCGCGGCGCCCGGCCCGCGGAAGCAAGGACGGGCAACCGGAGTTGCCGTTCGACGCGTACAAGGGCAACCGCCCGGCACGGTCCGGGCAGTACCCGCTGCCCCTGGACGGCGTGCGCCGGGTGCCGCGCCCGACCGCTCCCCCACCGCCTCGAACACCACAGCCTCGGACACCACCTCCTCCGGCACCACCGCGCACGCGCAGCCGAGTGGTCCAGCCGGAGCTTCCCTTCGATCCCCACCAGCGCAACCGGCCGACCCGCAGCGGCCAGTACCCGCTGCCGCTGGACGGGGTGCGGCGGGTTCCCGCGCCCCAACCCGCACCCACCCCACCGCCGGCGCCCCCGCCCCGCATCGCCCCGCGCACCGGGCGGCAGCTGCGGCTGCCGCTGGACCTGCCCAAGCCGCCCAGGTCGTCGACGACGCCACCGCCGAATCCACCGCCGCCGGCGTCCCGGCCGAGGCCCAAGCCCGGAGGTAAGGCGTCATGACCGCACCCGTGCGCATCCCGGCCGACGTGGACATGCACGACCGCGTACTGGGTCCGTTGACCGCACGTCAGCTGGCGATCCTCGCCGCCGCCGGGGCGGTGCTCTACCTGCTCTGGGCGACCACCCGCACGCTGGTCCCGGTCCCGGTGTTCATCGCCGTCGCCGTGCCGGTCGGCGCCGCGTCGGCGCTGCTCGCGCTGGGCTGCCGCGACGGCGTGCCGATGGACAAGCTCCTCGTCGCCGCGATCCGCCAGCGCCTGGCTCCGCGGCACCGGGTGGCCGCGCCGGAGGGCGTGTGCCCGGCACCCGCGTGGCTCACACCGAACGCCGAACAAGCCGGAAGCCGGGACGAGAGCGGCAGGGACCGGTCGGGGCGGGTGTCGCCCTCGGCGCTGCGGCTGCCGGCCGAGGCGGTCACCGAGACCGGTGTGGTCGACCTGGGCGGCGACGGGCTGGCGGTGGTCGCGGTCGCCTCGACGGTGAACTTCGCGCTGCGTACCCCGACCGAGCAGGAGGCGCTGGTCGCCTCGTTCGGCCGCTACCTGCACTCGCTGACCGCGCCGGTGCAGGTGCTCGTGCGCACCGAACGCCTGGACCTGTCCGCCCGGATCGCCGAGCTGCGCGAGCGCGCGGGCGGGCTGCCGCACCCCGCGCTGGAGGCCGCCGCCCTCGAGCACGCCGACTACCTGGACCAGCTCGGCCGACAGGCGGAGCTGCTGCGCCGCCAGGTGCTGCTCGTGCTGCGCGAACCGCTCGGCGTCGCCGCCCCGACCGACGGCTTGGGCGGCCCCGGCCCGCTGGCGGTGCTCGCGACGATGACGGGTGGACGCCGCAAGCAGACGAGGCAGGTCGACGCCGGGGCCCGGCGGGCGGGCGAGTCGCGTCTGGTGCGCCGCCTCGGCGAGGCGATCGAGCTGCTGTCCCCGGCCGGGATCGTGATCACCCCGCTCGACGCCGGGCAGGCCACGGCGGTGCTGGCCACGGCGTGCAACCCCGACAGCCTGCTGCCCCCGTCCGCCGGGTTGGCCGGCGCGGACGAGGTCATCACCACCACCTCCGGCCCGGACGGCGACTACGACGCCACGTCCTTCACGGCCACCCCGTCCGTCGCAGCGACGTCCGGACAGGACGAAGACCTCGACGACTGGGACGACGACTGGGATCACACCCACGATGACGACAGGGGGCGGTCCTGATGGCCCGCACACGACACACCGGCCCAGCCACTGCGGCGGTCTCGTCCGCGGCCGCCGCGTTCACCCCCGACGCCCTGTCGGTCGCGGCCCGACATTTGGAGGTCGGCGGTGACTGGGTCTCCAGTTTCGCGGTGGTCGGCTTCCCCCGCGAGGTGCACCCAGGTTGGCTGGCGCCGCTGCTGACCTATCCCGGCCGGCTGGACGTCTCGCTGCACGTGGAACCGATCGACCCGGTCACCGCCGCCTCCCGGCTCAAGAAGCAGCTGGCGAAGCTGGAGGCCGGACGGCGCCACACCGCCGAGCACGGGCGCCTGTTCGACCCGCGGGTCGAGGCCGCCACCGAGGACGCCTACGACCTGTCCTCCCGCGTCGCCCGCGGCGAGGGAAAACTCTTCCGCGTCGGGCTCTACCTGACCGTCCACGCCACCTCCGACAAGGACCTCGTCGACGAGGTGGCCGCGCTGCGGTCGCTGTGCGCCTCGCTGCTGCTCGACGCCAAGCACACCACCTACCGGTCCCTGCAAGGGTGGGTGTCCACCCTGCCGATGGGCCTGGACCTGATCGGGATGCGCCGCACGTTCGACACCTCGGCGTTGGCGGCGGCGTTCCCGTTCACCAGCCCCGACCTCCCCGCACCCGACCCCACCTCCGTGACCGCCCCCTCGGGGGTGCTCTACGGCTACAACATCGGCTCCCAGGGGCTGGTGCACTGGGACCGGTTCGGCGACGGGATGCACAACCACAACAGCGTCATCCTCGGCCGCTCCGGGGCGGGCAAGTCCTACCTGGTCAAGCTGGAGCTGCTGCGCAGCCTGTACCGGGGTGTCGAGATCGCCGTGGTCGACCCCGAGGACGAGTACGCCCGGCTGGCCGCCGCGGTCGGCGGCACCTACGTCCACCTCGGCGCACGCGGCGTGCGCCTCAACCCGTTCGACCTGCCCGTCCACACCCGCGCCGACGGCCGGCGCACCGCGCCCAAGGACGCGCTGGTGCGCCGGTCGTTGTTCCTGCACACCGTCCTCGCCGTGCTCCTCGGAGGTGAGCCGGCGGCGGCCGAACGGGCGACGTTGGACCGGGCGATCGCCGCGACCTACCAGTCGGTGGGGATCACCGCCGACCCGCGAACCTGGACCCGCCCCTCCCCCACTCTGCGCACCCTGCGCGACCGGCTGGCGGATTCGGGTGATGCCGGTGACCGCCCCGCCGGCGAATTGGCGGCGAGGTTGCACCCGTTCGTCGAGGGCGCCTTCGCGCAGCTGTTCGACGGGCCCAGCAGCGTCACCCCCGAGGGCCACCTGGTGGTGTTCAGCCTGCGTGACCTACCCGACGAGCTCAAGGGCATCGGCACGCTGCTGACCCTGGACGCGGTGTGGAGGAGGGTGTCCAACCCGGCCATCCGCCGCCCGCGCCTGGTCGTGGTCGACGAGGCATGGCTGCTGATGCGGGAGCCCTCCGGCGCGGAGTTCCTGTTCCGCATGGCCAAGTCCTCCCGCAAGCACTGGGCCGGGCTGACGGTGGCCACCCAGGACACCGCCGACGTGCTCGGCAGCGATCTGGGCAAGGCCGTCGTGGCCAACGCGGCCACCCAGATCCTGCTGCGGCAGGCGTCCCAGGCGATCGACGAGATCACCCGGACCTTCGACCTCTCCGCCGGGGAACGGCAGTTTCTGCTCTCCGCCGACCGCGGACAGGGCCTGCTGTCGGCGGGCACGCAGCGAGTGGCGTTCCACGCCATCGCCTCCCCGACCGAGCACCACCTGGTCACCAGCAACCCGGCCGAACTCGCCGCCTACGCCGACACCGGCGAGACGGGCGAGCAGGCCGACGCCCCGTTCGTCGACCTCGGCTTCGACGGGGACGACTACCGGGCCGATGAAGGCGAGTTCGACTCCGACGCCGGCGAGATCCGCCTCGACGCCGCCTGACCCGGAGCGCTCCATTTTGCCGCCTGCGCCTTGAGCGCACCTTTCCCGTGAAGGGACTCGTTCATGTCGCCTCGAACACCTGCCCGGGTACCGGCTGCTTCCGATCAGCCACCGGACTCGCTTTCCCACGCCGACACCCCGGTTCCCAGGTCGTCGACTGCGGTGGCGGCGGGGTGGCTGGAGGACTACCTGCGCGACCCCGGCGGCGCCCTGTCGACGCTGCTGGAGCGGCTGCGTGACCTCGCGCTGGAGTGGGGTCCGATCGCGGCCCCGGTCCTCACCGTGCTCGTCTCCGCGACCGTGCTGGCCCGGTGGTGGTGGGGTCGGCGTTGCCACGGGCTGCTGCTGGCCGACGCCCGTCAGGTCACCGTGCTCGCCCCGCCGACGGTCGATCCCGCGGGCGGGGCGGCGCTGTGGTCCAACCTCGTCGGGCTGCTGCGGCCCGGGTGGCGACGGGCGTCCACCGGACAGCCGCACATCGCCTGCGAGTACCTCTTCTCCGAGGCCGGGGTCGCGATCCGGCTGTGGGTGCCCGGCGTCATCCCGCCCGGCCTGGTCGAACGCGCCGTGGAGGCCGCCTGGCCCGGCGCCCACACCCGCGTCGGACCCGCCGAGCCGCCCCTGCCGCCACCGGCCGAGGGCCGGCGGCGGCTGGTGGTCGGCGGCGAGCTGCGGCTGGCCCGCCCCGAGGCGCTGCCCATCCGCAGCAGCTTCGACGCCGACCCGATCCGCGCCCTGCTCGGCGCGCCGGTCGGGCTGGCCCGCGACGAGCACGCCTGCGTGCAGATCCTCGCCCGCCCGGTCACCGGCCGCCGCGTCCAGAAAGCCCGCCGCGCCGCCCGCCGGGTGCACACCGGCGGCTCGACCCGCCTGGTCGGTCGCCTGCTCGACGCGATCACCCCCGGCATCGGCGGCCGGTCACGGCGTTCCGCGGCGGCGCGGCCGAAGACCGGGGTGTTGCACAGCGACCCGCAGACCAGCCTGGAGTACGCGGCGCACAACCGCGCCATCGTGGCCAAGCAGCGCGGGTCGCAGTTCGAGACCGTCGTGCGCTACGCCGTGGCCACCCTGCTGCCCAGAGGCAGCGGCGAGGCCGAGTTCCGGCAGGCCCGGGACACCGCCCGCGGCCGGGCCCACGCGCTGGCCTCCTCGTTCGCCTCCTACACCGAGCACAACCACTACCGGCGACGCCGCCTGCGCCACCCCGACCGGGTCATCGACTCCCGCCGCCTCGGACACGGTGACCTGCTCTCGGTTCCGGAGCTGGCCGCGATCGCCCACCTGCCCGTCGACGCCGCCATCCCCGGCGTCCAGCGCGCCGGAGCCCGCGCCGTCGCACCCCCGCCCGGTATCGCCACACCCGGACCGCAGGCCAAGCCGATCGGGATCACCGACACCGGCCACCAGCGCCCCGTCGCCCTGCGCGTCCCCGACGCCCGCCACCACCTGCACGTCATCGGCGCGACCGGCTCCGGCAAGTCCACCCTGCTGGGCACCATGATCCTCGCCGACGCCGAAGCCGGACGCGGCATCGTGCTGATCGACCCCAAGGGCGACCTGGTCACCGACGTGCTCTCGCGGCTTCCGCGTTCGGCCGCCGAGCGGGTGGTGATCTTCGACGCCGACAGCCGCTCCCGGCCACCCTGCCTCAACCCCCTCGACGGCGGGGACACCGACCTGACCGTGGACAACCTCGTGTCGGTGTTCCGGCGGGTCTACTCGGCGTTCTGGGGACCGCGCACCGACGACGTCATGCGCGCCGCCTGCCTCACCCTGCGCACCCAGGACGGCATCGCCACCCTCGCCGACCTGCCCAAACTCCTCGCCGACACCGCATTCCGCACCCGCGTCACCGCCGGCGTCGCCGACCCGGTCCTGCGCGGCTTCTGGACCTGGTACGAGGAACTCACCGACTCGGCCCGCTCCCAGGCCATCAGCCCACTGATGAACAAACTCCGCGCGTTCCTGCTGCGCCCCTTCGTCCGCGACGCCATCGCCGGCGGCCACTCCACCGTCGACATGACCGAAGTCCTCGACGGCGGCATCTGCCTGGTCCGCATCCCCAAAGGCTCGCTCGGCGAGGAGACCACCCGGCTGATCGGATCGCTGGTCGTCGCCCGCACCTGGCAGGCCACCACCGCACGCGCCCGCACCCCGCAACGCGAGCGCCGCGACGCGAGCCTGGTGATCGACGAGTGCCACAACTTCCTCAACCTGCCCTACCCGATCGAGGACATGCTCGCCGAGGCCCGCGGGTTCCGGGTCGCGATGACGCTGGCCCACCAGCACCTCGGTCAACTCCCCCGCGAACTGCGCGAGGGCATGTCCACCAACGCCCGCTCCAAGATCTTCTTCAACGCCTCCCCCGAGGACTCGCGCGAGCTGTCCCGCCACACCGCACCACGCCTGACCGACCACGACCTCGCCCACCTCGGCGTCTACCACGCCGCCGTGCGCCTGGTCCTGGGCGGCGAAGAAACGCAGCCGTTCACCATGCGCACCCAACCCTTGCCACCAGCCGTACCCGGGCGGGCCCGGGAGATCCGCGCCGTCGCACGCCGCACCGCACGCACGCACCCGACCGGCACCACCCCGGACTCCGGCACCCGGCCGGCGCCATCGAGCCGGACCGAACCCGCCGTGCGCCCGCGCAGCACCGATCCGCGCCGCAACACCTGACGCGCCCGCTCGACCGCGCCGCGGCCCTCTTCCTTCACCCACCCGGCATACGCCGGAGCGACTTCACCGCACCCACTCGGAGGCGCCCGTCATGATCACCAATCCCACCCGGCAGCGCGCCCTGCGCGGCCACAAGCCCACCCGGCCCACCCCGCGCGCGGCCAACACCGCCGAGCACCAGGCCGTGCTGGCCTGGCGACTGACCCCGCGCGACCGCTGGATCGCCCGGATGCTCTGGGAGCACCGGGTCCTCACCGCCCACCAGATCACCGCCCTCGCGTTCCCGTCGTTCCGGTCCGGGCGCCAACGACTGCGCGAGCTCTACACCTGGGGTGTGGTCGACCGCTTCCAGCCCTTCGTCACCATCGGCACCGCCCCGATGCACTACGTGCTCGCCCCCGCCGGTGCGGCGGTGCTCGCCGCCGAGGACGGCCTGGACGTCAAGACCCTCGGCTACCGGCACGACCGGGTCTTCGGCGTCGCCCACAGCCTGCGCCTCGCGCACACCATCGGGGTCAACGAATGGTTCACCGCCCTGGTCGACCACGCCCGCCACCCCCACCCCGGACGGCAGCCGGAGCTGACGGTGTGGTGGTCGGAGACCCGCTGCGCCCGCCACTTCGGCGACCTGGTCAAACCCGACGGCTACGGCCGTTGGCGCGACGGCGACCGACAGGTCGAGTGGTTCCTGGAGTACGACTTCGGCACCGAGCCCGTGGCCAAGCTCGCCGGGAAGCTGACCGGCTACGCCGCGCTGGCCCAGGCCACCGGGATCGCGACACCGCTGCTGGTGTGGCTGCCCACCTCACGCCGAGAGGCCACCGCACGCCGACTGCTGACCCGGACCTGGCACGAACTGGAGGACCCCGGTCGGGTGCCAGTCGCCACCGCCGCGGCCGAACTGCTCGACCCCGACGCCACCCACCCCGGCCCCGCCGACGAGGTGTGGCTCCCCCTCGACATCCCGGCCGGAAGAGCCCGGCGGCGGACGCTGTCCGCCCTGTCCGACGCCTGGCCACACCTCCCACCACCTGCCACCACCGGCGACGACACCGCACTCCGGCCGAACTCGCCGCACCCGGTGATCCCACCGCCCCCACCCATGCCGCCTGCGGCGGAGTCGCGCGGAGCACACCAACCGGGAAGGGGGTGAGCCCGTGCTCGCCAAGCTCGCCATCGCCGCCGCCGCGATGCTGCTGCTCATCCCCGTCCTGCTCGGCATGGGAGTGAAGAGCGTGGTCGAGACGCTGTTCGGCAGCCCGTCGAACACCGCCGTCGACTGCACCACACCGATCGCCGACATCCCACCCGACTACTGCCGGCTCTACCTCACCGCCGCACCCCACTGCCCCCGCCTGGACTGGACCGTGCTCGCCGCGATCGGCAAGATCGAGTCCGACCACGGCCGGCTCCGGGCGCCCGGTGTCCACGAGGGCGAGAACTCCGCCGGGGCAGGCGGGCCGATGCAGTTCCTCACCCCCACCTTCGACAGCGTCATCGCCACCCACCGCATCCCACCGGGCGGCGCCTCACCGCCCTCGCGGTACAACCCCCACGACGCCATCCACGCCGCCGCCTTCCTGCTCTGCGACGAAGGAGTCGAACGAGGCGACCTGCAGGCTGCGATCTTCGCCTACAACCACGCCGACTGGTACGTCGACCTCGTCCTCGACCACGCCGCCCAGTACGCCCGGGCAGCCGCCGGCAGCATCGGCAACGGTGACTGCAACGCCATCCAGGCACCCAACACCGCCACCCTCACCGCGATCAACTACGCCTGCGGTATGCGCGGCCTGCCCTACGTGTGGGGCGGCAACGGCCCCGACGCCGGACACGCCGGCTTCGACTGCTCAGGCCTGACCAAGGCCGCCTACGCCGCCGCCGGCATGGAGCTGCCCCGAACCGCCCAGACCCAGTTCGACGCAGGTCCCCGCGTCCCGACCGGACAGCCACTGCTGCCCGGCGACCTCGTCTTCTACGGCACACCCGACAACATCCACCACGTCGGCCTCTACATCGGCGCAGGACTCATGCTCAACGCCCCGACCTTCGGCCAACCGGTGCAGATCGACAACCACCGGTACCACGGCGACGACTACGCCGGGGCGACCCGTCCGACGGCTTCTAATGCGACCATGGTTTCCGCACAAAATTGACCCCTTCCGCGTGCAGACGACCGTCACATGATCGCTAAACCAAATACATCGAAAGGCGCACGCGGTCGGACACCTCTCGAGCAACATTCGCTCATGCCGATGCCGGGACGTTCAACCCTGTTGGCACGACAGCACCATTGACCCTGCTGGAAATTTTAAGTTGATTTTACGTAGTCGAGATTTGACCGGATTATCTTGGTTATCGGGTGGTCGGGGCTCAACACCCGTTCGCAGTCGGTCAGGGCTGCCTCGTATAGCGGAATCGCGCGTTCCAGATCACCCGCCGCCCGGTAGGCGCCAGCGAGGTTGTTGCGGGAGATCAACGTGTCCGGTTGGTCAGAACCCAACACCCGTTCGCAGTCGGTCAGGGCTGCCTCGTATAGCGGAATCGCGCGTCCCAGATCACCCGCCGCCCGGTAGGCGCCAGCGAGGTTGTTGCGGGAGATCAACGTGTCCGGATGGTCAGAACCCAACACCCGCCCCCGATCGGTCAGGGCTGCCTCGAACAGCGGAATCGCGCGTCCCAGATCACCCGCCGCTTGATAGGCGCAGGCGAGGTTGTTGCGGGAGTTCAGCGTGTCCGGTTGGTCGGGGCCCAACACCCGTTCGCAGTCGGCCAGGGCTGCCTCGAACAGCGGAATCGCGCGTCCCAGATCACCCGCCGCCCGGTAGGCGCAGGCGAGGTTGTTGCGGGAGGTCAACGTATTCCGGTGGTCAGAACCCAACACCCGCTCCCGATCGGCCAGGGTTGCCTCGTATAGCGGGATCGCGCGTCCCAGATCACCCGCAGTCTCATAGACGCTGGCGAGGTTATTGCGCGAGGTCAACGTATTCCGGTGGTCAGAACCCAACACCCGCTCGCAGTCGGCCAGGGTTGCCTCGAACAGCGGAATCGCGCGTCCCAGATCACCCGCCGCTTGATAGGCGCCAGCGAGGTTGTTGCGGGAGATCAACGTGTCCGGATGGTCGGGACCGTGGAGGCGTTCGTGGCCTTGGGCGGCGCGGGTGTGCAGGGCGATGGCGGTGGCGGGATCGCCCTGGTTGTTGAGGTAGCGGCCGAGGCGGTCGGCGAGGGTGCAGAGCAGGGCGGTGTCGGTGTCGGGGTGGGTGTGTTCCAGTAGTGCGCGGGCGTGGGGCAGCACCGTCCGGAAGACGGGCCAGTCTGCCGGGAGCCCTGGGGCGGCGTCGGCGAGAGCGGTGGCCAGGACGGTGGTGGTGGTGTCGCGGGCGTGGGCGATGTCGTCGGGGCGGCGGTGGGGGTCTGCGGGGTCGGGGGTGCGGGTGACGGCCTGGACGAGTCGGTGCACGGTGATGGTGTCGGCGGTGAGGGTGATCATGCTGTAGGCGGCCAGCCTGCCCAGCGCCTCCACGACGTCGGGCTCCGGCGCGTCGGTACCGGTGGTGACCAGGTCGCGGGGGATGTCGTCGGAGGCGTACCAGGCCAGTTGGCGTAGCAGGTCTCCGGCCGGCGGGGTGTCGGCGAGGTGGTCGAGGGTGACGTGCCAGAGGCGGGCCATGGTCCGCTGGGCGTCGCCGCCTTCGGCGGTGGCGGTGAACATCCGCGCCGGGTACCGCGCCAACAGGTCGAGGTAGGCGGTGGGGGTGATGCGGGCCTGGGTGAGGTAGGCGCCCGCTTGTTCCACCGCCAGCGGCAGCCACCCCAGCTCCGCGCACAGCCGGTCGGCGTCGGTCAGGTCCGCCTCGGGCCATTCCGCCCGTACCAGGCGGGTCAGCAGTTCCACGGCTTCGGCGGGGGGCAGCACGTCGAGTGGGACCGTCTCCACGCCCCGCCAGCCGCCGCCCTGGCGCGAGGTGATCACCACCGTGCCGGTGCGCACCCGCTCCAACAACCCCGCCGCGTCACCGGGCGCGGTCAGGTTGTCCAACACCAGCAGCCACCCGTCGTGGGTGGCCAGCCACCGCACACCCAGTTCGGTGCGCTGCTCCGAGGGCAGGTCCGCCGCCTGTGGGGCCAGGGTGCTCGCCAGGTCGGCCAGACCGGCGTCCAGCGCGGAGGCGGTGTCCGCGGTGATCCACCACACCAGCGTGTACCGCCCGGCGTGCAGGTGGGCGAAGCGGGCGGCCAGGGTGCTCTTGCCGACCCCGCCTAACCCGTGCACCGCGACCACCACCGCCCGACCCGAGCCCGCCACCACCCGGTCCAGCCGTTCCAGCTCTCCCGATCGCCCGACGAACAACTCCGAGCCGGTGGGAAGCCTTCCCAACCCCGCCGCGGCCGCAACCGTCTCCATGACCGGCACGGCCGCCCCGTCGACGATCAGGTTCCCCTGCACCAGGGTGCCGCCCTGCATGGCGCCGATCGTGGGCCCCGCGCCGCCGGTCACGTTCCCGGCAAGCGACGCCGCGCCCGTGGCCTGTGGAGTTGTCGCCGACGTGGCCTGGCCTACGGTCGCGTCGGCGCCGGAGGGTCCGGCGGCCCTCCCACCCCACCGATGTGCACCCCGGTGGTCGACCCCGAACCCGAACCCCCGGTCACGTCCCCGGTGAACGCCACACCGCCACCGGTGGCCGTCTGCGTCCGCGCCGCTGTGGGAGCGGACGAGGGCTCATCGCCGACCGCGGTGTTGTCCCGCGGCCTTTGACGCACCGCCGCCACCAACGCCGCGACAGCCACCAGGAGGCCGGCGATACCGGCGAACCAGCTCAACGCCTCCACCACCGGCCGGGCAGGGTGCTCCTCCTCGGTCAGGACCACCGGCACACCGAACCGCAACAGCGCCCACACCACCCCACCGAGCACCGCCACACCCGCCAACCACCAGGCACGACCCCGACCGAATGCCATGACCACCCCTGCCCGGAAGCCGCAACGCCCGTGAACCGACAGCCGATGATCGCACCCCACCCGCTTACCGCTACGAGGCCACGCCCACTCAACAGCACACGCCCCACAACCCGACTCGACAAATTTGAGCGGTGCTCATTTGTGACGCCGTCTGCATCTACTCGGCATGACATGAAACCGCAACATTGCGGAACCCCGAGAACCCGACCATTAGCCGAAGGCATCACCGCCCCAGCCAAGAACCGGCAACGCACTCTCATGCCGCCGAACGCACTTTGGGACGACACGCTCATCCCGGTGAGCGGAATGGTGGTGGCGGCATCGCCGAATACCTGCCCCACCCCGCCCACCTACTCCTGGCCCTCCCGACCTCACAGCCCAGATCCTCGAACCAAAGCCATGCAGTGGCAGAGCCCGGCAACCCGCGGTGCACGGGGGGCTCGGCGAACCGGGCGAAGAACGTCGAACCGGTGCGGACGCCAGCCCCCTCACCCGCAGACAGCGCGCCATCCGCTCATACCGTGGGTGAGGTGCCGGTGGTCGTGTGCCCATGTCGATGAGCGGTGGCGGTCAGGAGACCGTCGGCGGCCAGCGGTGCCCGCGCCACTCGTCCCAGGATGCGAATCCGGCCGGTGGGTCGTCAACGGGTTCGCTGCCGTCGAGTTCACCTCGCGTCGGGACCTGGATGATGCAGGCCCACTCGGCGAGTTCCTCGTCGGACATGGGCCATGTGGTGTCCGGCTCGTCGGCTTGGCGTTGGTCGAGTCGTCTGCGCTGCTCGGCCGGGGACACCTCGAAGTAGTACATCTCCACCCTTGCGCCGAGGTCCGCGGCTGCCTGCCGCAGCGCGGAGCGCTCGTCCCGATCCCACAGTCCGTAGTCGATCACCACGTTGATGCCGAGTTCGAGGGCGCGCAGCCCGATCTCGATGAGCCGTCCTTCGATCACGTCGGAGGCCGATGGCGGGTTCTCGTGCCCGTAGAGGGCCTTCACCCATTCGTCCTTGGTAAGGCGAAGCGCCTTGTGCTCGATTTCCACACGTCGCGCGGCACTGGTTTTTCCGGTGGCCGGGAGCCCGACCGTCAGAAAGAGTGTTGGTTGCCCCATCCCATCCCCTGTCCGGGTGAAAGGGTCATCATGACCGATCGGGTGCTCCGAGGCACTCTCATGCCGGTCACCGGCACCCATGAGCGAGCAAGTGGTCAAGCAGTACGAGCACAGGCTGCTTCCAGCACGATCAAATCCTGTGGAAATCAGACCGAGCTTTCAGCTGTCACGGACTTCCTCGGGAAGCCGCCCGGCAACGAAGATCCAGGACGACACCGCGCCCGTGGCCGCCGACAACGCTTCTCCGGTGGCACAGCCCGGAGTGGCCGTCGCCGGGCGGCCGGTCCGGGAATCGAGAACACCGGACGCCCGCAGCGGGTGCGGGTGTCCGGTGTCCGGTGTCCGGTGTCCGGTGTCATCGTCGTCGTGGTTCGAGGGTCAGCCCTCGGCGGATCCGCAGTTCGGCGCGCAGGTCACCGAGCGCGCGTCCGTCCGAGGTTCGTTTCCACGCTTTCCAGCCGTTCTGGTTCTTGCCGCCGAGGGCGATCAGCGCGCCGGAGGGGTTGGCGTAGGCGCGGCCGTCGGCGAGGACCAGGGTGCCGTCGGAGTGGATGCGGGCGGTGTGCCGGGCACCGTGTCCCGGGCGGTTCCACATGAACTCCTCGCCCGCTCGGAGCAGGCGGGCGGTGAGCAGGTCGGTCAGGCCCCCGTTGCCTCCCCAACCCTGCAAGGGGTGGTCGACCGTCGGGCCTGTCGAGGTCGGGACGACCTCGGTTGCCTCGGTGTGCAGTCCCATGATGGCCGCGTCGGTCATCGCGACCGTCCACGGCCAGCGCGGGTCCAGCGCTTCCCATTCGCCGACCCGGAGCCAGCGGTCGTGGTAGGAGAGCAGCATCTCCACGTCGACCAGGTCGTCCGGAGGCGACTCGCCGTCGGGTGCGGTCAGCACGATGACGAGATCACCGTCGCAGCCGGCGGCGGGTGGCTGCTCGGGCAGCCAGCAGCCGGCGAACAGGGCGACCTCACCGTTTCGGTCGGGGTCGGTGTCGTCCAGGACGTCCGCCGCCAGCACCAGCATCGCCCAGGTGTCCTCCGGGTGCCGCATCGGCGTGGCGGCGACCGACGGGGCGAGGATCACGACATCGGGTGGAAGTCCCTCCCACCACAGCATCCTCGCCTCGTCGTCGCCGTGTGCGGCGACGGGAACGGAGTGGAGTGGAGTGGGTCCGGTGTCGCTGTTCAACGCGGTCATGGTGGCGTCGGGTGCGGGTTCGGGCGGTGTCGGCGCGGCGGTGTCGGCGGTCATGGTCTCGGTGTCCCTTCGCGTTCGGTTCGTCCCCGGTCGAACGGCCGACATGCATGGACGCTTCATCACCATCACGGTGTCAATACACGGCGGAAATCAGCGGCGAAGTTAACCCTTGCGTGTAAGGATCTCCTGATTTCACTGTCCACAGGAGACAGATGGATTGTTTGGTCGTTCCACTTGACTTCACAGCGCAAGGAAGCGTTCATAGTCGTGTGGCCCGACAACCACCGGATGCGCACCGGGGGCCGCGCCCGCTCCGGCCGGGGCATGACCACCCACAGAAGACACCACCACTGCGAGGTAGCCATGTCCTCCAACACCACTCCCGCCCTGCGAGCCGTTCCCGACCCGGTCAAACTACGCACGGACACCGAGGAGAAGTTGTGGCAGGCGCTGCTCGACGATCCGGGCAGCACCGCTGCCGTGTTGTCGACCGCCGCCGGGATCGGCAGGTCCACCGCCACGAAGATCCTCGCCCGCTGGGACAAGGACAACCTTGTCACCCGCACCCCGGGGATCGCCGACGGCGGCTCACGCCCGGCCGACCGCTGGTCGATCACCGCCATCGACGAGCGGACCGTCGACCAGCCGACGGGTGACGAGTCCATCGACGACGAGTTGAACGAGAAGGAGGGCGTCGATGACCGGTCGACGGACGACCGGTCCGCCGACGGCGAGGCCGCCGTGACCGCTGGGGCGGAGGTGGCTGAGGCGGGGGCGGACCGGGAGGTGCAGCCGGCGGGAGGGCGGTTGGCACCGGGGGCGCTGCGCGGGATGGTCGAGGACCATCTGCGGGAGAACGCGGGTCAGGAGTTCAGTCCGAACGCGGTCGGCAAGGCGTTGAACCGGTCGGCGGGTGCGGTGCACAACGCCCTGGAGAAGTTGGTCGAGGACGGCTACGCCGTGCGCACCAGCGACAAGCCGAAGAAGTACTCCTGCGCCGTCGATCCGGAGGCCGACCCGGGAAGGTAACGCCGCCGACGGTGGCCGCAGGACCGCGACCCCCATTGTTCTCAGTGGGGGTCACGGCCGCTTTCGGGCATCCGAGCCGTCGGGATGGGGAGTGACGGTGCGGACAGGCGTTGCGGTGCCGGCGAGGTGCCGTTCGAGCATCCCGCGTCGCACGTCGGCTGCTGCTCCTGGTGAGCCAACTGGTCGCGCACCTGCTGGATACGGGCGGTAAGGCCGGTGCAATCGCCTTGGGGTCGACTCGCCACGGCGCGGAGGACGGTCTCCCGGACGATGTCGGAGGGCAGGCCAGCGCGGTGCGGGTCCTGGATGAAGGCGACCTGGCGAACCACCTGCTCGTCGTACTACCGGTAGCCGTTGGCAAGTCGTGCGGCGGGCAACAGGCCCTGCTGCTCGTAGTGCCGCAGCGAGCGAGTGCTGACTCCGGTGGCTTTGGCGAACTGCTCTCGCGTTCCTGAATGCGGTAGGCCGAGCAGGTCGCGGACACCGTCGTGGCCGCCTTTCGCGGCCGCGCCCCCGCGGTTGTCGATGGCCGGATCTCCGGGCTGCCGACGGAATCTGCTGAGCAGCGGATTCGGCGGTAAGACTGGCGCCTTTCGGCGTTACCGATGATCGTTTCCCGCCTGGTACCCGCCTATGAACGGTCAGCGGCTGCGTCCAGACGGTGGTTGGTGTTGTCGAGGTCGTCGAGTTGTTGTTGGACGCGGTCGGCGTCGGTGTCACGGCCTTGGTCCCGGTACAGCGCCAGCGCCTTCCCCCACACCGCGCGGGCCTGCTCGTGGTCTCCGAGCTCGGAGTGCGGGCGACCGACGCGATCGAGGGTATTCGCGATCAGGTAGGTGTGGCCGAGGGCGCGGTACAGGGCGAGGGCCTGGTGGTAGTGGTCGAGGGCCAGGCGGTGATCTCCGGTGCGATGGGCGATGAACCCGAGGCTATCGAGGATGGCCGCCTCGCCCGCAGGGTCGTGGTGGTGTCGGTGCAGGGTGAGGGCGGCGTGGCAGTGGTCGCGGGCGGTGTCGAACTCGCCCAGGCGCGCGGCGTACCAGCCCACCACATTGAGCGCTATGGCTTCTAAAAGCGGCTGGCCGAGGGTGCGGTGGAGGTCGAGGGCGTGCCGAGCGTGGTCCAGGGCCCGCCGGTCGTCCCCCCGTCGTTCCCAGGCGAGCGCGAGCGCGTGGTGGGCGTGTGCCTGTTCGGTGGGGTCGTGGTGGCGCACGGCCAGGGCGAGGGTCCGGTCCAGGTGTCCGGTGGCCTGCTCGTGCAGGCCCAGCAGGGCACAGGCGTAGCCGAGGTGTCGGTGGGCGCGGCTGAGTGTGGCGGGGTTAGGCAGGTGGGCGGCGGCGTCCAGCGCGGCGTGCCACACGGCGAGCGCGTCGCGCCGGTGTCCTCGCCGGTGCTGGAAGGTGTTCAGGTTCCAGGCAAGGTGCCAGACGGCGTGGTGGCGTTCGAGGGTGGCGGCGGTGCGCTGGGTGGCCAGCAGGGTGGCGTGCTCGGCTTGCAGCCAGGCGAGCGCGGCCGCAGCGTCGGGCAGCGGGTGCGGGCGGACGTCTGGTGTGGGCGGATCGGGTGACACAATCGGGCGGTGGGGGTCCAGGAGGCGGTCGGCGGCGTGGGCGGTGTGCAGGTGGAAGTCCACCACCCGGATCAGGGCCGTCTCGCGCACGTCGTCGGGCAGACTGTGGGCCGTGGTGGCGGCGTAGGCGCGGACCAGGTCGTGCATCGCGTACCGGCCGCCCGGCCGGCGTTCGACCAGTGACGCGTCCTCCAGTGCCGCCAGCGCGCGGCGGGCGGGGCCGTCGGGCAGTCCGGTGAGGGCGGCGGTGGCGGGCGGGGTGGTGTCGGGGCCGGGCGCGATCCCGAGCAGGGCGAACACGGTGCGCTGCTGTTCGGTGAGCCGGCGCAGGGACCAGGACAGCACGGTGGGCAGGCTGGCGGCGGGATCGTCGTCGTCGAGCGCCTCCAGCCCGAGTGCGCGCAGTTCGGCGGCGATCTCGGTAAGCGGGATGGCGGGGCGGGTGGCGGCGGCGCGCGCGGTGATCGCCAGGGCCAGCGGGTAGGACCCGCACAGCGCCACCAGCTCGTCGATGGGGTCGGGTTCGGCGGCGACGCGGTCGACCCCCAGGCGCGCGGTCAGCAGGGCGCGGGCCTCGTCGCGGTCGAGGGTGCCCAGTTGCAGGTGGTGGGCGCCGTGCCGGTCGATCAGCGAGGCGAGTTTGCGGCGGCTGGTGACCAGGACGGTGCAGGTGGGTGTGCCGGGCAGCAGGGGGACGACCTGGTCGCTGGTGGCGGCGTTGTCCAGCATGATCAGCATCCGCTTGCCCGCTGCCAGGCTGCGGTACAGCGCGGCCTGGGCGTCGAGGGCGGCGGGGATGCGGCCCGGGTCGACGCCGAGGGCGTCGAGGAACCCTCGCACCGCCACCGCCGGGTCGACCGGGTCGCCGGCGGGGCTGAACCCGCGCAGGTCGACGAACAGCTGCCCGTCGGGGAACCGATCGGCGTGGCGGTGCGCCCAGTGCAGCGCCAGCCAGGTCTTGCCGATGCCACCCGCACCGCCCAACGCCGAGATCACCACCGCCCCCGCGGCGGGGTCGTCGTTGACGGGCGTCAGGATGTGGTCAAGGTCGGCCAGGTACTTCTCGCGGCCGGCGAACAGCGCCGGTGCCCCGGGCAGCTGCCGAGGCGCCGCTCCACCGCCGTCGGGTGCGGCCGGGATTGGCGGCCGATCGAGCACGTCGGGATCGGTGGGGTAGGGGTGGTCGGGTAGGGCGAGCCAGGCGGTGTCGCGGACCTCCTTCACCGCCACCGGTACCGGCCGGAACGTGGCCGGGTCCAGCACCGCGGAGTGGCGGACCACCTCGTCGAACAGCCAGCGCGACACCACCAGCGCGACCAGGCCGGGCGAGTCCGCCAGTGCCCGCTTCACCGGCGGCGCGTCCAGCAGCCGGAAGGTCGTGGTCACCGCGGTCGAGGTGACACCGTGCCGGTCGAAGACCACCTCACCGGCGTGCACCGCCACCCGCAACCGGACATGCTGCGCGGCAGGGCTGCCGACGTTGTGCCCCCGCAATGCCTCCGCCAACGCCCCCGGCAGCACCTCCACCAGCGGCGCCTTCGCGTACTCGGGCGGGACCAGCACGAACACACTGTCGCCGCGGTCCTCGTGGTGGCAGTCCTCCCACGCCACCCCGGCCGCGCGCAGGGCGTCGGCGACCACCCGGTACAGCCCGGCCCGAGTCGCCACCTGGTGGGGCAGCGTCCGGCGCGGATCACCGAACCCCTCCACGTCCACCACCACGATCGTGCGGTGCACGGCCTGACCCGGACCCGCCATCCCAGCCCTTCCGCAGCAGCCTGCCAGGTCTGTTGACTAAACCCGGTCTACCGCACGACCGACCACCGGCCCACGCCTCGACACGCCTATCGCCCGGACGGACGCACGAAATCCATCCGCCCGCCAGAGCCGCCTCGCCCGCACCAGGCCCCGGCTGAGCGTCCAGGCACGCCGGACCTCATACACCGGCCTCATCGGCACCGCCGGGTAGACCGTCGGTCGAAGCGGGCCGATTCCGTCGTCAGTCCATCTCCGCCGTCCAAGCTTCCTGTTCAGCCGCGTCCTGCCGACTCGGACGGCTCTTTCCGCAGGTGGGTGTCTTTACGCGAGCGGGTCGTCTTCGAGTCCAGCCCGCAGGACTGGTCGAGCAGGGGCCGCCGGTGACCCGTGGTGGGGTCGCCGGCGGCTTCCGATCGTTCTGCTGGACAGGGCGGGTGTGGTCAGGCAGGTGCGGTCCAGTGGCGGTGCGCCGGGTCCCAGATGGCCTGGGTGTAGAGGCGGTGGAGGTCGGGGAAGCCGGGGCCGATCATCCAGCCGAGTCGTTCGCAGTCGAGGTGGCCTGGCCGCCAGCCGGTCCAGATGTCTTGGCCGCAGTCGTGGTCGAGGTCGCACATCAGCCGCTGCCGTCCGGTCACCAGGCAGCAGGCGATGTCGCATCCGCCGTGGACGTGCGCTTCGTCGACCGCCACGGCGCAGTCCGGGCATTGTTCCTCGAAGTCGATCAGCGGAGGTGATGCGGGTCGCGGGCTTGGGTTTTGCTCGTTGTCGCTCATCGGTGTGTTCCTGGGGTCCTGGTCGTCACGACTGTTCGCCACCTGGATCCGTGTGGTCTCGGCCGGTTCGGTGGGGCGTCGGGTAAGGGATGGCGAGTTGCCGGAGTCGTGTCGGTGGATTGCCGGGCCTTCTCGGTGAAGGGGCGTGGGTCAGAGTTGTTCGATCAGGTGTTGGCTGTCGTGTGCCATGCGGAGCAGGTGCTCGGGCTCCAGTTCGGTGGCGATCGCCTGGCCGATCAGCTCGCTGAGGCGGTGTCCCGGGTGGGCGTTGTGGGCGTATGCGGTTGCGGCGGTGGCCAGGGGGATGTCGTGGCGCAGGTAGGCGAACACCGCGAGCAGTGCGGCCGGTTCGGCTCGCTCGGGGGTCGGGGCGGCTTTGACCAGCTGGGTCCACAGGGCTTCGGCGGCGTGGGCGTGCTCGCCGGTGGCGAAGGACAGGCAGGCGTCGCGGACCATCGGATCGGTCAGAGCGAAGGCCAGGGCGGCGACCTCGGCGTCGGTCAGCGGGGCGGTGCGGTCCTCGACGCGGAGCACGTGTTCGTGGACCAGGTCGAAGCGGCTGCGGCGTCGGCTGGGTGTGCCGGGGGCGATGGTGTTGCCGGCGGGGGCGGTGTCGGCTCGTTCGATCAGCTCGTCGAGCAGGGTGATCCGCTGGGCGAGGACACTATCCGGTTCGGGCAGCAGGATGGTCGGGGTTGCCGCATACCGCGTGGTCCGGGCGGCCGCCCACACACGGGTGCCGTCGAAGGCGTAGATCCAGTCGGCGTGGCGGGAGTTGCGCCACGGCCAGGGCCAGCCGTCGTCGGGCAGGTGGCACAGCCCGGTGTCCTGCTCGGCCGATGCGTGGAGCAGGTCGGTCACGGCGGTGGTGAAGGTTTCCGAGGTGGTCGCCTCCAGCAGCTGCCGGCCGATGGCGGTCTCGTGCAGCGAGTGCGGATCTGTTGGGCCTTGCAGGGTTCCCAGCCACGTGCGGCAGGTGTCGTGCGCGAGGTGGAAGTCGGCAATGGTGGTGGTGTCGTCGTGCGTGTCGGTGGTCGCGGTGTCGAAGAGGGGTGCTGCGTCGAAGAAGGGCGTGGCGTGCATGGTGTCCTCCGGGGTGTGGGCGGTCATCGTTGTTCTCCTGACGTGTGGTGCAGGGGTGTCGTGCGGGTCCGGTGGTGGGGTCGCGTGGGAGCAGCAGCAGGGGATGGTTCGGTACGTGCGGTGCGCGTGCAGTTGGGCTGGTGGTCGGCTGCGTCGCCTATGTCTCGGGCGGGTTGTGTGTCGTGGTCGGGGTCGAGGTGGTCGCCGAGGTCGGCGAGGGTGGCGACGGGGGTGACGGGGACTTCGGCGGTGCAGTCGGGGCAGGTGTCGAGCAGGAGCCATGCCTGGCCGGGGGTGGTGTGGTCGGGGATGAACCGCCACGCGCTGCCGGTTGTCGGGTCGGTGACGGTGATCAGGTCGCCGGGGACGTCTCCGGTGCGGGTGGGGTAGGTGCGGTGGGGGTCGTCGGTGACGAGCACGGCGTCGGTGGGCACCTGGAGGGCGGTGGCGACGGTGTGGGCGACGCGGGCGCGACGTGCCCACCGGTTCCACTCCTCGGGGTTGTCGTGGCGGTGGTGGAACCCGTCGGGGTCGGCGGCGCGGTGGGCGTGGGCGGCGTGTACGGCGCGCTGGGCGAGTCCGGGCGTGGTGGTGGTCATCGTGGTCACCTCTCGGGCGGTCGGTTGGTGATCGACGGGGTGTCCAGGGCGGGGGGGGTGCCCGCCCCGGACCGGGCGGGTTAGCGGGTGGCGCGCAGGGCGGTGGTGGCGGCGCGGCCGATGGCCTGGGCGGCGGTGGCGGGGTCGGTGAGGTGGTGCACGGTTGCCCCGTCGAGGGGGGTGTCGTGGTCGCTGGTGGTCAGCCACAGCACCGCGCACCCGGTGGCGCGCAACCGGTCGAGTGTGCGTTGCCCGTCGAGGCGGGGTTGGTCGCGGAACCGGCCGTCGGAGATGATCACCAGCAGGCGTGCCGCGCCGGGGTGGGACAGCCCGAGGGCACCGTCGAGGGCGTCGATCGCGGTGGGGATGTCCTCCCAGTTGTCGCGGGAGGCGAATTCGGTGACCTCGGCGGGGTGTTTGCCGGGGCGGGTGAGCGGGCGGACGTGGTTGCCGAAGATCACGCTCGCGGTGTCGGCGGGCACCCTGGTGTGGCGGGCGGCGGTGGCGAGGATCCATGCCGCCGAGGCCACGTGGGCGCGTACCCGGCCCATCGTGCCGGACACGTCGCACGCCACCCCGAGGCGCAGCGGCGGGGTCGGTACCGGGGTGCGGGTGGTGCGGGTGAACGGCTGCGCGGTCACGGTCGCCCCGGCGGCGCGTTGGGCTTCGGCGGCACGCACCCCGCGCATCCGCAACCGTCCCGGCGGCACCTCCGAGGTCGACTTGACCGCGACCCGTTCCCGGACCCCGGCGGTGTCCAACGCCCGCGCCAGCACCCGCGCCGCCGAGCGCTCGTCCGGGGTGGGTGGGCGGGTGCCCGCCGTGGCGGTGCGCCCGTCGCGGGTACCGCCGGCGGTGAACACCTTCCGTGCCGCCTGCCGGGCGGCCTGGTCGGCGGCGGCCTCGCGCGCCCTGCGTGCGGCGGCGACGGCGGCGGGGTCCTGCGGTGCCTTCTCCCCCGCCACCGCCGCCGCCACGGTGTCCACCACGGCGGCGATCGCGTCCGCCAACGGCGACGGGGTGCCCGACCCGTTCCCGCCGGTGCCGCCGGAGGGGTCGGGCGTGCCGGACGGGTCGGGTGCCGTACCGGGGTCGGGGTCGCCGGTGTCCGGGTCGGTGCCGACGATCTCGCACCACCGCCGGCCGAGGTCGAGCATGGTCTCGCCGTCGTCGTCGGCGGTGCACACCGCCCGGGTCCACAGCTTCCGCAACTCCAGCAGCGTGTCGACACCGAGCACGTCCCGCACCACCCGGGCGACGGGGGCGACCTCGATCCTGGTCAGCACGCCGGCTTCCGCGCGTCCCAGCAACAGCGCGGCGGTGTGGGCGGCGTCCGCGCGGGTCATCTGCGGGGCGGTGGCGGGGTCGGCGTACAGGTGCAGGTCGGCGGCGACGATGCCCTTTACGCACGTCCGCAGCCAGTGCCGGTCGTCCGGGCGGCGCAGGAGGTGCGCGCCTTCCATGCGGGGCTCCTCCAGCAGCATGGCGGCGGCGACCACGCCGGGTGGGGCGTCGCGCGGGGGCTCCCACCGGGTGTGGCGGGCGTGTCCGCACTCGTGGGTCAGCGCACCCCACGCCGGGGCGTAGCGGGACCGGTCGGACAGGTTCGCGGGGTCCACCGTGGCGGGGTCCACCCCGAGGTGGTCGCCGTCGACCTCGATCAGCGCGCGGGCGGGGTAGAAACATGCCGGGGCACCGCCGCCCGCGCCCGGGGCGACACGGACCACGAGGTCGTCCCGGTCCGCGATCACGGGCACCTCGTCGGCGAAGGCGGCGGACAGGGCAAGCCATTCGGGGCGGGTGGGGAACACGGCGGCACCGAGGGCGTCCGGGTCGGCGGTGAAGTGGGTGCTCACGGCTACGGGTCCTTTCACGACGGTTCGCGGGTCGGCGGGGTTCGGGGTCACCGTTTGGCGGGGATGATGCGGGCACCGAGGGCGAGCGGGGTGACGGTGCGGCCGAAGGCGTCGCGCACCACGGCGGCGACGGTGTCGCGGTCCTCCTCCGGCGCAATGCCCACCAGGTTCGCTGCGGCGGCGTCGGTGCCCAACACGGCGGCGATCTTCTTGAACGCCAACAACTCGCGCAGTTGCGGCGACCACCCGACCTCGCCCTTCTCCTGCCGGGTGGCCAGGTTGCGCGCCACCCGCACCGCCTTGCGGTCCACGCCCAACTGATCGGCCAGGTCGTAGTCCGACGACACCCGCACCTGCACCGAGAACCGGCTCGACAGGGCATCGGTGAGCACCGCGCCGTGCACACCGGGGTTGTGCCCGGCGACCACGTAGAACCCCGGCGCGGCGTCCACGACCTCACCGCCGTTGGCCTTGACCACGATCTGCCGGCGGCCGTCCATCGCGGGGTAGACCACCGCGAGCACGGTCGGCGGGATCAGGGTCGCGTCGTCGACGAACAGCGGCACGCCCTCGCGCATCGCCCGCACCAGCGGACCGTGCACGAACACGAACTCCCCGCCCGGGGTCTTGGTGTAGTCCCCCACCAGGTCCGCCACCACGGTGTCCCCGTCGCCCTGCACCGTGACGCAGTCCGGGAACGCCGCCTCCACCACCGACGTCTTCCCCGTCCCCGGAGGTCCGTACAACAACGCGGCCACCCCCGCGTCGCGCAACCGCCGCAACGCGGTCACGTCCGGCAACGCCGTGCCCGCCAACAGGCGCGGGTGGTACTCGGTGCCGTTCGGGCGCAACACCGGACCCGTCACCACGCCCGAACCCGCCGCCTTCCCCCTCCCGCCCGCGCCGGACGGCGCGGGCGGCGTCGCGGTCGTGGTGGGCGGTGCGGCGGAGGGCTTCGAGCGGGGTGTGCGCGGTGGGCCGGGGACGGCGGACACGGCGGCGGACCCCGTGGTCGCGGTCGCCCGGTAGCTCAGCGGCGCGGACGAGGCCACCTCCGCCTCGCCCCGCTCCACCAACACCCGGCAGGCGTTGCCCACCGCGCCCGACGACCGGTTCAACGTGTGCGCGATGGTGCCCGGGGTGAGGCCGGTGCCCGCGCTGTCGACCAGGACCCTGGCGACCATCGCGCGCAGTTCACCACTGCGCAACCGGGACGTCGACCCGCCCGCCGTCACGGGTGCGGGGGTCGCGGGCACTGAGGCGGGGGTGGGCGTGGTCATCGTGGGTGTCCTTTCGGTCGTGCCGGGGTCGTGGTCGCGGGCGTGTCGGTCAGGTGGTGGCGTAGCCGTCCCGGTTGCGGTGCGTGCGGGTGCGGGGTCCGTCGTGCCCGGTGCTGTGCCGGCTGTCCGAGGTGATCGGGGAACACGTCACCGGCGTACCGGTTTCGGTGTCCATGAAATGCGTAACCATTTCGACTCCCAGTTCCCGTGATGTGACATGGCTCGCGCCGGGCGTGACATTCGCCGTGGTTGCATTCCCTTCGACTGCAATTCAATTATGACTCTGCCCCGCACGCCAATCAATGGTTCGGCGGCCCACTTTCAAGACTCTTTCGGAATGTCACCCGATCGGAGTTGCCGAAAATATCCGACATATTCGTGCGCACACAATCCCGGATGTCATGCGTCCGCATTTACGCAGGTCGACAACAGGCCAAAGAGTCCGGCACGAGGACGGACCACCGAAGCGTCGATGCGCACAGAAGGGTTGGGAATTGTTGGACGAGAGTGCGGGGAGACAGGGGCAGGGGAGGGTCCTGGGAGGCCGAAGGGGAGACGACCGGGGCGACGCCGGACGAGCACCGTCGACCGCAGGGCCGTCCCGATGTGTTCCCCAGCCTGCGGGCAAGCGAGTCTGGGATACCAGCGGATCCCTCCGCAACCTTCCTACCTGGAGCTTTACAGGTGTCAGGGGGTGGCGTTCTAACAGGATCCCCAACCTGATCCCCAATGTGATCCCCTATATGAACCCCCAACGGAAGTCACTGTACGTACAAACGATCTCCACTTCCGTCACGTACAGCGATCGTCTTGTGCGGTGAGCCCAACGACAGCGACGACGTGGTTGTGCGGGCGGCGGCCGAGGCGGCGCGCCTCACGCTTCCCGGAAACCACCTCGGCCACAGGCGGATCCCTTGCCGTCCCGGCGACACTCCGGGGAGGCTTGCGAAGTCGGCTCGAGACTTTCCGCACGGTCAACTCTTATCCATCGTCGAAGATCTGTCGGACATGCACGTCATCCAGCACGATAGCATTCATTCACATACCCCCCTAAAACACTCGAAAGAACCCTGCGGCGCACTCGAGTGTTGTCGAGACTTTTCGGCGGGGTCAACGAGGATGCTCTGGCGGACTTTCCGGCGGAGTCGTGCACGGGCCGGCGACCGGCCGGTGTCGCCCCGTTTTCCTGCACCGTCCGGTCCGGCTTTCGCGGGGCGGGTACCGCCGGCGGGCGGGAGGTGTCCCGACTCGGTGCGTTCGTCATCCGGTCCCGCGGTGTGCGCGGTCGGTCTTCGACGGGTGGGGGTTGTCGGTGTCGTGGCGGCGGCGCAGCCGTTCGGCCAGGTCGACGGTCTGCGGGGTGGGCTGGTCCTTGATCTCGGCCAGCCGGGTGGTCAGCAGGGTCAGGGTGCGGGGGATGGCGTCGGGTTGGCCGAGGCGTTCCTGCAGCCGCATGATGTCGCGGTAGATCAGCTCGTTGTGCGGGTCGAACGCCCGTGCCATCTCCAACAGGTCCAGCGTCCGCCGCGGGTCGTCCTCGACCAGGGCGCGGGCGAGGGCGGCCACGGCGTCGATGGCGTCGCGGCGGATGGCCTCGCGGGCGGTTTCGAGCCACTCGGTGCTCAGTCCGTCGGCCAGCGGGCCGGTGTAGTCCTCGACGATGCGTCGGTAGGCGTCGATGCGGTCCTTCTCGGTGGTGGCGGTGCGGCGGGCGGTCACGGCGTCGGCGAAGCGGTGGTAGTCGACCTCCACGAGGGCGGGGTCCAGGCGGCAGCGGCCCTCGCCGGTGAGCACCACGTCGGACATCGCGCCCCCGGTCGCCGCGGTCAGGGCGCGGCGCAGCCGGGTCAGGCCGGTGTTCATGGTGTTGGTGGTCTTGTCCGGTGGGCTGGTGGCCCACAGGGCGGCGATGAGCGTCTCGCGGCTGGCGCCGTCGGGGTGTAGCGCCAGGAACACCAGCAGCTCGCGCGTGCGGGGTTGGAACGCCGAGGTGATCTCGCGCTCCTCCTCCTCCGTGTCCCCTGTCCCAGGGCGCCACCACACCCGTGGAGGTCCCAGCACGCTGATCCGCAGGGGCGGGAGGTCCGCGTCGGGTATGTCGCCTGTTCGGTCGCGCTCGGCGGCGGCCCGGGAGGTCGCGGGGTTGACCGGCTCGACGACACCGGGCGCGTCGGCGGGTATGTCTGTTCGTTCTTCCCGCGTGGCTGTGGGCCGGTCTGGTTGTGGATGAAGGATTTCCAGGCCGGTGTCAATTCGTGGGGACACGTCGACGGGGACGGCGGGCTCCGAGGCGGTGCCGCCGGGGAGGTACTGCTCGCACGGCCCGGCACCCGGCTCGGTGTCGAGGTCGGGGGCGGGGTCGGCGTGGTGCAGCAGGGTCATCAGGTCGGCGGTGTGGTCCTCGCCGAGGCGGAACATCGCCGTGCCGCGCAGGGGTTCGCCGAGGCCGGGGTTGGTGGTGGAGACGGTGCCGTCGGCGCGGACGTAGGCGGTGATGCCGGCGGGCCATGGGCCCAGCAGCAGGCCGGTCACGCCGACACCGCATCCGTTGTCCAGGATCGCTTGCAGACGCCGATGCCGGCCCTCGGGCGTGCGTGCCACCAGCACGAAGGGCGGACAGCCAGTGTCGTGCGATCGTCCGGACCGGCCGGTGCGCATCAGGGTTTCGGCTTCCAGGGCGTCCAGGGCCGTGTCCAGGTCGGCCGTCACGTGCACGCTTGCCGGCAGCGGTGCCCGGGTTGCCCGGCGGCCGAGCAACGGGGCGAGGTCCTGGGCCGGAACGACGATCCGGGCCGCTTCGGTCGTCGTGGTCAAGACGGTGATCAGCAGGGCGCGGGCCGCGGCGGCGGCACCCGCGCCGATCAGTCCCAGGCCCCGCGCCGCGGCCAGGCTCAGGGCGATTTCCCGGCCATCGCGCACGCCCACGGGGAACACCGGCCGCTGATCGTCCCGGGCCGTGTCGTCGGGGTCGGGCACCACTCGCGGTGCTGGTGCGCGCTGCGGTCGTACGTTCGTCGGATCCGGATCCGGATCCGGATCCGGGTCGTCGGGGTCGGGCTCGTCGTCGGGGTTGGTGCGCAGGTGCGCCAGTCGCAGTTGGTAGACCACGGGTGCGACGGGCAGGTCGGTGCGGTCGCCGCTGCCGGGCCGGTAGCGGCGGCGGTGGCGTCTGCGGGCGAGGGTCAGCGCGGCGCTGACCGCCGAGGCCAGGCCGAGCCCCACGAACAGCTCCTCGCCCCAGCCGAATCCCGGCTCGCCGGGTGCCCGGGGTGCCTCCGTGTCCGGCTGCACCTGCGGGGGTGGCGCTTGTGGGAGGTGGGGTGTCCGCGTGGTCGGGTAGGCCGGTGTCGTCGGGCTGCCGGGTGACGGAGTGCCCGGCGAGGGCTGCGTCGTGGGGGGTGGAGCGGGCCGGTGGGAAGGCATCGGGGGTGTGGTGGCGTTCTGGGGCAGGGCCATTTCCTCGCCGGGGAAGATGAGGCCGGGTTGGGTGAAGGTGCCGCCGTCGGGTTGGGGTTTGCCCTTGTTGAGCTCGTAGATCTCGGGCCAGCGGTGGCCGTCGCCCAGGGTGCGTTGCGCCATCCGCCACAGCGAGTCGTGCAGGCCGGTGCTGGGGTCGTAGGGCAGCACTACAGCCGACGTCGCGGGAGTGCGCCGCGCCGGCGCGCCGGAATCGGGGTGACCGGAAGCGGTGTGGGTGGCCGATCGGATGTCCGGGGTGCCCTGCTGCGACGGGTGTTGCCGGGCCGGTGCGGTCGCCACCACCTCGCGGCCGGTGTCGGGCCCGGTTGGCGGGCCGGCGGGGGTGGCGGCGGCGCGGTGGCCCAGGATCGAGATCAGGGTCGCGCCGACGAGCACGGCGGCGATCCGGCGCACGGGTCCGGCGGCGGGCACCTGCGGGATGCGTGCGTGGCGGGCCACGTCGGCGGCGCAGCGGACGGTGTCGAGGGTGAAGCGGGCCCACAGCAGCCACCCGGCGCAGGCCAGGACGTCGAGCAGGCACACCGTGCTCATCCGGGCCGACAGCACGCCCCGCACGTCGGCCCGGGAGGGCAGGTGGTCGGGCAGGGGCCAGCCAATGAAGTGCACCAGCGCCCACGGCAGCCCGGCCAGCAGGCCGACCAGGAGCGCGGTGGCCGCCAGGGCTCGGGCCGGGCCGGCGGCGGCTGCGAGGAGGCGGCCGGTGGCGCGCCACCCGGGTGCGCGCGGTGGTCGTCGCGGTTCTCGGCGGGTGGTGCGGGATGCTGTGGTCACGGCGTGCTCGATTCCGCGGCGTTGCCGGGGCTGGTGCGTGGCGGGCCCGTCTCACCGGACCTGGTCCGCGACCCGCGCCGGCGGGTCGGAGACCTCGGCGGCGGCGGGCGCGGGCTCGCGGGGTGTCGGTGTCCGGCCGGTCGCGGGGGTCCTCGACGTGGCAGGTCCCGGGGTGGGCTCGTGCGGGGTGCCGGCCGCGGCGGTGGAGAACTTCCGGCGCCGGCCGCGGGTGGGTTTGCGGCCGGCGAGCCATCCGGTGAGGTCGGCGACCTTGAGGTCGGTGAACTCGGCCAGTTCGTCGAGGTCGATGACGTCCTGGGCGTCGGCGAGGACGTCGCCGAGTTCGCGTTCGACCTGCTCGAGTTGGTCGACGACGGCGGCCCGGCGGCGGGCCAGCTCACCGACCCGTTGGGCGGCGGCGGCTCGGCGGGTGCTGCGGGCGGTGTCAGCGGTCTCGACGCGCCGCCGGATTTCCTCGGGTGTGGCCATTCCGCTTTCTCCTTGATCGTGGTCGCGTCGGCTGTGGCGGGGGGATGAGGTCATGGTTCGATCGCGGTCACGCCGCGTTGCGGATGGGCGCTGCCCTGTCCGTGCACCCGCAGCGACCCGATCCCGACCAGGCCGAGCAGCTGGGTGGGCTGGGAGGCGGTCACGGTGACCGTCACGGTGTCGCCGGAGACGGTGACCGTGCCGGTGACGCCCTCGGCCGCCAGGTGCGCCCGGGCTGCCGTCACCGCCTGGTCGGGCATCACCCGGAGGGTTCCGCTGCCGCGGTAGGCGGTCAGGTCGACGGCCTGGGCGCCGGCGCGGGCGGCGGCCTCGGCCTGACCGGTGGCGCGCACCGCCGCGGCCAGGGCCAGACCGCCGTCCAGGGTGAGCCCGGCCAGGGCGAGGACGCCGGTGGTGAGCACGACGACGAACGAGGTCACGTGTCCCTCGTCGGCGTGCCGCCGGCGGCGTGGGGCCGTCGGCTGCCGGTGCGGCCGGTCGCGGTGGCTCACGGCGTGCTCCCGGTGTTCGTCGAGCGCCACGTGTCGACCGGTTCGACGGCGTCGGCGGTGAGCCGGGTGCCGCCGGGTATGCCGAGGATCAGGGCGTCGCCGAAGTCGACCTGGCAGGACACGGTCACCCCGACCGTGCCGCCGGGGCGCAGGCCGCCGGTGGTGGCGGTCACCGACAGGGACGTGCAGGACACGCCGGCCTGTGCCAGCGCGTTCGCGGCCGTGGAGCGGGCGGCGGCGGTGGCGGCGGACGGGGTGCGTTCGATGCTGGCGGCGCGGGCGGCCTGGTGGGCGGCGTCGTCGAGGCGGATGCGGGCGTCCACGCCCCGGTGGACGAGCACGCCGACGAACACCAGCAGCATGATCAGCAGCGGGGTGGCGAGGGTGATGTCGGCGGCCGCGGAGCCGTCGTCGGCGCGCCACCATGCCGCCCGCCCCGGGCGGGCGGGGCGGCACCGGTCGGGGTGTCCTGGTGTCCCGGTGTGTGCGTGTGGTCGGGTCATCGCGGTCATCCGCTTGTCGGGTCGGGGACGAAGCGCTCGACCGGTCCGTCGGCTTCGGCGTGCACGGGCAGGCGCAGGAACGGCACGACCGGGGTGGCGGTTCCGGTGACGCGCACCGACGCCGAGGTGGCGCCCCGGTCGGCGGTGACGGCCGCGCCGCGCAGCGGACCGCCCGCGAGCCGGTCGAGGATCCGCCGCGCGCTCGCCGTGCCCGCCGCGGTGGTGCCGTGCTGGGCTCGTGTGGCGGCCAGGCCCTGTGCGGCGGCGGCCTGGGCGATGTGGGTGGCGTGCGACCAGAGCGCGAACTGCACGATGGCCAGCAGCATCAGCACCAGCAGCGGGGTGGCGATCACCAGTTCCGCGCCGACCGAGCCGCGCTCGCCTCGCAGCGCCCGCCGGGTCCGGTCTGCCCACCTGGCACGCCCCGGTGCGGTGGGGACGGTGTTCTCGTGGCTCATGGTGGTCACAAGGTGATGCCGTTGGCCTTGTCGGTGACCTTGGCGACGACGATCGCGATCACGGCCAGGGCGGCGACGACGAGCAGCGCGGTCACCAGGACGGTCTCGGTCGAGTACCCGGCCTCCGGGTGCCGACGCAGCTGCTCCCACCGGGCTCGCAGCACCGTCCACATCGCTTGCACCTGCGGGTTCATCGGGTTCTCCTTCGTTGCGGTTCACGGGTTCGTGGTGTGCTCGCAGGGTCACAGGCCGTTGAGGACCTGGGTCAGCGCCGGGTAGGCGATGAAGGCCAGGAAGCCGAGGAACAGGGCCATGACGGGCAGGCTCATGCGTTCGGTGGCGGCGTGGGCCCGGGCTTCGGCGTCGGTGGTCTGGTGGGTGCGCAGCGCGTGGGCTTTGGCTGCCAGTGAGGCGCGGACCTTGGCGCCCTCGGTGCCGGCCAGGCTGACCGAGGCGGCGAGTTCGGTCAGCTCGGTGATGTCGAGTTCCTCGCCGAGGCGGCGCAGCGCGGTCCACGGGGTCGTGCGGGTCAGGCGGGCGGTGTCCAGGGCGCGGCGCAGCCGGTCGAACGCCCAGCCGCGGCCGACGGTCACCGAGTCGCCCAGGGCGCTGTCGACCCCGGCGCCGCCGGACAGGGCGATCCACACCAGGTCCAGGTAGGCCGACAGGGCGTGGCGGAACCCGACGCGCAGCCGGGTCGCGGCGGCGCGGGCGCGCAGGTCGGGCAGCACGAACCCGAGCCCGGCCGACACCAGAGCGGCGATGACCGGAAACCCGAGACCGGGGTCGAGCCCGGCGGCGAGGACCGCGGTGGGCAGGGCGGGCAGCAGCAGCCCGGTGACCGCGAGGACGGCCTTCTCCGCCAGGTGGGTGGAGGGCGGGCGGCCGAGGACGGCCAGGTCCCTGCCCAGGCGGGGGCCGGGCAGGCCCAGGGCGCGCAGCGGGGCGACGGCGGGGCGGCCGAGCCGGGCGACCCGACCGGTGTCGTCGGCGGCCGGGATCGGCGCGGGCTCGGGCGGTGCGGGGGTGGGGGGTGCGGTGGCGCGGGTCAGCACGGTACCCAGGGCCGGGCGGGGCGGGAACAGGAAGACCGCCAGGGCCCACAACCCGATGCCGCAACCGGCACCCAGGGCGACGGGGGTGATCATGGTGTTCACCGTCGGCCTCCGATGGTCGTCGCCACCGGCCGTGGGGCGGTGGTGTCGTGGTCCGTGCCGGTGGACAGGAAGCGGTCGGGCTGGGTCACGCGGGCGATGCGGGACAGCCAGACGAACCCGAGCACGAACAGCAAGCCGATACCCAGCAGCACGATCTGCCCGCTCGCGTTGTCGTAGGCGCTCATGTAGTCGCGGTTGAGCAGCACCACGGCGGCGGCGAACGCGCACGTGGTGCCGACGATGACCCGCACCGAGGTCCGCGTGCGGGCACGTCCGGCCTCCACCCGCATCCGCATCGAGGCTTGGCCGCGGGCGGCGTCGGCCAACGAGCCGAGCAGGTCGGCCAGCCGGCGGGTCTGCTGCTCGGCGGCCAGTACCAGCGCGGCGATGACCAGGTCTCCGACCGGGTCGTCCAGCCGCTCCCCCAGCGCGCGCAGCGCGTGGGCCAGGCGTTGCCCGTTCCCGATATCGGTGGCGAGTTCGCCGACCTCGCCGCGGATCGCGGCGGGCACCAGCGGGGCGGTGGCGAGGACGGCCTGCTCCAGCCCGGCGGCGGCTGACAGCGTGTCCCGCAGCATCTCCGTCCAGGTCGCGATGGCCTCGATGCGAGCCACCCGACGGGCGTGCTCGGGGTCTGCGCCCAGCACCCGGGGCAGCGCCCAGGCCGCCAGGGCGGCCAGCACGGCGCCCACGACCCACCCGGTCAGCAGACCGGTCGCCACCCCGGTGGCCGCCGCCAGGCACAGGCGCGGGCCGCGGTGTCGATCGGCGGCGCGGGCTCGGGCGCGGCGGGGGTGGTGGAGCACGACGCCGCGGCAGCCGAGGACCACCAGCAGCACGCCCAGGGCGGTGCCCAGGCCGAGCAGCGCGGCCGTGGCGGTCGTGGGACCGACGGTGGCGGAAGCCGTGGGGGTCATGGCGCCCACCAGCCCTCGGGGTTCTCCAGCACGTCGGGGTCGAAGCCGGCGTCGACCAGGTCGTCGAGGGTGTCGCCGCGCACCGCGCCGGCCACGGGTCGGGCGCGGTGGTCGGGGCCGGGGCGGTAGATCTCGTTGGAGATCACCTGTGGGCCGTCGGCGCCGACGACCTCGCGGATGGAGGACACCACGCGGGTGCGGCGGTCCTGGGCGCGGGCCAGGTGCACCACGAAGTGCACCGCCGAGGCGACCAGCAGGTTCGTGGCCTCCAGCGGCAGGCGTTCGGCGCCCTGGGCGGCGTAGGAGGCCAGCCTGGTGAACGCGATCCGGGAGCTGGAGGCGTGCAGGGTGGCCATCGAGCCGTCGTTGCCCTGGGACATGGCGTTGCACATCGGGATGACCTCCGGGCCGCGGATCTCCCCGACGATCACTCGGTCCGGTGACATGCGCAGGCCCCAGCGCACGAGGTCGGCCTGGGAGACCGCGCCCTCGCCCTCGACGTTGGGTTCGCGGGCCTGGAAGGCGGTCACGTCGGCGTGGACGTCCGGGTCGTGGTCCAACCCGAGTTCGAAGGCGTCCTCGATGGTGACGATCCGCTCCAGCGGGTCCATCTCCGAGGCCAGTGCCCGCAGCAGCGTGGTCTTGCCCGCCCCGGTGCCACCGGTGATCAGGATGTTCTTGCGGGCCCGCACCAGTGCCCGCAGCAGCGCTTCCAAGCCGGGGTCGAGGGTGCCGCGGCGACGCAGCTCCGGGAGGGTGACGGTGAGGTAGCCGTGGCGGCGGATCGACACCGCCGTCACCCCGCCCGCGGTCAGGCCCATCACCGCGAACAGCCGCTCACCGCCGGGCAGCTGGAGGTTGACCGCCGGAGAGCCCTGGTCGAAGCGGCGCTCCTGGCTCGACGCCCTGGCCGCGAGCAGCCTCACCAGGTCGGTGAGCTCCTCGTTGGAGCCGGCGATCGGAGCGGCTTGGGCGCGGCGGCCGTCGTTGTACTGCACGAACACCCGGTCGAAGCGGTTGGCGTTGACCGTCTCCACGGTCGGGTCCTCCAGCAGCGGCTGCAACCCCGCCATGCCGAACAACTCGTTGACCACCTCCCCCACCACCCGCTGCTCGACCTCGCGGGGCAGCAGCCGGCGACCCGCGGCCAGCTCGCGCTCGGTGTGCACGCGCAACGCCTCCTCCAGCAGGCCCCTGGCCAGCTCGCGGCGGGCCTCGGGGGTGGCGGTGGTGCCGGTGCGGTCCTGCTGGTCGGCCACCCACCGCGGCAGCTCGGCGTTCACCCGCTCCCGCAGGTAGCGGCGCAACCCGGTCGTGGCGGCCGCGAGGTCCACGGTGTCGTTCTCGGCGTCGTGATACCGCGGCGCCCCGCCCGAGCCAGCTTCGGGAACGACGTCGCCGAAGCCGGCGAACGGCTGCCGGTCGAGGGGCTGCCGGTCGTGGGGCTGCCGGTCGAGGGGCTGGGGGTCGTGGGGCTGTGGGTCGTGGGGCTGTGGGTGGGGCCATGTGGTGGCCGGGTGGTGGCCGGTCGGGTGGGTCATGACGTCCGACCTCCTCCGGGCTCGTGCCGATCGGGTAGCGGACCGGGTACGGGACGCAGGCCGTAGGGCGAGACCGCGGCAGGCGGAAGTCCCGGGATCGGGTGCCAGGCCGCGACCGGTACCGGAGAGGCAGGACCGGTCTGGTGCGGGATGGGCGCGGGCGGCCGTGCGTGGGCGGCCAGATCCACGGCGACCTCGTGCGCGCAGCGGCCCAACGCCGAACGCGAGGGGCTGTGTCGCCACCGGCGCGGGGTGTGCGGTCGCCCGCACAACGCGGCCGCGCCGTGCGGGTCGTGCGGCACCCGCCCCAGTGGCGTCACGCCGAGTTCGCGGACGACCTCGGCGCCGCTGTAGCCCTCACCCACCAGCAGCAGCACCGGGCGCGGGCTCCACCGGCCCACCGCGGGCAGCCGCCGCGGCAGGTGGGCGAGGTCCTCGGCGTGGGCGTGGGAGAGCAACACCAGCGCGTCGGCCGACCGCACGATCGGCAGCGCCGGTGAGCCGGGGTCGGCACGCCCGCAGTCGACCACGACCACGCTGCCGGGCTGGTCGGCCGCCACGCGCAGGACACCGGGACCACCGGCCGGATCCGGGGCCAGCGCGGACAGCGCCGCGCGGGTCTGTTCGGCATCCGGTGGCGCGGCGAGCACCGGCAGACCACCGGGAAGTCGTTGGGTGTGCCGCCACACCAGCTCGGCGTCGACGCCCTGCCTCGCGGCGGCGGCCAGGCTCACCAGACCGGGAGCCGAAGGCAGCGAGAACCTCACCCCCAGGTCCCCACCGGACGGGTCGGTCTCCACCACCAGCGCGCGAGCCGGGGCGGGCCAGCGGGCCGCCAGGGCCACGGCGAACGTGGTCGCACCCGGCGAGCCCTTCAACGACAGGACCGCGACCAACATCAGCGACCACCCCCGGCGGAGAGCACCACGATCGACAACTGCCCGACCGGCACCGCGGCCACCCGGCGGGCGGCGGCCTCAGACAGCTGCACCGACACCACCGTTGCCTGCTCATTGGGCGCGGTGGTCACGCCGACCACCACGGCCGGCCACACCGGGCCGCCCTCACCGGGCGGGCCGGTGGCGGCACCCGCCTGACCCGGTACGAACACCACCGCCACCCGCGCACCGGCGGCGACCTCGGGCGGGAACTGACCGGGCCTGAGCGCCAACGCGGCAACGGCCTGGCCGGCAACAGGAACAACGGCAGCGCCGACCGAGGCGGGCGTCAGCAGCGCCCCGGCCGACACACCGGTGGCCATCGGCCGGCCCACCACCGTGGCCACCAGATCGGCGCCCACCACGGCCACACCCGCGTCGACCGCAACGCCGACCTCCCGCAGATCCCCCGCGGTCAGCACCTGTCCCACCGAGACGTCACGGGCCAGCGCGAGCACGGCCCGACGGTCACCGGAGTGCAGCGAGACCAGCACGAACCCGCCCACACAGACCACCACCAGCAGCACCCCAAGCACCAGGTACGGGACACCGCGGCGGCTTGTGGGCCGCAGCCGCGCGACAGGTGGTGTTCTGCCGCCGGTCCAGCGGCCGGTGGCCGTGCCGGCGGAACGGTCGGTGCCCGGCCGCGACGTGGTGTCGGTACTCATGCCGAAACCTCCAAAGGCAAGGGGGTGGCGCGCCGCGTCGCCAAAGACCGATCGGCGAGCGGAACGGGGATTCGCTGTGGGGTGAAGCGGATGTGGGTCGTCGGTGGCCGGGGGTGCCGGTCAGCCGACGCCGTTGTTGAGCGCCTGGGACTCCGCCACTCGGAAGCTCGCGGTGCCCGTGGTTGTCATACCCGGGAACGTCCCGCCCTGGCCCGCGCCGGACCAGGTGACCGTCCAGTGCACGGTCGCCGACACCGGGAACGCCTCACCCGGCCGGTCGGCCGACGAGCGGCGGTAGACGTGGCCGCAGTCCGGCGAGGACGCCGTCGGATCCGTGCCCGCCATGTAGGCAGTACCCGGACCGGTACAGCTCACCGTTGAACCGTCCCCCATCGACCAGCTCACCGACACCGGCCTGGCCGTCGCCATCACCGACACACCGGGAACCGACGCGCTCTCCGACACCTCCCGCCACCCACCGGCCAACCACAACCACGTCGGCAAGTGCACCAACTGCGTACCGACGGGATTCCGGGCGATCTGGACCGAGGGCAGGCGCAAGCGTTCACGAGCCGTCTGCGCCAACTGCTCCGGCGAGACCGTGGAGGTGCTGTCCTCAGCGACCCACACCGGACCGTGGGACAGCGGGTCCTTGCCATCGCTGGAGCACAACACGATGAACCAACCGCCGGGCCCCTCCGGCTGCCCGGCTGGATCCTGGTAGTCGACCGGGACGCGGCGGCAGCCCCAGTACGGGTCGTCGCTGTCGTGTCCGAAGAGCGGCTCCGCGTTGCCGGGACGTCCGGTGACCGGGCCCGGCCGGTCACCGATTCCGACGCCGAGTTCGCAAGTGGGAGAGGGGCGTTGAGAGCAGTTCACTCCGCCCCATGGTCCTGCCCATGCGGGGGAAGAGGTCGTCAGCAGCAGGACGAGCGCTCCGGCGGACGCACGCTTCAACATGTCTCCACCTCGTGCACGCCGAAGTCGCTGACCTTCCACGATCCGTCGGCCTGCTTGTCCACTACCGCGTTGATGCGTCGCCTGGTGTCCGGCTTGTCGTCCACCGGCTGCCCGGTATCGGCGTAGTGCTCGGTCCAGTTCGTCGAATCACCGCAGTCGGTGACGACGACCTTGGCCGGGGATTCCTCGGGCTCCACCGAGGCCACGGTGGGGGTCAAGACGGGTTGTCCTCGGGTGATGATTCCTCGTTGGCTGTACCCGAACAACGCCTGGGTCAGGGTGGACAGTGCCGTACCGGTGGCGTAGAGAGCCAATTCGGGTGATTGCCAATCGGCTGTCATGCCGGCCGTGGCGAAGGAAGCCCACATCCGGCGGTAGGTGTGCACGCCTTGTTCTCGGGCCGCTTCGGCCGGGCCAGGTGTTTGGGTGGGCTCCTGGGGCAGGAGGGCGGTGTCCGCTCGGGTGGGTGTGCCGGATTCGGTGGAGGCGTCGGGAGTTGACGGGTTGCACGCCACCAGGAGGAGGACGACGAGAGCGGTCGCGGTGCTGTGGAAGATCATCATGTCGTTCCTCAGGTCGAGGTCGTGGTGGCGTAAGGGAAGGCACATTGGCGGGTTCCTGAGTGGTCAAGGCGTCACGAGGGTGAGGAGCGCGCCGCCGACGACGGCCGGGCCGAAGGCGAAGCGGTCGTCCCGGCTGATCCGTCGGGTGGCGAGGAGGACCGCGCCCACCACCGAGCCCAGGAACAGTGCGAGCACGACCCCGCGAAGCACGTGGGACCAACCGACCCAGCCGAGGTAGAGGGCGACCGTTCCCAACAGCTTGATGTCGCCGGCTCCGAGGGCCCCTGGGGCGGTGACAGCCACGGTCAGTCCGCCGATGAAGACGACGGCGGCAGCGGTGATCGCTCGCAGCAGTGCGATGACCCGGCCTTCTTCGGCCGCGGCGTAGGAGAAGATCACCAATCCCCCGACCAGCATCGCGGTCACCAGGGGATTGGGCAGGCGGTGGTGGATCCAGTCGGTCATCATCAGTTGTGTTCCGGTCACCGCCAACCACGACGATGCGGCCAGCAGCGGAGCACTGGCGAGCTGGTGGTCGAGGACGAAGATCCCCGCCACGAGAACAAGGCTCACCGTAAATGTTTCTCGCGAGATTATGATCTTGTTCGGGTGGGCGAGGCCGCATTCGGGCTCGCCTCGATGCGCCGCCTTCGTGATGGGCGTGGTTATCACCGGGCCGTAAATGATCCCGGCAACCGACCACGCCAGCTCGACCAACATGTTCCACACCTCCCAGTCGCAACGCAGAGCGACCAACTTCGCACCGAGCAGACCACCGTTCACCCGATAGGGGTGTCATGGGCTCGTTTTGGCCGCCGGTACCTGTCCCTCGCGCATATCCTCGAAGTCTTGCCGATCACCGGGGACGTCATCCCCACTGCCGTCAACGGTGACGAAGTCGCCCGGAGCGGACAAGGAGGGAGATGTATTCGGATGAACGGAATAACGAATACAGCGAAGACGCCCGCTCCGACGCGTTCCTTCGGGGAGGAACTGCGGAGGCTGCGTGGGGCGATGACCTTGCGGCGGTTCGCCGAGTTGAGCCACTTCAGCTCGGGGCACATCAGCAACGTGGAGAACGGCACGAAGCCGCCGACGGAGGAGTTCGCCAAGGCGTGCGACTCGGCGTTGGGGACCGAGGGCGCACTGCTGGCGCTGTACCTGCGCACCTGCGACCGCGTCGACCACGGCAAGAGGCCGCGTCCGGCACAACTGCCGCCGTCACCGCGGTTGGTCGGGCGCGCCGGCGTGCTGAGGGCCCTCGACGAGCACTTGCGAAGGTACGGGGATGCCACGTCGGCCACCGTGATGGCGTTGGACGGTCAAGCAGGTGTCGGCAAGACCTCGTTGGCGGTCGCCTGGGCGCACGAGGTGAAGGACCGGTTCCCGGATGGGGTGTTCTTCGTCGACCTGCACGGCTACTCGGCCGATGGCGAACCGGTCGAAGCCGCCGAGGTGCTGGAGGACGTCCTCAAGGCCCTGGGTGTCCCGTCCGAGTCCATGCCCGCCACGACGGAGCGACGATCCGCGTTGCTGCGGACACGCCTGGACGGCTCGCGCACCCTGCTGGTGCTGGACAACGCGGCCCGCGCCGAGCAGGTCAGACCGCTGATCCCCGCCGCACCCGGTTGCCTGGTGCTGGTGACGAGCAGGCAGCGCATGGCGACCTTGGCCGTGCGACACGGTGCCTTCTGCATGACGGTCGACCCGTTCGACCGGGCCGACGCTGTGATGCTGCTGCGCGATGTCGTCGGCTCGACACGCGTGGACGCCGAACCTGCGGCAGCCGACCGCATCGTCACCCTGTGCGGAGGTCTCCCGCTGGCGGTGCGCGTCGCCGCTGAACGCATCGCGGCGAGCCGGCACCTGACCCTGGCCGGACTCGCCGAGGACCTCTCCGATGTCAATCAGCGCTTGGACGTGCTGTCACCCGACGACGTCGAGGCGGCCGTGCGCGCGGTGTTCTCCTGGTCCTTCCGCGCGCTCGAACCCGACGCGGGGCGCCTGTTCCGCCTGCTGAGCCTGCACCCAGGCCGCGAGTTCGGCATCGACTCGGCCTCGGTGCTGGCTCAGTGCGAGACCGCCAAGACCGTTCGCATGCTCGACACGCTGGTGCGTGGACACCTGCTGCAGGAGGCAGGCCGGCACCGCTTCCGCTTCCACGACCTGTTGAGGGACTACGCGGGTGAGCAGGCGCTCGCGATGGAGTCGGGTGAGGTAGCCGCCGTCAGGCGTCGCCTGTTGGAGTGGTACCTGCAAGCGGCTGCGGCGGCGAATCGCGTCATGTCCCCTCACCGCTGTTTCCCCCAGCTGACCGTCGTCGATACGGGGTGTGCGGTGCCGGACTTCGCCACTGCCGGTGATGCGGTGCGGTGGTGCGAGGTCGAGTTGGCCAACCTGGCCGCTGCGACCGTGCAGGCGATCTCGCTGGACCTGGACACCGTCGCCTTCGGGCTTCCACTGGTGCTGACCGGCTACCTCTACCGACGCAACCCGTGGAGTACGTGGCTGGCACCTCTGACCGCGAGCCTGGACCGGGCGCGGCACCAGAACGACCTGCCCGCGCAAGCGTGGATCCTCAACAACCTGGGCAGTGGTTACCTCGATCAGCACCGGCTCGACGAGGCGATGCGGTGCTTCCGGGAAGAACTCGGTATCCGGCAACGCCTGGACGACCGCAGCGGCCAGGCTTGGTCGCGCATCGGGCTCGGCCGGGTCCACCAGGCAGGCGGTGAGCACCGGGTGGCGATCGAGCACCACCGACTCGCCCAGGCCATTTTCGAACGGCTCGACGAGCGGTGGGCGTGGGCCATCGCGAAGTCCTACATCGCCGATGCCCACCGTGCGATGGGCGAGTGCGACCTCGCGCTCGACGGGTTGACCCAAGCGGTCGTGGTCCTGCACGACCTCGGCGATCGTCAGTCCGAGAGCTGTGCCTTGGACAAGCTCGGCGACGTCCACCGGGATCTGGGTGACCTGCGCGGCACCGTCGGCTACCTCGAGCAGGCGCTGACGGCCAGCATCTCGGTGGTCGACCTGTGGGGCAGGGCCGTGTTCCTGCGCAAGCTCGGCGACGTCCACCACGAACTCGGAGAAGACGACAAAACACGCCAGGCATGGACCGAGGCGATAGAACTGTTCGAGGCGCTGGGCGATGCCCGGGCCCGCAGCATCCGTGCCCAGTTGACCGCACTGGACCACGAGCCCGTCCCGAGCCAGCGACGGGAATATCGAACCTGAGGAGGGTGCCCGTGCCCGATCAGACCACCTGGTACTTCGACCCCGCCGGCCACCGCCTCATCCAAGAGAAAGCGCCCGGTGCAGTGGCGCTCCCCGCGCTGGACGGAATCCTCGACACCGGGGACACCGCGCTCGCGTGGGCCGTGGACGACTTCGGGCGCACCACCGCCCTCCCCCCTCCGCTCGGCGTGCTCCGTCCCGGCTCGGTCGACGACATCAGCACGGTGCTGCGCTTCGCCGGCGAGCACGGCATCGCGGTGGTCGCCCGGGCCGAAGGCCACTCCACCTCAGGTCAAGCCCAGGCGCCCGCCGGGATCGTGCTCGACATGCGCGGCCTGAACGCCGTGCACCTCGTCACCGCCGACCGCATCGTGGTCGAGGCCGGCGCGCGGTGGAGCCAGGTCCTGGAGACGACCCTGCCGCTGGGCGCCGCTCCCCCGGTGCTGACCGACTACCTGGAGCTGTCCGTGGGCGGCACGCTCTCGGTCGGCGGCATCAGCGGCGCCACCCACCAGCACGGCCTGCAGACCGACAACGTCCTCGAACTCGACGCCATCACCCACGACGGCGTCCACGTCACCTGCTCACCCGACACCAACCCCGACCTGTTCGAGGCGCTGCGCGCCGGCCGGGGCCACCACGGGATCATCGTGCGGGCCACCCTGCGCCTGGTCCCCGCCCACACCCACGCCCGCTGGTACCGCCTGCGCTACCACGACCTCGACACCTTCCTGGCCGACCAGCGCACCCTCATGACCGAAGGTCGCTTCCACCACCTGGAAGGCCAGGCCACACCGGAACACGACGGGACGTGGACCTACCGCATCGACGCCGCCATCTACTTCACCCCACCCGCCACACCCGTGCGGGAACAGCTGCTCGCCGGACTCGCCGACCAGCGCGACGCCCTGGAGATCAACGACCTCACCTACCATGGCTTCCAGAACCGCCTGGCCCCAGGCGTGGAACTGCTGCGCACCCTCGGCCCCTGGCAGGGTCCCCACCCGTGGCTCAACCTGCTCCTGCCCGACCACACCGCCCGGCAGGTCCTCGCCGAGACCTTCTCCACACTCACACCCGCGGACCTCGGCGACGACGGCGTCATCCTGGTCTACCCGGTACCGCGCTCACGCATCCGGACACCGCGAGTCCGGCTCCCCGAAGCACCGATCGTCTTCCTGTTCGCCATCCTGCGCTCCACACCACCCGACGACGCAACGGCCCTGAACGCCAGGGTGCAGGCCAACCACCGCGTCCAGCACCGGGCCACTGCAGCCGGCGGAACCGTCTACCTCGGCGCCATCGAAACCTGACTCCCACATTCCTTCCCATCTGAGTCCGAGGTAGACGGTTCGACAAGACTCACAGGTCCGTGGTGGTTCATGCGGAGTTCGCCAGGTCCAGCAGCAGGGTGCGGGATTCGGCGCCGGGCAGGGCGTTTTCCAGGAGTCGGGTGGCCATGTCGCGGTAGTGCTCGACCAGGTCGGGGCGGTCGAGGAACAGGGTGCAGGACACGGTCCTGACGTGGACCACGGGCCGGTGGGTCCTGGCCTTCATCAGGGTGAAGGCCACCTGTTCCCAGTGGCCGGCCGGTGCCGAGACAGGCATGATCCGCACGGTCGTGTCGCGGTCGGGCAGGTGTGCCAGGTGGTGCAGCTGTTCGGCGATCGTCTGGCGGTCGCCGTGCAGGTGCCACAGGGTGGACTCCCGGACGACGAAGGTGCGCCGTGTCGAAGGCGAAGGCCGGAACGACCGATGCCGCCGCAGGCCGGCGGCGAGCCGTTGTTGCGCCTCGGCGGGGGTCGTGGTGCCGTCGCGGGCAAGCAGTTCGCGAGCGTAGTGTTCGGTCCGCAGGTGTACGGGCAGGGAGATGATGTCGTAGACGAAGAGGTCGTCGGCGGTCGCCTCGTGCAGCAGTGCGGCGTCGACGCCGTCTGCTTCGCCGATGTCGTGGGGTTGGATCAGCCATCCCGTTTCGGGCTGGCCGTAGAGTGCCATCACCCGTGTGTAGGTCTGGGTGTTCACCCGGTAGGTGCCCAGCAGGCGGGCCAGGGCGTGCTGGTCGATATCCTGTCGGCCGTCTTCCACGGCGTGGATCCAGTCGACCGGCCTGTGCAGCAGGGCGGCGGCTGTGGTCTGGTCGGCTCCGAGCCGCTCGCGTGCGTTGAGCAGTTCGCGGCCCAGGACCCTGGTGCGCACCGTCGAAAACGGTGACGGAGAACTCGTCGTGCTCACAATGCATCTCTTCCACTCATGACACCGTCACCAGGATCCGGCCATGTCCGGACATCCGGGTCGGACCAGGGCTACTGACGGCGATCGGTTCCGGACGCCACCTCGGCCGACACTCCGAAATGCGTAACCCACTCGCGCTTTGCGATGCCCAGCCAGCGGTCTTCTTCACCGGGTCTTCCGTGCCGGGGGCAGTGCTTGCCTGCCGCAGTCACCGCTTACCCCGAACTCCGTGCGATGCCGACCCGGCACGTACTCACGCGACCGACTTTCGGGTAACCGGACCGCGGTAGGCGGGGTCCAGGCCGCCGCCATGTCGGGTCGGATGGTCACGACCCGACCGCCGGATTCCTGCGGCGCGGTGTGGGGCGGCGGGTGGTCGTGCGGCGTCGGCCCGTGCCCGGTGTGTCGGTGGCGGGCGGTACTTTTTCGATGGTGAACAGATCGTCGAAGGTCAGTGGCGCCAGGGCGGTGAGGGCGCCTGCGATGAACGCCGGGCCGGGTTGCAGGTGGCCGGCCAGGACGCGGGTGACGGTGCTGCGGTTGACCTGCATCTCCCTGGCCAGGGAGTAGTCGGAGAAGAACCTGGCTTTTCTCAGCGCGGCGAGGAATGCCTCGCCGCGCAGGCGGATCGTGTAGGGCATCGTGGTGTCGTTTCCGCGGTGGTGTCAGGTGTGGGTCGCCTGCCGGGGTTCTTCCTTGGGCTGCCGGTGGTGTGGGGTGCGTTGGCGGGGGAACAGCGGGATGCCTTCGTAGTTGCGCCAGGCGGTGTCGCAGTCGGTGCAGGTGGGCCAGCACCACTCCTGATTGCCCAACCGTGTGGCGGGAATGGTCAGTTCCTCGCCGCACAGGGTGGTGGTGGCCTGTAGCGGGACCGCGCCGTGGGTGACGGCGTGGCGGTGTCCGTCGTACGGCTGCCAGCGGAACGGGCGCAGGACCGTCATCGGAGCCGCCCTTGATAGACATCCGCCCAGTGGGCCAGGGCCTTGCCCGATTCCTGCTCGCTCAGGGCCAGGCGGGTGAGGTGGCGCATCTTGTCCCGCAGGCGGGTGACCATGCGCGAGTCGTCGTGGAAGACCGTGGCCAGGTCGGTCTCGGTGTAGGCCAGCGGGCGTTGCGGGTGGGGGAAGGTCAGCAGTACGGCCGGGTGCGACAGCGCCGGGTGTGCCACGGCCGTGGCGGGGACGACGCGCACGGTGGTGTGGGACGCGCTGTGCAGCGAGGTCAGGCGCAGCAGCTGGTCACGCATCATGTCGGCGTCGCCGACGAGGTGACGCAGGGCGTTCTCGTGCAGGTAGACGGTGAGGTGCGGGCCGCGGCGCAGAGCCAACGCCTCCTGCCGTGCCCTGCGCCTGCGCACCAGGGCCTGGTCACCGGTCAGGGCCAGGGCGTACGCCTCGGTCTGCACCAGGGCCGGGATGGTGAGGGGTTCGTAGACGGTGATCGAGGTGGCGGTGGCCTCGTGCAGGGTCAGGGCGGTCAGGTCGTCGGGGCCGGTGTGGTGCGGGCGCAGGAAGCTGCCGGTGTCGGGTTCGACGACCAGGGCCAGGATCCGGTCCCGGGTGGCCTTGTCCGCGCCGCAGCGACCGACCAGGGTGCCGATCTCCCAGACACTGGTGCCCCGGCTGCCGGTCTCCAGCTTCGACAACTTGCCCAACGACCAGCCCAGGGCCTCGCTCACCCAGCCGGACGACAGATTCGCCTCGCGCCGGATCCGGCGCAGCTCCTCCCCCAACTCCCGACTACGGGCGGTACTCATCCTTACGAAGGGCTTGTCCGGGCGCTCCTCGGCGCTGCTCTCGGCGGTGGCGGTGTTCTCGGCGGTGGCGGTGGCGGTGTTCTCACTGTTGGTGTTGTTGGCGGTGTGCTGCATTCGGGGTCCTCGTTGTGCTCCGGTGCCACGCGTGGGCGGCCGACGGGGTGGTCAGGAGGTCAGGGGTGCCCGTGGGTCGGGTCGGGGCCAGGCGGGTAACCCGAACCCGGCCAACGGCAACACCGTCATCACCGGCACCGTGCCCGCTGTGCGGGGCCCGTCGATCAGGGTGCGGACCTCGGCGGCGGCCGCGGGATCGACCGACAGCAACATGGCCAGTGCCCGGTTGACGCACCGGTCGGCCTTGGCCGGCTGGTCGAGGTCGCGGTGGGCCAGCGCGGAGAGCACCAGGCACACCGCGTGCTGCCGCGCCACCGCACCCGACCCGCCCAACCGCGTGTAGAAGTCGTCCGCGCGGGACAGGTACCGCCGGATCGCCGTGTCGGGGCGACCGGCCTGGAGCATGACCGCGCCCAACTCCCGCAACGTCCACGCCGCGTCGACGGTCACCGCAAGGCCGTGCAGTGCTTGTAGTTCCAGCAACTCGTCCAGGCCGTTGATCACACGGTGCAGACGCCCTACCGCGCAGTCGATGCGGGCCAGGGAATCCAGTGCGTCCCGGTACCCGGTGAACGTCTGCCGGCTCGGTGTCGGCTCGCCGGCAGCTCGTGCCCGCCACACCGCCAACTCGTGGGTGCCCATCCGACGGGCGAGTTGGTAGCGACCGCCCTTGGCGTGGTAGTGGCCGGCACGCCGGAACACCGCCGCGGCCTCGGGCGAGGTCGACTTGCATTCGCCCAGTTCCTCGGTGACCGCACGCAACTCGGCGAGCGACTCCGGCGAGGTACCCTCGGGCACCGCCTCCCACACTGTGTCCAGCAGGTCGGCGGCCTCGTCCGGGCGGTCGTGCCGCAGGTGTTCCCGTGCCGACCGCAGCCGCGCGGTGAACCTTCCGCTTTCCGGCGTCATGGTCGACCGTCCCGTGTGCCGGCCAGCCGGTCGAGGACCAGGCCCAGCGAGTCCTCCAGCGCCTGGTCGTGTCCGTCGGCGGGCAGCAGCCGGTGCGGCAGGTCCAGATCGTGCAGGACCTCGGCGACGTGGTGGTCTGCCAGGCTGCGGAACTCGGCGTCGGCGTCGCGGGGTTTGTCGCAGCCCAGCGGGATGTCGGGGTCCAGGGTGGTGCGCAGCAGCAGGTCGTAGAAGACGCTGTGGTCGCGCACGATCCGCTCCAGCCTCGCCATCACCCTCGGCTCGGCCCGGTCACCCCGGTGGGCCAGCGCCGCCCGGTAGTAGCCCAGGGCGTCGGACACGGGCCGGTCGACCAGCACCACGTCGGCGTGCACCCAGGCGCCGAGTTCGTCGCTGATGCCCTTGGTGATGATCCACTCGGTGGACAGCCAGGTGTGGTTGCGCAGGATCGGCAACCCGATCCGCTGCGCCTGCTCTCCCAGGTCCGCCACCGTCGACACCTGCACCTGAACACGGCGCAGCTCGTGCGCCAGGCGGGCCAGGAACGTGCTCTTGCCGGTGGAATGCGTCCCCGTCACCGCCACCACGACCGGCTTCTCCACCTCACCGATCACCACAACCCCTCCCCCGTCCCTTCCGGCTCGCCCGGCTTCTCCGGCGGCAGGAAATCCTTCAAGGCCGCGGCACGCACCAGCCCGTCCCAGTCCAGACCGCTGTGTTCGACCAGCACGAGGAACAGCCGCCAGGCGCACCAGGTGTCATAGCCCGCGCGGTGCGGACGCCGCCCGGCCACCGTGTCCGCCTCCAGACCGGCGTGGGCGACCAGCTCGTTCAGGCTGTAGCCGGAAAGGTCAGGCCACACCTGCCGGGCGAGGCGGAGGGTGTCCAACACCATCGGCGGCCGCCAGCCCGGCAGATGCGCCCCCAGCACCCGGTACTCGGTGGCGGCGTTGTGCGCGACCAACGTCCGACCCGTCAGCGCCGCCTCCACCTCCGGTGCCACGACATGCCACCGCGGCCTGTCCACGACATCGGCATCGCCGATACCGTGCACGCGGCGGGCGTGCGGACTGATCGGCTGTGCCGGACGCACCAACCACGACCGCACCCCCACGTCGGTGACCGGACCGTCGACCGGCAGCACCGCGATCTCCACGATCAACGGCGGCCCACCACCGTTGCCCTCGACATCGACCACCACCAACCGGCGACCCACCAGAACAGCGGGCAACGGGGTTGTCGGTGCCGGGGTCATGACGCCTCCGGAACAGTGGGCCAGCCCAGATCGGCACGACCGTGACGGTGCGGAAGGTGCGGCCTGGCCGCGTCGTGCACCTGGAACCCCAACCCATGCTGAAGGAAGTACCGGCGCTGCTCGTCCAAGCCCTCCACGACCACCGCCCGCCCGGTGATCCCCACCAGCCTGCCGCCCACCCCCGCCACCATCGCCGCCACCACACCGGGCTCCGGCCGACTCCACCCCGCCTCGCACCGCGCCAGCTGCGCGGCCGGGCAGATGTCGCACAACTCCCGAATCCCGACATGCCCGTTGTAGTCGGCGGCGCCGTGCGCGTAGGCCACCGCGCAGGAGGTCTTGCGGAACAACACCGCACCACCCGGCGGGCGCTTCGCCGCGGCCGCCAGGATCCGCGCCTCCAACACCTCCGGGAAGATCTTGCGCCACGCCTGCCCCTCGTACGGCTCGGGCAGGCCGTGGGAGCGGTAGTAGTCCCGGATCTCGTCCCGGTAGAACAGGCCGGTGAACACCGCCGCGTGCGCGAAGCGACTCAACTCCAACCCCCGCGCGATGTGGGCGTCGGAGTCGTTGAGGCCCGGCACGATCGGCCGCCAGTACAACACCACCCGAAACCGCTCCGCATGGGTGAAGGCGGTGCGCAACGACTCCGCCGCGATGCCGGAGTCCACCGGCTCGATCCGGTCGTCCTCGATACCCGAATGGGTGACCAGCAGCGTCACCTTCAGGTTCTCCAGCGCGTTGAGCGCCGCACAGTCCTCCGGCCCCACCCGCCACCGGGTGATCACCAGGACGTGGTTGGTCAACCCCCGCCCGTCCAACATGCGCAGCACCCGCATCAGGTGCGGCTTGACCGCGGGCAGCATCGGATCCGTCGCCCGGTTGAGCAACTGCACCGGCGTCACGTCAGGCCGGAAGAACCGGTGGGACACCAGCGCCTCCACCGCCTCCTCATCAGTCACCAGCGCCCGCGGCACCTTCATCCCGAAATTGCCGAACAGGTGCCGCACGCAGTACCCACAGTCCAACGGACACCCGACAACCCAGTTCAGGCTCAACCCCGACTTCCGGTACTCCACCACCTCCCGCAACTCCGGCCGCAACCCCGCCGCTTCCGCATCACCGAGCAACCGCACACCCGACCGGGTCCGCGACCCGTCGGCATGGTCAGTGTTCATCAGCCACCCCTTTCGAACCACCGGAATCGGTGCATACGCATTTCAACCAGGACCGGTACGATCAGGGAACAACGCAAGCCACGACACGCGGCATTTGCCCCCTATTTGCCCCCTAGCGCAGGCGGAGGCGACATGAGCGACGACGAACACCCCGACACAGCCGAACCGGCCGGTGTCCGACTCGCCCGCGAGATCCGTCGACGCCGCACCGCGGCCGGGCTCAGCCAGCCACAACTGGCCCGGCGCGTCGGCTACACCAGGCAATACGTCTCCCTGGCCGAACGCGCCGACCACAACCTTCCCTCTACGGAGATCGTCAAAGCCCTCGACCACGCCCTGCACGCCGACGGGGCTTTGACAACACTGCGCGAACAAGGCAAACGAGAGAAAGAACGACAGCGCCGACAGTCGGCAGACACAAAAGCGCCGGACAACCCCGGAACGCACGCGCCGACCCGGCCCGCATTGAGCCGTTTCACGGAAACACACCTCGACGACGCCCTCCGACACCTCGGCGAACAATGGCACCTGCTCGTCAAAACGGACAACCTGTTCGGGCCGCGATTCGCCATCAGGTCGGTGTGCGAGCACATCGACCTGATCAACGGGATCGCGGGCACGGTCCGGGGAGCCGCCCGACGCGAAGTGGTGGGTCTGGCCGCCCGGTACGCCGAGTCGGCGGCCTGGCTCCACGAGGACGCCGGGGAAGCCTCGCACGCGCTGCACTGGACGGACCGGGCGATGGAGTGGTCCTACGAATCCGGGGATCGGGCGATGCTGGCGTGGACGCTGTTCCGGCGCAGCCAACAGGCCACCACCGGCGGGGACCCGGCGCGGACGATCGGCATGGCCGAGGCCGCAGGCCGTGACACCACGGCGCTGTCGAACCCCATGCGCGCGGCCATCACCCAGCAGGAGGCCCAGGGATACGCGCTCGACGGAGACGAGCACACCGCCCACCTCAAGCTGGACCAAGCCCACGGGTGGGCCGCCCACGACAACCAAGGCGACGCACGTGACGGGCACGGTTCCTTCTGCACCGGTAACTACCTGGAACTGCAACGCGCCCACTGCTGGTCGATCCTCGGCAGGCACGACAAGGCGATCACGCTCTACGAAGACGTGCTCCCCTCGCTGCCGACGGCCTACCGGCGTGACCGCGGAACCGCGCTGAGCCGCTTCGCCGCAGCCTCTGCCGCCGTCGGCCAGCCGGAACGAGCCGCACAGCTCGCGGACGAGGCCCTGGACATCGCACGCAGCTCCGGCTCACTGCGCACCGAACGCGCGGTACAGGATGTGGCCGCCGCCTTGTCCCCGCACGGACATCTGCCGGCGGTGGCCGCGTTCCGCGCGAAGGCGATGTCCGGAGGTGGGTGGTGACGGCATCGGGGGCCGAGGTCGCGGCGATGCACCGGGCTGTCGTGCTCTCGGCATTCGGCCTGGGCACCACCAGCCCCAACCCACCCGTCGGGTGCGTCATCCTCGACCGGCACCACCGCCCGATCGGCGAGGGCCACCACATCCGCAAGGGCGAGGCACACGCCGAAGTCCACGCCCTGCGGGAAGCCGGAGAACACGCCAGGGGCGGCACCGCGGTGGTCACCCTCGAACCGTGCAACCACCATGGCCGCACACCACCCTGCCGCCAAGCCCTCCTCGACGCCGGAATAGCCCGCGTACTCATCGCACTGATCGACCCCACCTCGCGCGAGGAAGGCGGCGCCGCCCGTCTCGCGGCAGCCGGAGTCGACGTGGAAGTCGGATTGCTCGCCGACTCCGCACGCACGGTCTTGCGTCCGTGGCTGCACAGCCTGGCCACCGGACGGCCCTACATCACCTGGCTGTACGAACTCGATCCTCAGGGACAAGCACGCACCGCGAGCGAAGCCCTGCGCACGCTGCACCGCACGAACGCCGACGTCGTCCTGGACGACGTCGGCCACCTCACCGAAGGCGTGCCGGACGGCCACGGTAAAGACGCCTTCACCCTCCCCGCGACGACCAGTAACGAGCCCGCGCGACTGCTGGCCGCGCTACACGAAGGAGGCACCCGGTCACTGCTACTCGCGACCGGTCCACGAGTGGCACACCGTTTCCTGCAAGCCGGTCTGATCGACGCGACGACCTTCTACGCACCACGCCAAGCCCACCACACCACGAACACGGGCGAACCAGCACCGGCACACGATGGGTTCAGGATCGACAGAGTCGAACAGCACGGCGACCACCTCCGTTTCGACACCACACCGGCCCTGCCACCAACCGACGGCATCCACAGCAGACCTGCTGATTTTTCAGCACAAGCGGAGGCGACGTGACCGAGGACGAGCACCCTTCAGCACCCGAACCAGCCAGTGTCCGACTCGCCCACGAAATCCGCCGACGACGCACCGCCGCCGGCCTGAGCCAGCCACAACTGGCCCAACGCATCGGCTACACCAGGCAATACGCCTCGCTGGCCGAACGCCCTGGCCACAACCTGCCCTCTGCCGAGATCGTCAGGGCCATTGACCGCGCCTTGGATGCCGGTGGCGCGCTGATCGCACTTCGTGAGCAAGGCAGAAAAGAACAGAATCAGCGGCGGCGACACTCGACCACCGACTCGACGGTAAATGACAGGTCGCCGGTCGGCTACGTTGCGGAGAAACAACGCCCACTTCCACGTGGGATGTCCGCCGCGGGATCCGGTCCCGGTGTGTCGCGCTACGCGGAAGCTCTCGTGGACAGGTTGCACCGCACCTACCAAGCCGCCCGCTACGACGAGGTCGTCGATGCGCTACCGGGCACGCTGCAGACCGTCGACTCGATCGTCGCCGACAGCAGCGGCAGTCGGCGGCGCCAAGCCCTGAGCCTGCGGTGCCAGGCCGCAGTCGTGGCGGCCAAGGTCGCCACGAAAGTCGGCGACGGCATCGCCGCCTACGAAGCCGCCGAACGAGCACGCACTGCAGCGGAAGCCGCCGACGACCTCTTCGGGCAGGCGTCCGCCGCCTACCAACTGACCTGCGCCCTGCTGCGCTTGGACGCCGCGGACGAAGCGGAACACCACGCGGTGGAAATCGCAGAAAGCATCCGCGGCGAAGACCCGCACAGCTGCACGTGGCGCGGTGCGCTGTTGCTCATCAGCGCCGTCATCGCCGCCCGCAGAGGCGACACCGACGAAGCCCGTCAACGACTGGGCCACGCCGGACGGCTCGCGGCCACGCTGGGACGCGACGGCAACATCGGCTTCAGCGCGTTCGGACCGACCAACGTCCGCATCCACCGGGTGTCCGCAGCGGTGGCCACAGGCGACCCGCACCGGGTGCTCACCGAGGCCGAACACGTCGACGTCACCTCCCTCCCGCCCGGCCTGCACGGTCGACAAGGACGTTTCCACCTGGACAACGCGTGGGCTCAGGCCCAACTCGGCGAGGACCCGCTGGCGGTGATCCACCTGTTGGAAACCGAACGCGTCGCCCCGCAACTGCTCCGCACGCACCGCAGCGGACGAGCACTCGTGCGGGAACTCATGGCACGCGAACAGCACAGGAAAACCCCCGGCCTGCGCAGCCTCGCCCAACGAATCGGCGTCCTCGCATGAACGACACCACGCGCACCGTCTACCTGGTCGCCGCAGCCGCACCACCGGTGCTCGACATCGACCGACTGATCGACTCCCTCCGCACCGCCGGTTGGCAGGTGTACGTGATCGCCACACCCACAGCCGCCTCATGGCTGAACCCCGACGCCCTAGCCGACCGGACGGGAACACCGATCAGAACCCACCCCGGCCTACCCGGACAGCACGACCCACTTCCCCACGCCGACGCGCTCCTCGTCGCCCCGGCGACCTTCAACACCATCAACAAGTGGGCACACGGCATCAGCGACAACCTCGCCCTCGGCCTGCTCAACGAGTTGCTGGCCGCCGACGTGCCGATCCTGGTCGCCCCCTGCGTCAAACCACTGCTGCGCAACCACCCGGCCTACGCCACCAGCATGACCAAACTCACCGCCATGCAGGTGGTCTTCCTGGACCCCGACCAGGTGACAACCCGATCACCCGACGGCCTCGCCACCTTCCACTGGGAACAGATCACCGCCGCGTTCGACCAGCTCACCAGCACAGACGACAAAACCATTCACCCTTCAGCACAGGTGGAGGCGACGTGACCGAGGATCAGCACCCCCCAGCACAAGAACCCGCCGGTGTCCGACTCGCCCACGAGATCCGCCGCCGACGCACCGCAGCCGGTCTCAGCCAGCCACAACTGGCCCAACGCATCGGCTACACCAGGCAGTACGTCTCGCTGGCCGAACGTGTGGACCACAACCTGCCCTCCACCGAGATCGTCAAAGCTCTTGACCACGCCCTGCACGCCCAGGGCGCACTGATCGCACTACGAGAACAAGGTAAGGACGAACAGAATCGACTACGCCGACGACCGAGTCAGATAGAAGTCGAAGAACAAGGTAAATCGCCGAGTAAAACCTTCCGCCTCAGCGCAAAGAATTCTGCACAGCTCGACTTCCGCGCAGACAGCGGCCGCCTCATGACGGAATCAGCAGACTATGTCGGGCCTACTTACGTGGGGGCGGCAACCGGTTGGGCCGGGTTGGTTGAACTCATCGTGCCGATCCAACCTGAGCCTGTTCCGTCCGTGGTGGGCTCAATGGAAGTCGAGGAGGTACGTGCTGCCGCACGGTCTTTCGAGAACTGGGACGCTCTCTACGGCGGAGGACTCGTCCGCACAGCCGTGACCGCGCAACTGCGGTACTGCGCTGACCTGTTGGGCGCACGGTGTTCGGATAGGGTTCGTCCTTCCTTGTTCTCGGCTGTGGGGTACCTCGGTCACGTCACCGGGTTCATGGCCTTCGATGCCTATGCTCACGATGACGCACGTCGCATGTTCCGTTTCGCCTTGGCGTGCGCCGAGGAGGCTAAGGACTGGCATCTGCGGGCCAAAGTGCTCTCCTCGATGGCGCGCCAGGCGATCTGGTGCGGCGATCCCGACAGTGGGTTGACGTTCACCGAGTTGGCGCTGGTGCGTGCCGATCGGTTGACCGCCACCGAGCGGGCCATGCTGCACACCGGTCGTGCCCGTGCGCTGGCCAAGCTCGGCAAGGTACAGGAAACAGCGAGCGCGGTCGGTGCCGCCGACGAGGAGTTCAGCCACAGCCGTTCGGCCGACGACCCGCCGTGGATGCGGTACTACGACACCGCGCAGCACTCCGGGGACACCGGCCACGCCTTGTGGGACACCGCTGTCCGAGGCCACTTCTATGAAGAGGGCCGCGAGAGACTCGCCTTGGCAGTGGCTGAACACGGTGACGAGTTCGCCCGCGCCCGCGCGATCAGCCAAACCAAGCTCGCCTCTCTGGTCATGGCCGTCGGAGATCCGACGGAAGCCGTCGCGCTCGGCAGCCTGGCGTTGGACTGGGCGGGCACGGTGAGGTCACGCCGTGCCGCGGACGATCTGCGTGACCTCCATCGTTTTGCGCTTCCCCACGACAACGTTACGGAGGTGGCCGAGTTGCGGCACCGCATCGGTACGGCGGTGGTCGGATGACCGACGGTCGACAAGACACCAGCCGCGTGGCAGTCGAGGCTGCCGCCGCTGCGGCGGGTTTGGACGCTACAGGCGCTCGGGTGATCCGGCTCGGGGAGAACGACCTCTATCTGTTGCCCAATTCTCTGGTGGCCAGAGTTGCACGCATCGGACAGGACGCCGCAGCAGCTAAAGAGGTACGTGTAGCCCAATGGCTTGAGGACGGTGACGTGCCGGCCGTACGCGTGCTACGTGAGGTGGAACAACCGGTCATGGCCAATGGCAGGGCCGTGACGTTCTGGCATGAACTACCCCCACATGAGTTCGGGTCAAGTATCGACGTAGCCGCTGTCCTGCGCCGCTTTCACGCTCTTGCACCGCCGAAGGGCTTCGTGCTGCCCGAGCTGGACCCATTCGTACGGCTCGATGAACGCATCCAGACCGCATCCACCCTGAACAGTGACAACCGGGCATGGATGCTGCAGCGGCTGGATGAGCTCCGGGATGCCTACGATGCTCTGCCACCCGGTCTGCCGCGCGCGGTCGTGCACGGCGACGCCTGGGAAGGCAATGTGGTTCGCACTCGTGATGGTGACGTGGTGCTGCTGGACTTCGAGCGCTGCGCCCTGGGTCCACCAGAGTGGGACCTGGTATCCACTGCCGTCTCGCACGTCACCACCGACTGGATGGACACCGCCGAATGGGCCGCCTACAGCGGGGCCTACAGCTTCGACGTCACCACCTGGGAGGGGTTCGACATCCTGCGTGACATTCGCGAGTTGCGCATGACCAGCATGGCCCTCCAAGTCGCGACCACCGATCCGGCACACTACGCCGACCAGGCCGCACACCGGCTCGCCTGCCTACGCGGTCGACACGGTGCCAGGCCATGGAGCGGCTGGCGTGCGGTGCCGTGAACGCCTGGCTCAACCACCAGCACCGGAACCAACGCCGCTCACTCTTGCAACTGCCAAACTGGCGCCTGGCGACGGTTCGTTAGCCGAGCGCACGAATGCGGGTGGCAACCCCCGCACCGGACTGCTGAGCCACGGCGATCTGCACGATGAATCACAGAGCCATGATCTTCAGAAGTGGCGCTACGGCTGCTGTACCCGACCTTCGTCCGGCTCATCGGCTGACGGCGGCCCAGCGCATCCAGGGCGCCGTCATCGACTTCCGCCGGGACACCGTGATCAGGGAGCTGACCTCGTGACCGAATTCGAGCCCATGCGCGACCACTGGTGGTGGCGGCCAGGCTGGCGCGCCGGCCGCTCCTTCTACACCTGGCACATCACCTTCGCCGACCAACCCGAGGCCCGGCGGCTGGTCGCCGAGTACGCCCCGATCCTGGATCGCCTGCCCCGGCTCGACCGGGTCCCGGCGCGGTGGCTGCACCTGACCCTGCAGGGCATCGGCTTCACCGACGAGATCGACCGCCGCGACGTGGACGACATCGTCGAGGCCGCCCGCACGCGCTGCGCCGAGCTGGAGCCCTTCACCGTCACCCTGGGTCCCGCCCGCGTCGACCCCGAGACCATCCAGATGCCCGCACATCCCCTGGAACCCCTGGCGGAGCTGCGATCCGCCATCCGCGCCGCCATCGGCGACGTGTGGGGACCGGACAACGTGCCCGAGCCCGAAGCCGGGTTCCGCGCCCACGTCAGCCTCGGCTATTCCAACACCGCAGGCCCCTCCGAACCCCTCGCCGAGGCCCTCGACACCCACGGCCCCCGCACCGCACAGGTCATCGTCACCTCGGTCTCGCTGATCGACCTCAACCGCGACCGCAGGGCCTACGAATGGACCGACGTGGCCACGGTGACGATCGGCCGAAGCTAGTGGTGTCGCGGAAGGTCGGCCTGGTAACCGGTTCCCAAGGTGGGGGCATGTCGGTCTCGTGTCGAGGGCGGGAGGTGGTTGTGACTCACCGACCGAGCGGGTTCATGCAGTCACATTGTCGATGGACGAGGGCCGGAAGTTGCAGCGCCACCCGAGTCCCAACGGGTCCGGTGGGTTGCGGCACACCTGATGCGGCGTGGTGATCGTCGGTGGGATTCGGAGGTGGAGGGGTCACCGGAGTGGCGTCGCTGGACGAGGTCATCGAAGCCGTCGACAACGCCTTGGCCAAGGCCGAGGAGTCCGGCGAGGCACTGGACGCCGCGCTGGACCTGGTCGAGGACGCCCACATCCTCCTCGGTACCGCCGTGGAGGGCGGGACAACAAGCGACGGGGACACCGTGCAGGCCGCGTTCACCACGGTGATCAAGGGCATCAAGGACCTGACCGAGGTCCTGGCCCAGGCCGTGCACAGCGCCGAAACACTACAGACCGGTCTGCGCGGCGATCCATCGCCGACTCCCGCGGACAGATCTTCACCACCTCCGCCAACGGCACTCCCGACCCCGACGGCCGACGACCCGTCGGCGTTGTCGCCGGAGGAGATCGAACGGCTGCGTCGCGATCTGCCACCACCCGTGGTGTCCGGTACCGGACAGAAGACCCACGGCCGCTGGGTGGCACCGGACGGCACCGTGCGGCCGATCGTCAGCGGTGACGGCCCCGAGGCCGACAGCGCCGCCGGCTACCTGCGGGCGCTGCCGCTACCCAGACGGGGCCTGCCCTTCGCCACCTGGCACGCCGAGACCAAACTGGCCGCCCACATGCGCGACACCGGCATCCGGCACGTCTCGGTCGTGGTCAACAACCCACCCTGCCCCGGTACATTCGGCTGCGAAACACTGGTCGGCCTGATCCTGCCCGAAGGCTCCTCGCTGACCATCCACGGTCCCGACGGCTACAACAAGACCATCCCAGGAGGGCGGCGACCACCATGGCAACGCTGAACGTCACCTACGACCGGGCCACAGGTGAGCGCCCCCTGACCATCCACACCCACCAGGACGTGGACGCGTTCCTCGACCGGATGCGGGCACTGGCCCACGCCGGACCGGTACCACCACTGGCCGAGATCGTGGTCGCCGAAGACCCCTACGGCACACCATTCCTCTACGTCGGGATCGACCAGGACTCCGGCTGGATCCGCGAACCCGGCGAACCAGACCGGTGGACCATCGGCACATCCGACGCCACCGGCACCACGCCCTACGACTACGCAGGCCACGGCGAGAACATCCCCACCCGCCACATCGTGCCCCTCACCACCGTACGCACCGTACTCACCACCTACCTCGACCACCAAGGAATCGTCCCCGACGACGACCCGAACCTCCGCCCAACCACATGACACCCGTCCCCGGGCACACTCTTCGGCTCGTCGTGTCATCGTCATCAGCCTTGGCGGCACGATCACCATGACCGCCACGCGGGGAGGCGAGGTGGTGCCCGCGCTGTCGACCAGGCAGCTGATGGCCGCCGCGATCGACGTCGAAGTGATCGACTTCCGACAGGTACCGGGCGCCTCGTTGACCTTCGCCGACCTGACCGCGCCCGCCGAGGAGGTCCGCCGATGTTGTGGCGCCAGGGCCGATGGCGTGGTCGTCATCCAGGGCACCGACACGATCGAGGAGACCTCCTACTTCCTCGACCTGCGCCACGACGCCGCGCAGCCGGTCGTGGTGACCGGCGCGATGCGCAACCCGACCCTGGCCGGGGCCGACCCGCTCAAAGCCCGCATCCTGCTCCACCGACTACTCACCGCAGGCGTCGATACCACCACCATCACCACCGCCTTCCACACCGCCAGCCGATACGGCGCGCCCGCCGACGCAGCCGACGGCCGACCCGCCCCGACGACCGCGACCCGATGAGGAGCCCGTCATCCGCAGCCACGAACTGACCCTCGGCCGCAGCTTCGGCGTCGCCTTCGACCACGGCGACGACTTCTTCACCGCACTGACCCAGTTCTGCGCACAACACCATGTCCGCCACGCCTACATCCCCGGCTTCATCGCCGGCTTCAGCGACGTCGACATCGTCGGCACCTGCGAAAAGCTGGCCAACCCCGAAGCACCGGTCTGGTCGAAAGTCCACCTGACCAACGTCGAAGCCCTCGGTGGCGGCACCCTCGCCTTCGACGAGACCAACGACCAGGTCCACCCCCACATCCACGTCGCGGTCGGCCTCAAGGAACGCAGCGCCACCGGCCGCACCAGCCACCTGCTGCGAGCACAGGTCCAGTTCCTCACCGAGATGCTCGTCATCGAGGTCACCAGCCCCGCACTGCTGCGCCGCCGCAACCCCGACCTCTACGACGTCCCACAACTGCACTTCGGCCCATAGCAAGACTTCGACACCCACACGGCCCGATGCGACAGGCCGGGAGATCCGTCTTCCGGCGCACCGGATGACGACGGCCGAGGGATCACCGGCAATGGTGGTCGGTTCGTGTACCGCCATGCGTAGATCGTCGAGGACGAAAACGAAATCCCGCCCGGCCTGCATGACAGGCCCATCATCATCACCAACCGCTGCAGTTGGACAGCCTGACCAACTACGAGTACGAAGCTATTGCGATCCTCGCTGGCCCCGGAGAGCCAGCGCTGCATCGCCCGCGCCCGGTCGAGCACGTAGTCCCACGGGTTGCGATCCTCGCCAGCCCCGAAGGGCTGGCGCTGCCTGCCCGGTGTCGCGTTCCAGTACGTGCAGGAACAGTTGCGATCCTCGCTGGCCCCGGAGGGCCAGCGCTGCGCATCCCCAGCGTCAGCAGGACCGCCAACGCCACGTTGCGATCCTCGCTGGCCCGGAGGGCCAGCGCTGCCGGAGCTGCCGGAGCTGCCGGTACAGGATCGCGGCGACGACCATGTTGCGATCCTCGCTGGCCCCGGAGGGCCAGCGCTGCCGCCGCCCGCAACGCCATCGCCGCCAACCCCACCATGTTGCGATCCTCGCTGGCCCCGGAGGGCCAGCGCTGCACGGACTTCGGCAAGCGGATGACCGACCGGCACGAGTTGCGATCCTCGCTGGCCCCGGAGGGCCAGCGCTGCACCCCGCACGGCCACCCCTTCTCCCGGCAGTAGGGACGTTGCGATCCTCGCTGGCCCCGGAGGGCCAGCGCTGCTGGCTCGGCGACGGCAAGACCGGCTCGGTGTTCGAGTTGCGATCCTCGCTGGCCCCGGAGGGCCAGCGCTGCCGGTGTCGATTGCGGCGAAAGGCGCGTCGGCCTTGTTGCGATCCTCGCTGGCCCCGGAGGGCCAGCGCTGCGTTATATCGCGTCGCGGTATATCTCGTCGAGAGGAGTTGCGATCCTCGCTGGCCCCGGAGGGCCAGCGCTGCCCCGCGCGTTGGCCACCCATCCGGACTCGGCCGGGTTGCGATCCTCGCTGGCCCCGGAGGGCCAGCGCTGCCTTGGACACGGCCTGGAGGTGCGGCGGCAGGTGGTCGTTGCGATCCTCGCTGGCCCCGGAGGGCCAGCGCTGCTCCGCGTCCCGATCCCGCCACGACCCGAGGTCGAAGTTGCGATCCTCGCTGGCCCCGGAGGGCCAGCGCTGCGCGGTGCCGGACGCCCCGGCGGAGTTGTTGCGGATGTTGCGATCCTCGCTGGCCCCGGAGGGCCAGCGCTGCGATGCACCGGATCCGGGCTTCGATGGTGTTGACCGAGTTGCGATCCTCGCTGGCCCCGGAGGGCCAGCGCTGCGGTGAACCGGCGCCGGTGGAAAGACTGCTGAAAGTCTGGTTGCGATCCTCGCTGGCCCCGGAGGACCAGCGCTGCTACGACATCACGTGCAAATCGGTCCTTGAGTGACTGTTGCGATCCTCGCTGGCCCCGGAGGGCCAGCGCTGCACCACGAACGTCACCGACCGCAGCCGGCCGAACCGGTTGCGATCCTCGCTGGCCCCGGAGGGCCAGCGCTGCTCACCAAGCAACCACCCCGAGAGGACGTAGCAGCATGTTGCGATCCTCGCTGGCCCCGGAGGGCCAGCGCTGCGGTTCATCGCCGCCGGCCTGCCGTACGTGATCGAGTTGCGATCCTCGCTGGCCCCGGAGGGCCAGCGCTGCTGGCAACGGAGAGGGGGCACTTCGCCGTGCCCGAGGGTTGCGATCCTCGCTGGCCCCGGAGGGCCAGCGCTGCACCAGCACACGAGGTCACCGGCCGCGCACTGGTCGCGGGTTGCGATCCTCGCTGGCCCCGGAGGGCCAGCGCTGCGGGACGCGGTGCACGGTGGCGGTGAACGCCACCGCGTTGCGATCCTCGCTGGCCCCGGAGGGCCAGCGCTGCGAGATCCTGGTCCACACCAAGGGCACGTGGGCGCGGTTGCGATCCTCGCTGGCCCCGGAGGGCCAGCGCTGCGGCCCCCAACTTTCCCTCCCCGGACATGCTGCGGGTTGCGATCCTCGCTGGCCCCGGAGGGCCAGCGCTGCCCTGCACGACCAGCGTAGACACCCGTCCGGACAGGATGTCAGGCAGCGGGATTCCCACAGGACGGGATGACGCGCCGCCGATGGGTTGGGAACCTCCCGGCGTGTCGTGACACGCTCCAGGTTCCCAACCTCGCGACACCATCCCCACCACGAGCGCCATCCACGCACATCCATGCGCTTGCGCGTCGCCGCACATTTTATGACACGGCAACTCCCGTAAGTGATCAATTTTGTCAACACTGAAGCAATAGTTGTTCATGCAACGTTCTCGGTCCGAGCATGTGCGCGCTTCGACCACGCCGCGGCCGGGCGGTACCGGCCGCTCCTTCGCCCTACGGAGGGGACACAGCCGCGGAAGATCGGAGTCGGCAGCAGGTGCTCGTTCACCCTGTCGGGTGGAACGGACGACCGGTTCGGTGATCGACTGTCCCCCGAAGGGCCCGCGGACGGAGTTCAGGGGTGTCCTCGACACCCCCGTCGACGACGAACACACCCCGGTCGCCGCGGAGGACACCTCATGAACCGGTCCGATCACCCCTCGTCCGAGCCGACGACACCGGCCGCGCCGAAGGCCGCCCACTTTCCCGCCACCGACGGTGATACCTCCCCCGGCCCTGTCGGGACCCGTGACACACCGCCTCGACACCGACACAGATCAGCGCCCACCCCGACCACCATCGTCGATGCGGCACCAGCGCCATCGGCGAGCGGCACCGAGGACGCGGCGTCGGTGTTGCGGCTGTACACCCCGGCGCGGGCGGCAGAGCTGCCGGCGGTGCGGGAGTCCCGGCTTCGCCGCCGGGCCGGCAGACGCCAGGTGCCGTGCACATTCCCGGGCAAGCACCTGCGGTTCTCCGCAACCGACCTGTGCGCCATCGCCGCCCAGGACACCCGTGGCGTTCGTCCGCCACACCACCGCACAACCCGGTAAACGGCCCCGCCCCGCGACCATCTCGCCCGAAAGAGCCAAGAAATCCGGCGGTCACCCGGAACTCCTCTCGGCCCGGGTGAACACATACGGCTTGACAACCGTCCTGTATGGAGCGTCCATATCCGCTGCCCGACCACGGGCACACCACCAACTCAACCGACAAGGGAGTCCGACATGGCATGGGTGGAGAAACACGGCCCCGCCTGGCGCGTCCGCTACCGCACACCCGACGGGGCACTCGCCTCCGAAACCGGCTTCACCCACCACACCACCGCCAAGGACCGCGCCCGCGACATCGAATCCGACCTGCGACGAGGCACCTTCGTCGACCCCACCCTCGGCGACCTCCCCCTACGGGAATGGGTGCCCACCTGGCGCGAAGCCCACGACGTCAGCCCCACCACACAAGCCAAATACGACTCCCACCTGCGCAACCACATCCTCCCCAAGTTCGGCGACACACCACTCAAAGAGATCAGCCGCATGACCGTCAAAGGCTGGATCAAAACCCTGCGGCGGTCGCTGGCCGAGCGCACGGTGGTCGACGTGGTGACGCTGTTGTCGATGCTGCTCGGCGACGCCGTCGACGAGGGCCTGATCGGCGCCAACCCCTGCCGGCGACTCCGGGTCGACACCGGCGACCACGAGGAACGACCTCACGCATCGCCGTGGCAGGTCCGCACCATCGCCCAGCGATGCCACCCCGCCACGGCCACCCTGGTCGTCACAGCCGCGTACACGGGCCTGCGCTGGGGCGAACTGGCCGGACTGCGCTGGCCCCGCGTCGACCTCACCCGCGGCACCATCACCGTCGACCCGAAGGACGGCGCACTGCACGAAGTCAACGGCCGACTGGAACTCGGACCACCCAAGACCAAGGCCGGCGCCCGCACCGTCCACCTACCGCCGTTCCTCGTCGAACTGCTCAAGGCCCACCGCGCCGAGCAGAACGAGCGGCTCCGCGAGCACGTCTTCACCGGAGGCGACAACGGGCTACTGCGCCGCACCAACTTCCGACGCCGCACCTGGCTACCTGTCATCGGCGGCGACACCCGACACGGCTGGGCACCCGTCCTACCCGGCCTGCACTTCCATGACCTACGCCACACCCACAAAACCTGGCTCATCGAAGACGGCATCCCGGAGGTGCTCCAGCACAAACGACTCGGTCACCGCATGCCGGGCATCCGGGGCACCTACTCCCACGTGACACAGATCATGATCGACGCCATGCTCGACGGGCTGCAGCGGCGATGGGAGCGATCGGCGGTGACCTCTACCCCGAACGGAGGGGTGACCACATACGGTGCAGTTGATCACACCAAGATCATCTGCTCCCAATTTGCTCCCACGACAGCCAAAAAGCCGATCAGTGAAGATCACCGACCGGCCTTCTGACCTGCATATATAACTGGTGGACGATACTGGGATTGAACCAGTGACCCCTACCGTGTCAAGGTAGTGCTCTCCCGCTGAGCTAATCGTCCGAGGCGGAGACGGGAATCGAACCCGTGTACAGGGCTTTGCAGGCCCTTGCCTAAGCCACTCGGCCACTCCGCCAAGACCACCTGAAGGCTAGCACTCAGGGGTTTGGCCTGAGCCCAAGGGCCCTCTGCCGAGCGGATGACGAGACTCGAACTCGCGACCCTCACCTTGGCAAGGTGATGCGCTACCAACTGCGCTACATCCGCATGCGCCGCAGGATTTCGCGGAACTTTCCCTTGTGGGGCTTCGTTCCGGTCTTCCCCGGTGCGAGAGGAACTTTATTACATGCCCCGCGGCAGGATCAAATCGGGGGTCCCCTACGCCCCCGGCAGGCCCGCCACCTGCACTTTTAGGTCAGGTCGTTGGAGATCAGGTGGGTCAGGGCCTCGTCCACGTCGACCCACAGGTGCTCGTTGCCCGGCACGACGACGTCGTAGGTGCGGTCGAGGAAGTCGGCCAGCTCCTGCGCGGACGCCTCGAACATGGCGTGGCCGGAGGGCGAGCTGAGTTCGATCACCACGACCTCGGGGTCGTCGGCGGCGGGGCGGATGCGGACGTCGCCGTCTCCCGCGTCGGCGATCAGGCCGTCGGCGAGGAGGTCCCTGGCGAACACCCATTCGACCCAACCGGCGCGGCCGGTGCGGAAGGCCGCAACCACCGCGTACGGGTCTTTCGTGTCGTAGCGGAGCTCCACCTGCACCGGGACGGCCGGGGTCCGCGGCGCCAACAGGTCGAAGACCGCTGTTGAGCGGAGTGTCACGTGATCATTGCGCATCGTCGTTACCCTCTTCTCCCTTCCCGGTCCTATGGAACGACCGAGCTCTTCTGTTGTGACGGCTATGTGGCGAGGAACGCTCGACTCTAGCCGGTATCTCACCCGATTGGGGCTATGTCGCTCCGATGGGCCACCGTGTAGATACTCTGCGTGTCCGGTCCATGAGGCTCCTCCCATCTTGCTGGGTTTAACCTGAACCCGGTACCGGCTGTTGCGCGAATGTTGGACGTGAGGACCTCTCTGGTGGCTGGCTCACCCCCATCGGCACCGCCCGGCGATCCCGGCCGACCATCCGATGCCGAGCTCGTCGGCCGGATCTCGACGGGTGACCGGGCCGCGTTCGGTGAACTCTACGACCGGTACGCGAGACCGGCGTACTCACTGGCCCGGCGTGTTTGCGTCGATCCGGACCTGGCCGAGGACGTGGTCCAGGAGGCTTTCCTCGCGCTCTGGCGCAACCCCTCGGGCTACGACCGGGCACGGGGCGGTTTCAGCACGTGGCTGATGACCGTCGTGCACCACCGGGCCGTCGACGCGGTGCGCCGGGAGAACACCCAGCGCAAGCGGAACGTGCCGCTCACCGACGAGGTCTCCGAGCGCAACGCGCCCTCCGTGGAGGGCGCGGACAGCGCGGCGCTGACCGGCGTGGTGGGGGCGCAGGTGCGGGAGGCGCTGCGCGGGCTGCCCGAGGACCAGCGGCAGGTGATCGCCCTGGCCTACCTGGGCGGCTACACGCAGGCCGAGGTGGCGGCGTTGACCGGGATCCCCCTGGGCACGGTCAAGTCGCGCACGTTCGCCGCGATCCGCAGGTTGCGCACGACGCTGCGGTCGGCTTGGGCTGGGGAGACCGGCGGGGACGCGCCGGGCTGGACGACGGGAGCACACCGGTGACCGGGGAGCGGCGGGGCGACTGGTGCCCCCAGGAGGAGCTCGCGGTCGGGTTCGCGATGCACGCGCTCGAACCGGACGAGGAGGCGCGGCTGCGCGACCACCTGCCCGGCTGCGCGCGGTGCCGGGAGGCGATCCGGGCGACCGAGGAGGTGACCGCGGCGCTCGGCGCGTCGGTCCCCCAGCTCGACCCGCCGCCGCGGCTGCGGGCGCGGCTGATGGCCGCCGTCGAGCAGGAGCCGCAGGAGAGCGGGCCGCGGGCGGTGGCCGAGCCGGTCGTGCTGGAGACCCGGCGACGTCGCGGCGGCACGTGGCGGCGGGTGCTCGCGGCGGCGGCCGGGGTCGCGGTGCTCGCGGCGGGCGGGGTGGCCGGGGTGCGGCTGGACCGGCTCGGTGACGAGGTCGCGGCGCAGGGTGAGCGGGCGGACCGGCTGGAGGGCGCGTTGCGGCTGGCGGCCGATCCCTCGGCGAGCCGGGCCGTGCTGCGGACGGGTTCCGGCGAGGAGGTGGCGGTGCTGCTGTCCGCCGACGACGGCGCCGCGGTGGTGCCGACCCGCCTCTCAACCAACGACCGGGAGCACACCTACGTGGTGTGGGGCACGAGCACGGACCCGGCGGCGCCGTTGGCTGTGTTCGACGTCACCTCGGATGGTTCGGTGGTGGGGTTGGCCGGGTGGTCGTCCGACGCGCACCGGCACACCGGCTTCGCCATCTCGCTGGAACCGGGGCGCGCGATGCCCGCGGAGCCGACGGATGTGGTCGCGGCCGGTCAAGTCGCCTCCACCTGAGGCGGTCATGCGCCATGATGTGCGCATGACCACGACGGAGCGCGAAAAGACCGCCGAGGAGACGGGGTACCGCCCCTGGTTCCGCCGCAACCCCGCGCTGAACCTCGCTTACCGCATCGGTGTCGGCGTGGTCGGCGGCCTGGTGCTGGCCGGCGGCGTGCTGATGATCCCCTACCCCGGTCCCGGGTGGCTGGTCGTCTTCGCGGGCCTGGCGATCCTGGCGACCGAGTTCGCGTGGGCCGGACGAGTGCTGCGGTTCGCCAAGCGCTACTACGACGCGTGGGTCGCGTGGCTCAAGCGGCAGAACGTCGTGGTGAAGGCGCTCGTGCTCGCCGCCACCGGGCTCGTGGTCGCGGTCACCTGCTGGCTGCTCGGGGCGTTCTCCCTGGTCGGCGGTTGGTTCGGACTGGACTGGGCGTGGTTGGAGAGCCCGATTTTTGGTTCTCGCGGATGATGTTGTAAGGTATGACCACACCGCGAGAGCGGGAGCGGGAACCGAATACGGGCGATTAGCTCAGCGGGAGAGCGCTTCGTTCACACCGAAGAGGTCACAGGTTCGATCCCTGTATCGCCCACAGTGTGTTTTACCAGTTCAAGGGCCTGCGGACAGATCATCGTCCGCAGGCCCTTGATCGTTCGCGGGAGCAGAACGCCTGGGGGAACCGTCGCATTCTCGGTTGGTTCGGTTGTCTTCGGTGATGGAACTGCCGGTCGTGCCCTTGCTGCTGTGATCGGGTTCCCGGGTGTCGCGGTGACCACTTCGCACCGCACCGAAGAGGTCACGAGAATGCGGTTGACCACGGTTCGGACCGGTTGAGGGCTCGTGTGGCGTCTTGTCGAGGCGGACCCGCCGGTAAACGGGTGGTGACGTGGGGCGGTGACCGGCACCATGAGCGGGGTGCAGTCCTGGATCGCACCGGCCCCACGACCGAGTTCCGTGCCTCGGTGGTGAACGACGTGCCCGATCGTCGGCATCGCGTGGTGCCGTCCGTCACGATCCGCGAGGCTCGTGAAGACGACTGGCCCCGGATGTGGTCGATCATCCACGACGTCATCACCGGGCAGCGGACTTTTTCCTACGACCCCGACATGAGCGAGGTCGACGCGAGGCGGATCTGGCTGCTGGGCGCGCCGGCGAGAGTGGTCGTCGCCGTCCGCGACGGCCGGGTGGTCGGGACCGCGAACATGTACGCGAACCGACCCGGGCCCGGGAGTCACGTCGCCTCCGGCAGCCTGATGGTCGCCGAGGCGGCGCGGGGCGCGGGTGTGGGTCGGGCCCTCACCGTCGACATGATCGCCTGGGCGCGGCGGAGGGGGTTCGCGGCGATCCAGTTCAACGCCGTCGTCGAGGTGAACACGGCCGCGGTCCGCCTGTACGAGAGTCTCGGGTTCGTCACCCTCGGCACCGCCCCCGGTGCGTTTCGCCACCCCACCCTGGGACACGTCGGCCTGCGCATCATGTGGCTGGACCTGCGACGCCCGGGAGGCGCGACCGGCTGATCCGACTCCGCCGCGGCACGGCCACCGCCACCCACGGGCCCTCCGGTCACCGCCGCATCCGAACGATCGCCGCCACGACCCACCCGCAGGAGTTGTCCTCGATCGTCGGAACAACCCCGCCGAGTTCCGGACCGCGCTTCACCGGTTCGACGCCGGGACCACCGAGCACCTCGCCGGCCACGTCGGTGTTCAGCAGGGTACGGCTGGGCTCCCCAGGGCCGCTGTCGGTGTGCCGGCGGTGAGGCCCGTCAGCGTGATGGGCACGCGCACGCAGTTGTCGCCCTCGTCGAGTTCGCGCAGCCTGTTCGCGGGGTCGATGCGGGTGACGAGGGCGTAGGTGCCGTCCGTCAGGTCGCTGACCTCGATCATCTGGTCGGGCAGCGCCCACCAGTACTCGTCCGCCCAACCCCGGGAGATGCCGTTCTTGAACGCGTCGACGCCGGGTGGCGAATTGGGTTCGGGGTCCAGGCAGCGGGGTGCCGGGTAGGTCTGCGGCGCGTTGCCCTTCCGGTCCCACCACACCAGTTCGGTGTCGGCCATGCAGAAGCCGTTCTTCCTCCCGGTGGCGGCGGGGGCGGTTCCGGTCGGTCGACCGGCGGCGTCCACGGCCCACAGCTCGGAGACGGAGAAGTCCGCGAAGTGGTAGTGCGAGTGGATCGGGTGGTAGTGCATGGCGCCCACGGACGGGACGTCGGTGAAGGTCCCGTCGGAGCGGTGGACGCGCTGGGCGCCGGGCACCTCGTGCGGTCGCTGCCCGGCGGGCGTGCCGTAGCGGACGTCCACCGGACCGTCACCGGTGTTGGCCATGGCCTGGCCGAACCGCAGGCACCGGCGCGCGCCCTGCTCCTCGACCTCGCTGCGGAAGCACGACGAGCCCGGTTCGGCCTCGTCGCCGAAGAACGGGGGCGGCGTGTCGAAGGTCGCGAAGCGCTGCGGCAACGCCTCCAGGTCGGGCAGCAGGTCACGCGGCACGGGGTCGACGCGGGAGTCCTCGTTCTCCACCCGGCCCTCGTAGCGCACGAGGCGGGACGCCGGCTCGGGAACGAACGGGTTCTGGAAGACGTAGACGGTGTAGTGGGCGGTGGTCTTGGGCAGCCACACGGAGCGCGACGTGCCGATCTGCGCGTCGGCCAGGGCGACCCGGCTGCCGCCCCGGTAGACGGCGAAGCCCACGCTGTCGTCGGGGGTGGCGCCGACCGTGCGGATCGCCAGCTCGACCCCGCCCGACCGACCCCGCAGCCGCTCGGGCAGCCGCACCGCCACCTCCACCCGGTCGCACCCCACCGATCGGCACTCCGGCACGTCCCGCACCCGCGGGTCGTCCAGGGCCACCCGGCCGCGCCAGGACTCCGACCGGTTCGAGTCGACCACCACCCCCGGACCGAGCGCCACCGCGGGGGCCGCGGCGGTCACGAGCAACACCGGCACCACTGCGAGCAGACGCGCACCTCTCATGCCGACCAGCGTCCCGCGATGACGCGCCGCCCGTCAGCCCTGACGCCCGATCGGCTGATCCGCCGATCGGGGACATCATCGGCATGAGCGGGTGTTCCTGATCAGGGGAGTCTGCCGGGGGTCGGTCGTCGGCGTCCCCTAGTTCCGGACGGTCTTGTAGCGCAGGAGGACCGCGCCCGAGCCGAAGGTGCGGTTCTCCACGAGTTCCAGCTTCACCCAGCTGTTCAGCGACGGGAAGAACGGTGTGCCGCCGCCGATCACGACCGGGGTGATGAGCACGTGGAACTCGTCCACGAGGCCGGCTTGGACCAGCGGTGCGGCGAGCGTGGCGCCGCCCACCTCCATCAGGCCGTCGGTCTCGGCCTTGAGCCTCCTGGCGGTCTCGACCACGTCACCGCGTTCCAGCCTGGAGTTCCACTCGACCGATTCCAGGGTCCGGGAGAAGACCGCTTTCGGCATCGCGAGCCACAGCCGGGCGTACTCGGCCTCCACCGGGGGCACGTCGGGCGCCTGGTCGGCGGTCGGCCAGTGGGCCGACATCAGCTCGTACAGCTTGCGCCCGTACAGCGACAGCGCGACCTCGCCGGTCCGGTCGTTCCAGTACCGGTGCAGCTCGTCGTCCGGCGTGCTCCAGTCGAGGCCGCCGTTCGCGTCGGCGGTGTAGCCGTCCAGCGAGACGTTCATGCCGTAGGTCAACAATCCCATGGTGGTACAGACTGCCGGAACGCGAGGGGCTCATCGCACCGCCACGCCGGCCCGGCACTTCACAGCCCGGACAACGCAACGGCGGCGAAGTCGTCAACGTCGTGTTGTCGGCATGAGCGGACGCGGACACCGGGGTGAGCGGTTGATGTCGTGCTCAAGGTGGTGAACGACCATTCCTGGCCCGAGGACGTCCAACCACCGGTCACACGCCGACCACGACCACCAGGTGCGGGTGCGCCTTGACGACCGGGGACCCCGACCTGTCCGCACGTCGGTCTGTGCGGATCGGCGGGTTGAGGTTGGAGACCGGCGCCGGCGAGGCGGACTTCGGTGCTGTAGCACCAGCACACTGTTCGACGACGGCCGTGTTCGGTTCCTCGTCGATCCTCGTCCCGACCGCGACATCCGCGTGGTGAACACCAACACCAGCAACCGGCCAGGCGCGAAGCTGATCGAGACCAGGTCCAAGCGCGGCTGACAACCCTCGATCTCGGAGGTCGACCGGGCTCGCCGCCTCGGTCCCGTCCCGCAACAGCCGCGCCACCACGACCCGTCGGACGCGTCACCGTTGCCGCCGTGGCGCTGCGGCATCCACGAACAACGATCACCATGCCGCAAGCCCCAACCGCACAACCGCAGCGTGGCAGTCACGCCTTTCCAACCTCGTCCGGCGGTGAGGTGGAGGTGGAGGGCGACAAGAAGCCGGACCGCCTCGTGGATGTGGCGGCAGACGGTGGCCAGGCCGACACCGAACCCGGCCGTCAGGCGGACGCAGGTCTCGCCGCAGCGCAACACATGTGGTCAAGGGAGTATTCGGGGTGCGGGCCGGTACGTGACTCGGGATCGCTAGCCGAGGACGATGTCGTCGTCGGGTACGCCGAGGTCCTGGACCCGGTACGTCATGCTGGACAGGGGAAGGTTCTTCACGAAGTACACCCGTGACGGGATGCCTGTCGACTGCCCGGGTCGCTCCGTCAGTCCCGCCCCCGTGAAACAGGTCCAGTCAATGCCCAGCACCTCTCCCACCAGTTCACCGTAGGCTCCCCACCTGCGTTCGTCGATCGTGCACCTTGAGTACCACCAGTCCTGGTCGTCGGAGTAGTAGTCCCGTGGTGGGCGTCCGAGGCGGGCCATTTCCTCATCGGTCGGTGCGAAACGCGCCGCGCGTTTCGGGTCCGACAGGATGCGGAAGGCGGCCTTCCAGGTCGCGGGTAACAAGTCCAGCTTGCGCCGGTTCAATTCGCCCACCTCGAAGACGAGCGCCGCCCAGGCGACATTGGAGTTGGCGACCTGTTCGAATGCGTCTCCGATCCACAGGTTGGACAGGACTTCGCGCAGTGTGCGATGCCGTTGCTCGTCGTAGTCCCCGACGAACACGTACTTGCGACGTGGCGCGCCGAGGAGGCCGTCAGAGGCGAAGCTCCCTCGCGGGACGAGGCGAACAGCTGTCGTGAGCGCGGTTCGTCGGTCGTACCGCCTCCTCATCTCCTCTGCCGGCATGGTCATCCGGTGCCGCAGCGCACTCTTCAGCCGATCGGCGACACCCTCGAGACCGCCCGCCTCGATCACCGATATGGCGTGCCTGAGGCGCAGCCCGTACGGTAACTGGCCGGCAGGCGCCAACTCGTCGAGGATGATGGGTACGACCTGGTGCGTGCCGCCTTCATCGCGTGAGAGTTCGATGGCCCTGGCTATTTCCTCTCGCTGGTAGTACGCGTTGTCCGTACGCGAGGAGATCAGCACGAGCGTGACAGCGGACTTGCTCTGCGCCAAGGTCAACCGGCTGCTCCAATCATCACCGGGCAAGAGGTTCCGGCGATCGAGGAACACCCGGAACGACGGGTCGAGCAAGTCGAACAGGGCTTCCGCGGCCCCCCGGTCCGGACTGGCGTAGGCGATGAAGAAGTCCCATCGCTCTTCGTGAGTCATGGTGGACAGCCTCCTGGCAACCTCGACGTGTTGTCATCCGAGTGCTGGAGTTCGTTGTCCAGCCCTGGACAACGGTGCCAGGTCCGGTTGGCAGGTCCGGTCGCGCTGCCCGACGACCAGCGCCGCCGCCGACCCTGCCGGCGCGCACAGCGCGGACGACACCACGAACCGAGATCGAGGCCACTCACACCCGACCGTGACCGTGACGGGCACCCGGCCTCACCCCGAAGAGGCCGCCCAGGTGCTCGGCCACCACCTCGACCTGACCCCGGAGCCCCACCGGGGCAGTCGGTGAGCACGGCCGGACCGGGTGACGACAGTGGCCGCTCACCGCGCCCGTCGACACCGCTATCTCGACTGCCGTGCTCGCCGCCCCCGACCTGTTCCCCCGCGCCGCCGCACGACGGGGCCGACCCGTCACAGGTCAGTCGGTGCCGGCGACGAGGGGTTCGAGGACGACCTCGGGGTGCAGGCGGCGCAGCACGGCCAGGGCGGTGGAGTCGGTGAACAGGGCCAGGTGGGTGCCGTCGGCGCGGGTGACCACCTCGTGACCGCGGCTGTCGAGCACGCCGCGGTGGTCGAGGTCGGGCAGGCGGCGCACGACGGTGTAGGGCAGCCGCTCCAGGCGCACCGGGGACTTGAACTCGGCGTCGAGGCGGTGGGTGGCGACCTCGAACTGCATCGGGCCGACGGCGGCGAAGACCGGTGTGCCGTCACCGCGCCGGTCCGAGCGCAGGACCTGGACCACGCCCTCGGACGCCAGCTGCTCGATGCCCCGGCGGAACTGCTTGGCGCGGCTCAGGTCCGCCGGGCGCGCCACGGCGAAGTGCGCGGGCGCGAAGCTGGGCAGGCCGGGGAAGCGCACGGGCGGCCGGCCGGCGAACAGGGTGTCGCCCACGTGCAGCGCGGTGGCGTTGACCAGGCCGATCACGTCGCCGGGGTAGGCCGTGTCCAGGGTGGACCGCTGCTGGCCGAAGACCTGCTGGGCGTACTTGGTGGCGAACGGCTTGCCGGTGGTGGCGTTGGTGACGACCATGCCGCGCTCGAACACCCCGGAGCAGACGCGGGCGAAGGCGACCTGGTCGCGGTGGGCGGGGTCCATGCCGGTCTGGACCTTGAACACGAACGCCGAGAACGGCGCGTCGAGCGGTCGGGGCAGGGTCCGCACGTCGATGCGCGGGGTGGGGCGCGGGGCGAGTTCGACCAGCAGGTCGAGCAGGTGCCGCACGCCGAAGTTGAGCACGGCCGAGCCGAACAGCACGGGGGTGGCGGAGGCGTCCAGGAAGCGCTCCAGGTCGAAGTCGCCGCCGGAGGCCGCCAGCAGGTCGGACTCCTCCACCGCGCGGGTCCACCCGTCGCCCTCCTCGGCGTGGGCGCCGTCGGGGTCGAGGCGTTGCTCGCCGGCGGCGGTGGCGCCGCCGACGGTGCGCGAGTAGCGGATGAAGTGCCCGTCGCGGCGGTCCAGCACGCCGCGGAAGTCGCCGGCGGCCCCGACCGGCCAGGTGAGCGGCATGGGTTGCAGCCCGATGCGCTCCACCAGCTCGTCGCACAGCTCCAGCGCGTCGCGGCCGGGCCGGTCCCACTTGTTGACGAACGTGATCACCGGGATGCCGCGGTGGCGGCACACGTCGAACAGCTTGAGCGTCTGCGGCTCCAGGCCCTTGGCGGCGTCGAGCAGCATGACCGCCGAGTCCACGGCCGACAGCACCCGGTAGGTGTCCTCGGAGAAGTCGGCGTGACCTGGGGTGTCGAGCAGGTTGACCACCGCGTCGCCGTAGGCGAACTGGAGGGCCGCGGAGGTGATGGAGATGCCGCGGGCCTTCTCCATCTCCATCCAGTCCGACACCACGCCGCGCCGCCCGGCCTTGCCGTGCACCGCGCCCGCCTCGGAGATCACCCTGGCGTGCAGCGCCAACGCCTCGGTCAACGTGGACTTGCCCGCGTCGGGGTGGCTGATCACCGCGAAGGTGCGGCGGCGATCCGCCTCCCGCAGCACGTCGGCGGACGGGGCGGTCACCGGACCGGCGGTGGTCATGCGCGTGCTCCAGGGGTTCGACGGGTACCGGCGATTCTACTCTTACGTCACGTTAGTATTCGACCGTGCCCCCCATCGCGCGGGTCCGGCGCCCGGACCTCTTCCCCCGACCGGGTGCCGCGGTGGGACGGTCACGTACTCGGTTTCGGAAGGGATCTCGTGGGCGGGCACATGCAGATCGGCGAGGTGGCCGAGCGGACCGGCCTGTCGCTGCGCACGATCCGCTACTACGAGGAGGTCGGGCTGGTCGTGCCCAACGCCCGCAGCCAGGGCGGGTTCCGCCTGTACACCGAACCCGACGTCGACCGCCTCCAGGTCATCAAGCGCATGAAACCGCTGGGCTTCCAGCTGGAGGAGGTGCGCGAACTGCTCGGCATCCTCGACGCCCTCCCCTCTCCCGGGGACGACCCCGGCGAGCACCTCGACCGCCTCGCCCGGTTCCACGCCAGGGCCGAGGAGCGTTGCGGGGAACTCCGCGCCCAGCTGCGCGGCGCCGAGGACTTCGCCGCCGCCCTGCGCGCCCACCTGCCCGACGGCTGACGGCTGACGGCTAGCGGCCGACGGCTCGGACCGGGGTCGCTTTCCGCGCCGTCACACCCTCACGTAACGTGAGGTTGTGACCATGGCTCGAACCTCCACCCCGCCACCAGCCCTCGCCCCCGGCACCCTCCGCGTGATCGCCCTCGGCGGCCTCGGTGAGATCGGCCGGAACATGACCGTGTTCGAGCACGAGGGCAAGCTGCTCGTCGTCGACTGCGGAGTCCTGTTCCCCGAGGAGCACCAGCCCGGCGTGGACGTCATCCTCCCCGACTGGAGCTGCCTGCGTGACCGGCTGGCCGACGTGGTCGCGGTCGTGCTGACCCACGGGCACGAGGACCACATCGGCGGCGTGCCCTACCTGCTGCGCGAGCGCGCCGACATCCCGGTCATCGGCTCGCGGCTGACCCTGGCCCTGCTGGCGGCCAAGCTCGTCGAGCACCGCATCACCCCCGTGACGATCGAGGTCGAGGAGGGGCGACGGCTGTCGCGCGGACCGTTCGACCTGGAGTTCCTGGCGGTCAACCACTCCATCCCGGACAGCCTGGCCGTCGCGATCCGCACCTCCGCCGGCCTCGTGCTGCACACCGGCGACTTCAAGATGGACCAGTTCCCCCTCGACGGCCGCATCACCGACCTGCGCGGCTTCGCCCGCCTCGGCGAGGAGGGCGTGGACCTGTTCCTGGTCGACTCCACCAACGCCGACGTGCCCGGCTTCACCACCTCCGAGCGCGACCTCGCCCCGGCCATCGACGAGGTGTTCCGCACCACCCCGCGCCGGGTGATCGTCTCCAGCTTCGCCAGCCACGTGCACCGCATCCAGCAGGTGCTCGACGCCGCCCACGCCCACGGCCGCAAGGTCGCCTTCGTCGGCCGCTCCATGGTCCGCAACATGGGCGTGGCCACCGAACTGGGCTACCTCAAGGTGCCCGACGGCCTGGTGGTCGACCTCAAGCGCATGGACCGCCTGCCACCCCACCAGGTGACGCTGGTCTGCACCGGCTCGCAGGGCGAGCCCATGGCGGCGCTGTCCCGCATGGCGGGCGGCGACCACTCGATCCAGGTCGAGGAGGGCGACACCGTCCTGCTGGCCAGCTCGCTCATCCCCGGCAACGAGAACGCCATCTACCGGGTCATCAACGGCCTGATCGACCGCGGCGCGAACGTGGTGCACAAGGGCAACGCCAAGGTCCACGTGTCCGGCCACGCCAGCGCGGGCGAACTCGTCTACTGCTACAACATCGTGCAACCCGCCAACGTGCTGCCCGTGCACGGCGAAGCGCGCCACCTGCGCGCCAACGCCGAACTCGCCGTCAGGACCGGCGTGCGCCGCGACCAGGTGCCCATCGCCGCCAACGGCCACGTCGTCGACCTGCACGAGGGGCGCGTCCGGGTCACCGGCAAGGTGGAGATCCACAACGTCTACGTCGACGGCCAGACCGTCGGCGGCGTCACCGAAGCCTCGCTGGCCCAACGGCGCACCCTCGGCGAGGAGGGCGTCATCACCGTCGTCGCGATCGTCGACCTCGACACCCGGCGCCTGGCCGAGCCCCCGGACTTCATCGCCCACGGCTTCGAGCACGACCCCTCCACCTTCGCCCCCGCCGTCCCCGCCATCGAGAAGGCCCTGGCCGGCGCGAACGAACGCGGGGTCACCGACTTCGAGGAGCTCGAACGGCTGATCGCCCGCGAGGTGCAGAACTGGGCGTTCCGGATCAACCGCCGACGTCCCGTCGTCATCCCCGTCGTCATCGAGGGCTGAGGCCCGCCGGGGCGGGCACCGGGGTCGTGGAGGTCCGGGAGGTCGACCACCGCGGGGCGCGGCCGGTCCTCGGGGTCGGGTCGTGCCGCCCGGTGCCCCTCCCCCGAATATCCCGGGCAGCGGCTGCCCGCGCCGGGGCCCGAGGTCGGACTGGTGGAGGAAGCGTTCGTGCTGCGCATCGGTGTGTTCTACGACGGGACGTGGTTCGCGTACCTGAGCGACTTCTACGCGACCGTGCACCCGAGGTCGGCCCGGATCTCGCTGGAGGGCTTCCACGACGCCCTGCGCTGGCACGTCCACACCGAGACCGGCCGCCCCTTCGAGGAGTGCCTCGTGCCGGAGGCGCACTACGTGCGCGGCCGCATCGACACCCCGGCGACCTCCTTCGACACCGCCCTGGCCACGGCCGGCGTCACCCGACACGACCTCCCCCTGCCGGGCGGCAAGGAGAAGGGCGTGGACGTCCACTTCGCACTGGAGGTGTGGGACCGGGCCACCACCTCGCCGTTGCAGTGGGTCGTCCTGGTCACCGGGGACGCCGACTTCACGCCGCTGGCCGACAGGTTGACCGCGCGCGGGGTCACCGTGGTCGTGCCGGTGGTCGAGGCCCGGATGCCGTGGTTCCCGTCCTCCTCGCCACCGGAGTGGACGCCGCGCACCGCCGCACCCCTGCGCGCGGCGGCGACCTCGGCGCCCGCGTTCGACGACCTGTTCGCACCCGCCGACCACCCCGACTCCCCGCTGCGGTCCCCGTTCGTGCGCTCGCGAGAAGCCGCGGCCTCCCCCGCGGGCACCCCCCGCGGCCGCCGCCGCGGCACCGTGACGGGCTGGCAGGCGGGACAACCACACGGCTTCATCACCGACACCCGCGGCGGCTCGTGGTTCGCCTCCCGCGACGACCTGCCGGGCAACCGGACCACGCTGCCCACCGGGACACCGGTGTCGTTCACCGGCTCCCCCACCCCACCCCCCGGGCACCGGTACCCACGGGCCTACTCCATCCGACCCGAATGACCCGAACCCGGGAAAGCCGGCACGTGCTCCACCCGCTCGCGTGCGCGCCGACCGAGGTCGGCGAGGGGACCCGGGACGATCGCGAGGAGTCGGGCGCACCTCTCACCTGATCGAGACCTCGACTACCCGCGACCCCCTGATCTACCGTGGAGTTGTCGCAGGCGGACGGTCATCGGGCTCCGCTACCCCCGTGTCTTGGGTCCGCGGGTCGTGAAGGGCTTGATCGTCGCCGCCTCACGATGGCGTGGTGAGGCCCGCCTTGATCACGGGAGCTCCGGCGAGTGCTCTGAGCCGGGTTCGACGTGTCGGCCGGGCGGCAGCCGGTCCGGAATCGAAATCCGCGCGGGGGCCGGCGCGTGCGTTGGGGATCGTTGTCGCCGTGCGGGGAATCCGACGTTCGAGGGGGAGTTGAGGGTGATGGCACGACCGAGGAGGTTCGTGGCGGGCGGGATCGCCGCGCTCGTGGTCGCCGGCGCGGTCCTGGGGGCCGCGCCCACCGGTGCGGCGCCGGGTGGTGGTGTCGGGAGCCGGTACCACGCGTGCGACTCCACCAGGCCGCCGAACCTGGACGACGGGCTGCCGTTCCCGGTGGCGACCACGGACCTGAGGGCGTACAGCGGTTGGGGGACGTCCTGCCGCAGCACGGTCATCCTCCGGGGGCAGCGGTTGGACTACTACTGCTGGGTCATCGGCGACGACGGGGTGACGTGGTCCTACGTGTCCGCCGTCGACCAGGGGGTCGCGGGGTGGGTGCGGGACGACCTGCTGCCCGGTGGCGGAAGTGTCGTGTCGTGCCCGTCGTGAGGTGGTGCCCCGCTCGGTGTGGTCGCGGGAAGTCCGATCCGGGGACGGGGGTGCGACGAACACCTGGCACCGGTCCCCCACCGGAAGCGGAAGAAGGCGAGCACCATGACCTCGGCACGTTCCACCACTCCCCCGACCGCGGCGCACCACCCCGCACGGCGACCGGCCGCGGCGGTCGGCGCGGTGTTCCTCCTCGTCGGGATCCTCGGGTTCATCCCCGGGATCACCACGAACTACGACCAGCTCGGCTTCGCCGGGCACCACTCGGGCGCCCTGCTGCTCGGGATCTTCGCCGTCTCGGTGCTGCACAACGTGGTCCACCTCCTGTTCGGCGTCGCGGGGCTGGTCCTGGCCCGGAGCGCCGGCGGCGCGCTGGCCTTCCTCGTCGGTGGCGGCGTGGTGTACCTGGTGCTGTGGCTCTACGGGCTGGTCGTCGACCACGAGAGCCCCGCGAACTTCGTCCCCCTCAACGCCGCCGACAACTGGCTGCACCTGGCCCTGGGCGTCGGCATGATCGCCCTCGGTCTCGTCGTGGGCCGGGCCGCGCGGGCCGGGGCTTCGCGCTGAGGGTGTCGGTCACGGGCTGACCGGGATTCTTCGCCCCGGTCATGCGGGAGGGGCGGGACCGGCTGGTGCCGATCCCGCCCCTCGATTTCCGGTCCCGCTACACCAGGTGGCCGGTCAGGGCTTCGGCGTGGCCGCCGTCGCCCGCCAGGCCGGAGTTGCCCCCGGTGGTCCAGCCGGTGTTGTGGGCGTCGCCGGTGGCACCGGTCCAGCCGGTGTCGCCGGAGTCGCCCGAGCCGACGGTGGTCGTCGACCGGTGGTGCTGCCGACCCGAACCCGAGTGGGTCCACCACGAGCGGTTGTCGTGCTCGCCCCTGGTGTGGGTGACGGCGGTGTTGCCGCCGGTGGCGCCGGAGTTCCCGGAGTCGCCCGAGTTGCCGGTCACCGCCCTGTTGGTGCTGGTGGCCTCACCACCGTTGCCCGAGTCGCCACCATCACCGGCGACCGCCTCCGCGGAGGTGTCGTTCTCACCGCGGTGGTGCCACGAGTTGTTGTTCTCGGTCCAGGCCATCGCGTCGCCGCCGTCACCGGCCGGGCCGGAGTTGCCCCCGGTGGTCCAGCTGGTGTTGGTGGCGTCGCCGGTGCCGCCGGTCGAACCGGTGTTGCCCGAGTCGCCGGAGGTCACCGTGGTGGTGGTCCCGTGGCCGTTGTTCCAGTCGCCGTGCCGACCGTGGTGGTTCCACTGCTGACCACCGAGGTCGATCACGAACGCGGTGTTGCCACCGGTCGAACCCGAGTTCCCGGAGTCGCCCGAGTCGCCGGTCACCGCCCTGTTGGTGCTGGTGGCCTCACCACCGTTGCCCGAGTCGCCACCATCACCGGCGACCGCCTCCGCGGAGGTGTCGTTCCCACCGCGGTGGTGCGAACCGTTGTCGGTCCAGGCCATCGCGTTGCCGCCGTCGCCCGCCGGGCCGGAGTTGCCCCCGGTGGTCCAGCTGGTGTTGGTGGCGTCGCCGGTGCCGCCGGTCGAACCGGTGTTGCCCGAGTCGCCGGAGGTCACCGTGGTGGTGCACTCCGCCAGGACGCACAGGCCGTAGGCGGAGTTGCCACCGGTCGAACCCGAGTTGCCCGAGTCGCCGGAGTTCCCGCTCACCGCGCTGTTGCCGCTGGTGGCACCGCCGCCGTTGCCGGAGTCGCCACCGGAGCCCGCCTGGGCGGTCGCGGAGCCGTGGTGGCCACCGCCGGTGGCACCGGCCCACCCGCCGTCACCGGCCGGGCCTGAGTTGCCCCCGGTGGTGTGGCTGGTGTTGGTGGCGTTGCCCGTGCTGCCGGTCGCGCCGGTGTTCCCGGAGTCGCCCGAGCCGACGTGCGTCGTGCACTCGGCCAGGACGCACAGGCCGTAGGCGGAGTTGCCACCGGTCGAACCCGAGTTGCCCGAGTTCCCGGAGTTCCCGCTCACCGCGCTGTTGCGGCTGGTGGCGTCACCCCCGTTGCCGGAGTCGCCGCCGTTGCCGGCCACTGCCGAGGAGACGGTGTCCGTGACCGAGCCGACCAGCCCACCCAGGCCCAGTGGGCCCCGGTCGACCGTGTCGGCGCTCGCGACCGACTGTCCCAGCAGGACGAACCCGCCGGAGATCACCGCGGCCAGCAGACCGCGTTGGACGTACTTGTTCATCGGTGTCTTCTTCCCTCGAAGCTCGTGGAGCAGTGGTCGGCTGGAAGGGAAGAAGCTCAGCTCGGGTGATGTCGCCCGAACACGTAGCACCACGGTGGCACTCGCCACCGCTCGGCCTGGGCGACTGGACCGCCGTCACCCGGTTCCGCGCCCGGCCCACCGGGCAGGTCCGCCTGGCCCGGCGAGCCACCGGCACCACCGCCGGAGGACGCCGTGCCCGTCGTCGCACCGGCCACGGCCGGCAGGTCGTCGCCCGGGGACCTCGGGCCACCCGCGGGCGCCCGGTGCCACGTCGCACCGGCGGCAACCTCGGGGGTCGTGGGTTCCTCCACCGCCCACCGCCGAGCGGTGGTGGTGGCGGCGGTCCGAGCGTCGATCGACGGCTGCGCGGAGGTCTCCGCGCGAGTCGGCTCGGACGCGGCCGGAGCACGCGTCACCGGCTCGTCCCGGACGGGGTCGGCACCGGGGAACCCGGCACCGGGGAGTTCCGCACCGGGGAGTCCGGCACCGAGCGCACCCGGGTCCAGGCCGATGCCGGCGACCACCGGCGTGACCACCGGTTCGGCGGGGGCCAGCAGCGGCCGGGTCACCGGCTCCAGCACCTCCAGCACCGGCTGGAGGGGCCGGGTGACCGGCGACAGCAGCGGGGCCGTCACCGGCTCCACCACGTCGACCACCGGGGCCACCAGCGGGGCCGCGAGTGCGGACACGTCCGACACCACGGGTCCGGTCAGGTCGGAAACACCCGATACAACACCGCCGAGCACGCCGCCCAGCAGTCCCGGGGAACGGTCGTCCTCGTCCGCGTGCGCGGTCCCCGCGAAGGTCAACAGGCCGAAACCGAGCAGGAAACCCAGCAGCGACAAGGAACGACGCAGCAGGACGGGTACCGGCGCGGTAAGGGCCGCTTCAACTTCTTTCATGCAATCACCTCCCCTCATGCCCTGCATTCGGTCCCCCATTGGAGTCGGTTCACTCGAAAGTGGAGAATTTTGTTTCCACTGGTCAGAGCTGCACGAAAAATAAACATGAATTTTTGGTTTGTTCACCAGTGGTGATTCGCCACGGGCGGTGACGGCCGAGGTTCCGCAGGTCCCCGGAGCAACGCGGTGCGCGGGCAACGCCTACTTCCGGCCGTGGTCGGCTCCTCCCCCGTGCCTTAGCGTCGATCGCCTGGTGGGACGACCGAACGGAGTACGGCGATGAGATCCAGGCGCAGATCCACCTCGGTGGCGGTGCGGGCGGGTGTCGCGGTCGGCGTGGCGGGGCTGGCGCTGGTCGGCGTCTCGGTCCCGGCGGCGACCGCGCAGGACCGGGTGGTGAGGGCCGACCGGGCCGAGGCCAGGGCGTGCTACGACGCCCTGCTGCCGGCCGGCACGGCCGGGGTGGACCGGCGCGAGGTGACCTCGACCGTCGACGGCCTGGTCCAGGCGCGGTTGGCGCCGGGCGGCGGCGGTCGCGAGGGCGACTGGGACGTCGCCGTGTTCGACGAGGCCGGCGGGATCGTGGCCGCCTCCTCCGCGCTGCGCAGCCGCGAGCTGGCGGAGAGCTTCGTGACCAAGGGCCAGCGGCTCGTCGTGCAGGCGTGCCGCTACGCCGGCCCGGCCGGGACCGCGACGCTGGGCGTGGACTTCCTCGCGCTGACCCCGCAGGGCACGCCGACCGCGGCGGAGCGCGCCGAGGTCGTGCGCGTGGAGACGCCGCGGCGGGAGGACAAGGACACCCTGCTGGGCCTCGACCTGGACCTCACCGAGAAGGGCGACGCCACCGGCGTCGAGGTCGTGCTGGCGGGCGACGCGGACCGCGAGACGCTGCGCGCGAGCGGCCTGGGGTACACGACGGTGGACGCCGACCTGTCCCGGACCTCCCGCGAGGCCGCCGCGCGGGACCGGGCCTACGCCGCCCGGGGCCGGGCGTCGGGGCTGCCGTCCCGCCGCACCTCCTACCGGCACCTCTACGAGTACGAGCACGAGCTGAAGGAGCTGGCCCGCGGCAACCCCCGACTGGTCAGGGCGTTCACGCTGGCCGAGCCGACGCCCGAGGGCCGCGACGTGGTGGCGGTCGAGATCGCCAGGGACGTCGACACCGCCGCCGACGGCAAGCCGGTCAACCTGCTGATGGGCGTGCACCACGCCCGCGAGTGGCCGGCCGGCGAGCACGCGATCGAGTGGGCCCACGAGCTGGTCAACGGCCACCACCGGGACAACTCGATCCGGTCGCTGGTGGCGAAGACCCGCAACGTCGTCGTGCCGATCGTGAACCCGGACGGCTTCTCGGTCTCCCGCGAGGCCGAGCCGAAGGGCGACTTCACCCGGTTCGACTACGAGATGAAGCGCAAGAACTGCCGCGCGGACGACTCGCCGCCGCAGCTGCGCACCGGGGTCTGCCGGGCCAACCCGGGCGGCACCGCGCGCGGCACCGACCCGAACCGCAACTACGCCGGGTTCTGGGGCGGCGCGGGCGCGGGCGTGACGTGGAACAGCGAGACGTTCCGGGGCTCGGCGCCGTTCTCCGAGCCGGAGACCCGCAACGTCCGCGCGCTGGTCTCCTCCCGCGCGGTCACCAACCTGATCACCCTGCACACCTACGGCAACCTGGTGCTGCGCCCGCCGGGCGTGGCCGCGGTGCGCGCGCCGCTGGAGGAGCCGGTGGTCAAGGCGCTGGGCGACCGGATGGCCTCGCGCAACGGCTACGACAGCATCCCGTCGTGGGGCCTGTACGACACGACCGGCACCACCGAGGACTGGTCGTACTGGGCGACCGGCGGTTTCGGGTTCACCTTCGAGATCAACCCCGGGGGCTTCCACCCGCCGTACGAGGACGCCGTGGTCGCCGAGTACACCGGCGCGGCCCCGGCGGCGGGCGCGGGCCGGGGCGGCAACCGGGCCGCGTTCCTGGACATGCTGGCCAACGCCGCCGACCCGGCCGCGCACTCCACGCTGGTCGGCACCGCTCCCGCCGGCCACCAGCTCAAGGTGCACAAGACCTTCCGGACGCCGACCTCGCCGGTGCGGCAGCCGGACGGCTCCACCACGCCGCCGATCCAGGTGACCGACACCGTCGAGTCGACCTACTCGTCGACCGGCGGCCGGTTCACCTGGTCGGTCAACCCCTCGACGCGCCCGTACGTGGCCGGTCGGTACGGCCGCGACCCGCAGGGGCCGCCGCAGGCCGCCGTGGCGCTGGCGAACCCGCCCGGGGTGCCCGCGGAGAACACCTCGTTCCCCGGCAACCCGGTGGCCGAGCGCATCCCGTTCACCGTGCAGGCCCCGCCCGCGGCGGACAACGGCCGGTTCGACGTGTCGGTCTCGTGGGGGTCCACCCGCACCGACTGGGACCTGTACGTCCTCAACGCCGTCGGGCAGGTGGTCACGCAGTCGGCTCGCGGCGGCACCAACTCCGAGCGGGCCACCCTGCTCGACCCGCCCGCCGGGGAGTACACCGCGGTCCTGGTGAACTACGAGCAGGCCGACCCGGCGAACCCGGACGACTGGACCGCCGGGAGGGTCGAGTTCGCCTCCCCGGTGCCCCCGACCTACGGGGTCGAGGAGGCGTACACGCTGACCTGCACCGACCGGCAGGGTCGGGTGGTCGGTCTGACGGACGTCTTCGTCGACCGGGGCGAGACCGTGGACGTGGGCGAGGTCTGCGCCGACCCCACCCGCGCCGCCAAGCAGCGCCGGCGCTGAACCCCCGCGGGTCCGGCGGCTCCTCCCGGGGGGCCGCCGGACCCGCTTGCGATGTTCCGGTCATCGGTATATACCGGTGACATGAGCAAGACCGCGATGAGGGAGCCGACCTTCCTCATCCTCACCGCGTTGGCCTCCCGCCCGCAGCACGGCTACGGAATCCTGCGGGACGTCGAGTCGATCTCCGAGGGCCAGGTGACGCTGCGCGCCGGCACCCTCTACACCGCGCTGGACCGGCTGTCCTCGGACGGCTGGGTGGCGGTGGACCGCGAGGAGGTCGTGGACGGCAGGCTCCGCCGGTACTACAGGCTGACCGACCAGGGGGCGGCCAGGCTGGAGGCCGAGGTGTCCCGGCTGCGGGCCCGCACGCGGGCGGCGGCGCAGCGGCTGCGGACGCGACCGGCGGGGGGCCTGGCGTGAACGGCAGGGGGCCGGCGTGAACGGCGAGGGGTCTGACACCACCGGTGGAGGGCCTGACGCGGCCGGCCGAGGCGTGACAGGCGGAGCGCCCGGCACCACCGGCCTGGAGCGCCGCTACCGGCGACTGCTGGCGTGGTACCCGCGCGACCACCGCGAGCGCAACGGCGAGGAGATGCTCGCCGTGCTGCTGGCCGGGGCGGGCGGCCGGACCAGGCCGGGCCCGCGCGAGTCCGCGGACCTGCTGCGGGGCGCGGCGCGGCTGCACCTGCGCCGCGTGGTGGCGGCCGACGGCGGGGTCGAGCCGGGCGGGGTGCTCGCCGTCGTGAGCCTGCTCGGCCCGGTGGCGCTGCCGGCCGGGGCCACGGGGTCCCGGCCGTCCTGGCGCTCGGCTCCACCGCGCTGGTCACCGGCACGGTCGCGGCCTGCGGTGCCCGCTCCCGCGTCGGCCGCCGCGCCGCGCTGGTCCTGCTGCTGCCCCTGGTGACCGGTCTGCCGGGCTTCGGGTTGGTGTTCTCGGGGTTCCTCCCGCTGCCGCCGGCGGCGGAGGTGGCCGTGTTCTACGGCCCGCCGCTGCTGCTCGCGCTCGTGGCGCTGGGGGTGCCGGCGCACCTCGCACGGCGCCGGCCCGGTCACCCGCTCACGTGAGCGGGTGACCGGGCCGGACGTGGATCAGCCGGGGCCGGATCGGCGGGCCGGCTCAACCCGCCCGGCCCAACGGCGCTGACCCGGCAGGGCTAGTTCAGCGGCTCGACCCAGATGTTGCGGAACCGGACGTTCTCACCCGGGTCCCCGTGGTCCTGGAGCCGGAACGGCCCCGCGGTCGGGCCCTCGGGCGCGCCGGCGCCGGTCGGGCCGTCGATCGCGAAGTCCTGGTGCACGGTGACGCCGTTCCACACCACGGTGACGCGGGCGTTCTCGGTCTTCACGCCGGAGCTGTTGAAGCGCGCCGCCCGGAACGTGACGTCGTAGGTCTGCCACGTCTGCGGCGCGGTGGCCGCGTTGGACGACGCGGCCCGCTTCAGGTAGATGCTCGCGGCGTCGTCGGCGGCCGGTGGTTGCTTGCCGTAGCTGTCCAGGATCTGGAGCTCGTAGCGGTCCTGGAGGTACACGCCGCTGTTGGCGCGCTGCTGGCCGGTCACGTTGGACGGCAGGTTCGGCAGCCAGAACTCCAGGTGCAGCTTGAAGTCCCCGAACGCCTGCCGGCTGCGGATGTCGCCGCCGAGGGCCTCCATCGAGCCGTTGGCCACCGGCCAGGAGGGCGCGCTGCCGTCGGCGTTGCGCCAGTTCTCCGTGCCTCCCCCGTTGTAGAGGTACACGCGCTGGGCGGAGGTGACGGTCAGGTAGTCGAGGTTGACGTGCCCGGTGTCGCCGCTGTCCACCCGGTAGGCGATGGTGTTCGCGCCCGCCCGCAGCGTCAACGCCTCGGTGTGCGTGGCCCAGGTGTCCCAGTTGCCGGTGTCGGCCAGGGCGACCTGCCGGACCTTCGCGCCGTTGACGTAGACGCTGATCGTCTTGGTCCCGGCGGACGGGTTGGGGCCGTTGCTGTAGCGCAGGCCCACGTTGTGCGCGCCCGCCGCGGTGGCGTTCACGGCGAACCGGGTGCTCGCGCCCTGGGTGCCGTAGCCGTCGACGAAGCCCGCGCCGGAGTAGCCGGTGTGGTCGGTGTTGACCCCCGCGCCGCCGGACAGGGCCGCGCTCTCGGCCTCCAGCAGCTGGGTGGCCGGCGGGGCGGTGCCGACGAGGTTGTTGAGCGTGTACCACGCCTCGGTGTTCCACAGCGGCACGCCGGTGTTCGAGGCGAACGGGCGCGGCGAGCGCAGGTGCACCACCCGGCCGGGCTTGAGGCCGTTGAGCTTCAGCGTGACCTTGCGGCCGTCCGCGGACAGCGTGGCCGAGGCGACCGAGAGGTTCTCCTGGTCGACCTTGGGGCCGCCGTACGAGGGCGCCGGCGCGTACCGCCACTGCTGGGCCCGGTAGCGGCTCGCCAGGTTCGCCGCGGTGTCGGCCGACAGCGGCTGGGTGTACTCGACCTCGAACCCGCCCGCGATGGCGCGCATCGCGAGGACGTCGAACGTCCGACCGCCGTTGGGGGCGAGCTTCTGGAGGCCGTAGAGCAGCTTGCCGTCCTGGCCCCAGTTGCCGCCGTCCCCGATGCCGCCGATGTAGAGCGCGCCGTCCGGGCCGAGGGTGGTCCGGTTGACGCCCGCTTCGAGGCCCTGGGTCATCCGGAACACCGCGCCCTGGTACTCGCCGTTGACCTTCTCCAGGAACGCGCGCTGGAGGCCGCCGTAGGTGACGTCGCCGAAGACCATCTGCCCGGCGTAGGTGCCCTGGGTGAGCTGGACCGGGGTGCTCGGGGAGTTCGCGATCTCGTTCTGCGGCAGCCACAGCACGGGCGCGGCGACCGGGTTCGAGTCGAACGGGCCGGCCGGGTTGGTGTAGTGGTTGAAGAACCGGCCCTGCTTGATGTGCACCATCTTCGACGCGGGCAGGTAGCCGCCCTGGTTGTCGTTGACGAACATGCCGCCCTCGGGGCCCCAGCCGATGCCGTTGGGCGTGCGCAGGCCGCCGGCGATGTAGCTGACCTGCCCGGTGGCGCGGTCGACCTTCACCGTCGTGCCGCGGTTGGCGGCGGGCTGCGGGTTGGTGGTCGCGCCGCCCTCGTTGATCGCCACGGAGAGGCTGAGGTAGAACGCCCCGTCCTGGTGGAGCAGGCCGAAGGCGAACTCGTGGAAGTTGCCGCCGTACGGCCACGTCGCCACCGCGCGGGACTGGTCGACCACGTCGTCGCCGTTGGTGTCGGTCAGCTCGGTGAGCTGGTGCTTCTGCGACACGTAGATCTTGCCGTCGAGCACCTTCACGCCCATGGGCTCGCGCAGGTTCGTCGCGATCCGCTTGGTGGTGACCCGGTCGGGCGCGGTGGCGCCGGTGACGTTGCCGAGCACCCAGAGCTCACCGGTGTTGGTGCTCTTGCCGTCCCAGGTGGCGATGACCAGGCGGCCGTCGGGCAACCAGTCCATCGCGCTGACCCGCGGCTGGAAGCCGTTGGGGCGCAGGTTGGTCAGGGTGTAGTCCGGGTGGACGGAGTTCAGCGGCAGGCCGTCGCCGGGCGAGTCGGAGCCCGTGGCGCAGTCCTTGCGGCCGGGCGCGGTGACCCGGACGACGCCGCTGTCCGTGCTGAGCGCCGAGTTCGGCACGACCGAGAAGCCCGTCGCGCCCGGCGGCCGCCACTGGAGGGTGAGCTGCTGCCCGCCGTCGCGCTCGAAGTGGTCGATCCGCAGGGAGTGGTAGCCGGTCGACAGGGTGACCGTGCCGTCCTTGGGGTCGGGGCCGTGCAGCCCGTCGTGGTCGACGACCACGCGGCCGTCGATCGACAGCCGCGACCCGTCGTCGCTGAGCAGGCGGAACGCGTAGGCGCCCGCCTGGGTGATGGTGATGTTGCCGGTCACCTCGGCCACGAAGCGGTCGGCGAACCCGAAGTGGTCGGTCGTCGTCCAGTCGATGGTGGGCATCAGCTTGTCGACGTTGGGCGTCTGGGCCGGCTTGAGGGTGCACAGCCGGTCCAGCGCCACCTGCACGTCGAAGACGCGCAGCGTGACGCCGGGTTCCTGGGGCGGCGGGGCTTCCTCGCGCGGTGCCCCGGTCGCCGGCAGTCCCGAGCCGCTGACCAGCAGGGCGGCCGTCAACAAGCCGAGGGCGGGCAGGCGCGTCCGTCGCGTTGTCCATCTCATATCCATGCTCCTGGGAGGGCAGGGACGACCACGCGTGTCCGACGTCGTCGTCGCACGGTTGCAGGGTCCGCACGAGGTGGCGGGTGGAGACGGCTTGTCACTAGGAGTAGTGGTTCACTCGACCGAACGTGATGAACGGTAGGGGGCGAACCCCCGACAAGTCCAGAACTTTCGTTGAACCTGACCAGACTTTTGTCTAGTTCGTGCGGAAGTGGGGTGAGCCCCCTGGTCCACCCGGCCGAACCGGGGTGGCGGCTCGGCTCGGAGCGCCCCTGCCGCTGCGTGACCGCCAAGCCCCTCACCAGGACACGTCCTGGTGAATCGGCCGGCACGGCGGGTTGCCGGGAACCGTGTCGGGCAGCCCTGAGCGACGTGGAGGGAGGTGGTTCCGGTGTCGTCGTTCCCGATCGGTGCGCGCGGTGTCGCGCTGCTGGCCGCCCTGGTCGTCACCGCCCCGGTGACGGGGCTGGTGTGCGGGGTGGCGCACCTGGTGACCCCGCGCCCGCCCTGCCGGCGCCGGACGACGGTGCTGGTCACCACCACCCACATGACCAAGAGCCTGCTGCTGGCCAGGAAGTTCCACGAGGCGGGGCACCGCGTGGTCGTCGTGTCGACCCCCCGGCACCGGTGGGGACCGCTGCGCTTCTCGCGGGCCGCCTGCGCGTTCCACCTGGTCGCCGACCCGGCCGCGGACCCCGCCGGCTACGTCCGGGACCTCGTCTCGGTGATCCGGGCCGAGGGCGTGGACACGGTCGTGCCGGTGATCGACGAACCGGGCCTCGCCCAGCCCACCGCCGACGCCGTGCCCGTGCTGGCCCGGCACTGCGCGGTGCTGGCCAACGACCCGGCGACGCACCGCCTGCTCAACGACAAGGCGGAGTTCGCGGAACTGGTGCGGGCCGCGGGGCTGCCCCACCTGGAGACGCGGCGGATCACCGACGTGCGGCAGGTGCGCGACGCCGACCTCGCCGGCCACGAGTACGTGCTCAAGCCGCCCGAGTGGACGTCGATGGCGGCCGACCACCGGGTGCTCGTGGTGTCCGACCCGGCCGCGGCGCCGGCCGACCTGCCGATCGGACCGGACCGGCCGTGGGTGCTGCAACGGCGCGCCGCCGGCCGCGAGTTCTGCGCGCACACGACGTGCCGCGCGGGCCGGATCACCGCCTACACGTGCTCGGGGTCCTCGGCGCTCCAGCTGAACTACCACCACGTCGAAGTGCCCGCGATCTGGCACTGGGTGCGCGACTTCGCGGCCGCGCACCGGCTCCACGGCCAGGTGTCGTTCGACTTCATCGTGGACCGGGACGGCGTGCCCTACGCCATCGAGTGCAACCCCCGGCCCCACTCGGCGCTGGTCGCCTTCCACGACAGCCCGGACCTCGCCGCCGCGTACCTGGACCCCGGGGTGGAGGGCGTGGCCCGCCCGCTGCCCGGCTCGCCGCCGGTGCACTGGCTGGGCGCGGAACTGGGCCGGCTGCGGCGTGCGCTGCGGCGACGGCGGTCGCGGACGTGGCTGCTGGACCTCCGGCACGGCAAGGACGCCGTGTTCGACCGGCGGGACCCCCTGCCCTTCCTGGTGATGCACCACGTGCAGTTGCCCGTGCTCCTGCTCCGCGCCCTGGCGGCGCGCAAGCGGTGGGAGCGCGTCAACTGGGCCACCGGGAAGCTCGTGTGACACCGAAAGGGCATCCGATGACGGCCTTGCGGCACCTCGACGAGTACGCAACCTCCGCCCACTACAGCGGGTCCGGGCACGTCCGGCGCGACGCCGAGCGGCGGTCGGTGACCGTGGACGCGACCTTCAGCCTGCGCAGCGAGGTGCGGCTGGTGGACGACGTGTTCGACCCCGCGACACCCGACCTGGCCGGGGTCTACCTGCCGGCGGGGCGGTGCGTGGCCATCGTGGACGCCACCGTCGACCGCCTGCACGGCCGCGCGCTGCGGGCGTACTTCGCCGCGCACGGCATCCCGCTGACGACGATGGTGTGCCGGGCGCTGGAGGAGGACAAGGTCCTCGGCACGGTGTGCCGGATGGCGGCGTTCCTGGGCGGCGACGGGTGCGACCTCGCGCGCGGCGAACCCGTGCTGGTGGTCGGCGGCGGCGTGCTGACCGACACCGCCGGCCTGGCGTGCTCCCTGCTCAACCGCCGCACCCCGTACGTCATGATCGGCACGAGCGTCGTCTCGGCGGTCGACGCGGGACCGTCGCCGCGCACGTGCGTCAACGGCACCCTGATGAAGAACGCCCTGGGCGCCTACCACCCGCCGGTGCTGACCCTGGTGGACCGGGCGCTGTTCCGCACCCTGGCGCCCGAGCACCTGCGCCACGGCGTGGCGGAGATCGTGAAGATGGCCGCCGTCGACGACGAGGCGCTGTTCACCCTGCTCCAGCGGCACGGCCGGGCGCTGCTGGACACCCGGTTCGCCACCACCGGCGACGACCCGGAGCTGGCCGGGATCGCCGACGAGGTGCTGTTCCGCTCCCTGCACGCGTACCTGCGGCACGAGGGCGCCAACATGTTCGAGACGCGGCAGGACCGCCCGCACGCCTACGGCCACACCTGGAGCCCGAAGTTCGAGCCGGTCGCGGGGCTGCTGCACGGGCACGCGGTGGCGGTGGAGATGGCGTTCACCGCCACGCTGGCCACCCTGGTGGGCTGGTTGGACGTCGACGGCCGCGACGCGCTGCTGGCGGTGTGCCGGGACCTGGGCCTGGCCGTGCACCACCCGGTGATCGAGGACCTGGAGCTGATGAGGGCCGCGCAGGAGACGGTGCGGCGCAAGCGCGGCGGCTCCGCGCTGTGGGCGGTGGCCCCGCGCGGCGGCCTGGGCCGGTGCGACTACCTGGCCGAGGTCGAGCACCCGCTGCTGGCCGAGGCCGTGGGCCGGCACCGGGCGCTGTGCGGCGGGTTCCCCGGCGGCGGGAGCGGCGTGGGCATGTACCTGCGCGACGCGAGGTGGACGTGATGCGGCCGGTGACGCCGCTGTCGATCCTCGCCCACGAGCTGGAGCTGCTGGCCCGGGACCGGCCCTGCGCGCGCCTGGACCGGGCCCGCGCGCTGGCCTCGGGGCTGGACGACTACCTGTCGGCCACGACCACACCCGAGTCCGACCGGCTCGCGGCGCTGAACCGGCGGACCACCGGGCACGTGTGGGGAGGCGCCGGGGACGCCGTGGCGACGCTGGAGCCGGAGATGCTGTCCGGCCACGTGGAGGGGCAGCTGCTGAGGTTCCTGGTCGCCGTGACCGGGGCCCGCCGGGTGCTGGAGATCGGCACGTTCACCGGCTACTCGGCGCTGGCCATGGCCGAGGCGCTGCCCGCCGACGGCCGCGTGGTCACCTGCGAGTCCGACCCGCGCGCGGCGGGGGTCGCCCGCGAGGCGTTCGCCGGGTGCGACCGGATCACCCTGGTGGAGGGGCCCGCGCTCGCCACGCTGGAGCGGCTGGCCGACGCGGGCGAGGTGTTCGACTTCGCCTTCGTCGACGCGGACAAGACCCAGTACTGGGACTACCTCGACCTGGCCCACCGGCGCGGGCTGCTCGCGCCCGGGGCCGTGGTGGTGGTCGACAACACCCTGTACCAGGGCGAGGTCTACCTCGACGGGGCGCACCGGTCGACGCGGGGCGCGGCCGTCGCGGGGTTCAACGCGCGGGTGGCCGCGCACCCGGCGTTCGAGCAGGTGCTGCTGCCGCTGCGGGACGGGGTGACGCTGATCCGGGTCGTGGGCTGACCCGGGGTCGTGGGTCGGTCGGTCGGGGTGGTCGGCCGGTGGGGCCCTTCGCGGGTCAGCAGGGCGGGTGGTCACCGGGTCCCTGACACGATCGGGCGACTGCCGGGCTAGGAGCCCGCCAACCAGGCCAGCAGGCGGCCCCGCGACCAGCAGCGGCCCACGGCCTCGGCGCGCAGGGTCGACCCGTCGAGCACCGACAGGCCCAGGGTGCTGTGGCCGGAGGCGCGGCGATCGCCCAGGGTCGGCACCGCCGGCGCGACCCCGACCCCCTCCGCCGACACCCACGCCACCGGCCGACCGGCCGCCGCCTCGTCCAGGCGGTGCAGGAAGCGCAGGCGGCCCTCCAGCGGGAAGCCCGACAGCGCCCAGGTCGTGGTGACGACCGGCAGGGCGTCCACGGGCACCAGGGCGAAGGCGTCGGGCAGCAGGTCGACGGCGTCGCCCGTCAGCAGCAGCGGGGGGTTCGCCGCCGCCAGCGCCAGTTCCGCTTCGAGGCCCGCCATCCGCTCCGGCCGGTCCGGCCACGCGCAGGCGCGCAGCCACCGGACCTCGTCCGCGTCGGTCACGTTGACCGGGTCGAGGTCGACGCCGATCCGGGCGACCACCTCGGGCAGCGCCCGGCTCGGGACGGGCCGGTTCCCCACGACCGAGCAGGACAGCCGCACCGGTGACGACGGGTCGCCCAGCGACTGCCCGTTGTCGTAGGAGATGCCGACGCGGTCGACGATGAGGTTGAGCCCGGCCGAGCAGCCCACGTCGACCAGGCCGACCGCGTCCGCGCCCACCCGGCGCGCCGCCTCCGCGATGGCCGGGTAGAGCACGGCGCAGCGCCCGGTCTCGCCGGTCCGCACCCGCCGGCGCGCGACGAGGGCCACCACCTGGTCGGTCTGGCGCAGCAGGACGTCCACCGCCGCGCGGGCGGCCGCCTCGCCGTCGGCGGCGGCGTAGGCCGCGGCGAGCGCCGGGGCGTGTCCGGAAAGGGCTAGGTCGTGCAGTGCGGCGAGGACCAGCGCGGGGCTCCGCTTGCGCGCGGGCGCCGCTTCGACGGCGCGCAGCGCCTCGTCGGACTCGCTCAGGGCGATGGCGACCCGCTCGTGGAGCGGTGAGATCCCGGCGGCCTCGACCTCACCGAAGCGCCGGTACGACCGGGCGAGCGTGCGGGCGCCACCCGCGGGCGCGGCGCTCGCCGCAGTCGGTCCTGGCACGCCGGCGATCCTAGTCGTCCCGGCCGATTCGGCAGGATCAGTTCGGCGGGCGCGGTCCGGCGGGGCCGATTCGGCAACCAGTTCGGCGGACGCGGGCCAGCAGGCAGGCGCCCGAGCCGGCGGGCCGGCACGGACCGGCGGACACGATCCGGTGCCCGAGCCGGCGGGCGGGAACTGGCGGGTCGGTGCGAACTGGCGGGCCGGCACGGGCCGGCGGGCACGATCCGACAGGCAGGCGGCCGGCGGGCGCGGGCCGGCAGGCAGGCGCGGGCAGGCAGGCCGGCAGGCGAGCAGGCACGGGAAATCAGGTCCGGCAAGCGCGCTCCGGCAGCACCCGCCGGGCCGAACCGGCGTGGCCCGGAACCGGGAAAACCGTGTGAGGATGGCTCGATGCGCGTGGTGGTCGCGGTGCTGGTGCTGCTCGGGCTCGGCGCGGCCGTCGCCTGGCAGGTGGGTGACGCGCTGGGGCTGGAGGTGCGGCCGGCCGACGTGCCGGTGGAGCGCCCGGTCGCCGCTCCCCCGCGCCCGCTCGCCCCGCCACCGGAGTTCACCTCGATCGGCGTGCCCGACGAGCCCCGGCTGCGGCTCGCCGCGGCCGCCGTCGCCGACGCCCTGGTGGCGCGTGGTCGCCCCCGGCCGGTCGTCGGCGACACCGGCCGACTCGGGGTGCGGACCGAGCCCGGTCTGCCCGACGAGGGGTACCGGGTCGACCCCGGGCCCGTCGTGGTCGGCAGCACTCCCGGTGGGATCGCGGCCGGGCTGTACGACATCGCCGACCGCGTCCGCACCGGGACCGAGGTGGTCGCCGACGGGCGGGTGGTGGCGCCCCGGCTCGGGTTGCGGCTGACCGACCTGGGCGCGGTCGGGCTGCCCGACGACCCGGGGGCGTTCGCCCGGGGCGACGACTACTCGCTGAACTCCGACGTGGTGGGGTCGGCGGTGCTGCCGGGAGCGCCCTACGTCGACCTCGCGGCGGTGGACGGGATCGCCCGGCAGTTCCGCGCACTGGTGCACCACGCGCTGGCCGACGGCTACAACGCGGTGGTCGTGCCCGGTTTCCTGGAGTACGTCACGTTCGACGGGCTCGGCGTCCACCCGGCGGGCGACCCGCACCCGGCGCGGGCGCGGGCCATGGTGGACGCGTTCGGCCCCGTCTGGCGCTACGCCCACGAGATGGGCATGAGGGTCTACCTGTCCACCGACATGCTCGCCCTCTCCCCGCCGCTGCGGGCGTTCCTGGAGCGCGAGGCGGGCGGGCTGCGCACCGAGGACGACCGGCTGTGGCGGGTCTACCGGGCGGGGTTGTCGGAGCTGTTCGGGCGGCTGCCCCACGTGGACGGGATGATGATCCGGATCGGCGAGGGCGGCGCGGCCTACCGGTTCCCGGGCTGGGACTACTCCTCCGAGATCGCGGTGACCACGCCCGGGGCGGTGCGGGCGATGCTGCGGGCCTTCCTCGCCACGGCGGCCGAGCACGACCGGGAGATCGTCTTCCGCACGTGGAGCGTCGGTATCGGCGCGGTCGGGGACCTGCACACCAGCCGGGACGCCTACGAGCAGGTGCTGGGCGGGGTGGGCGACGACCGGCTGGTCGTGTCCACCAAGTACACCCTCGGCGACTTCTACAGCCACCTCCCGCTCAACGACACGCTGCTGGTGGGGCGGCACCGGCGGATCGTGGAGTTCCAGTCCCGCCGGGAGTTCGAGGGCTTCGGCGCGCTGCCCAACGACCTGGGCGGGCTGCACCGGCACGCGCTGCGCGCCTTCCTGGCCAACCCCCGCGTGGAGGGGGTGTGGACGTGGCGGCAGGGCGGCGGACCGCTGACCGCCGGGCCCCGGGCGCTGGACCTCAGGACCGGGTTCTGGCAGCTCTACGACCTCAACTCCTACGTCACCGGGAGGCTGGCGCGCGACCCCGACCTGGACCCCGCCCGGCTCACCGCCGACTGGGTGCGCCGCACGTTCTCCTCCGACCCGGACGTGGTGCACGCCGTCTGCCGGGCCCTGGCCCTGTCGCGCGAGGCGATCACCACGGGCCTGTACGTCGGCCCGTACGCGCGGCACCGGGTGCGGGCGCTGGGGCTCGATCCACCGCCCATGATGTGGATCTTCGAGTGGGACATCCCGACCGGCGACAGCGCCACGCTCGGCACGGTCTACGCGGTCGGCCGCGACCGGGTGGACGAGGCGGTGGCCGAGGGCGCGGCGGCGATCGGCACGGCCCGCCGGATGCGCGACCTGGTCGGCGCGACCGACCCGGCCGGCTGGCGCGACCCGGTGCTGCGCGGGTGGTTCGTCGCCGCCCTGGATCACCAGGTCGACCTGTTCGGGGTGCTGGCCGCCTACCGGGCCGCGGCGCTGCGCCACGTCCAGTGGCTCGACACCGGCGATCCGGGCGCGCGGGACGCGGCGCGGGCCGCGGCGGCGGAGTACGGGGTGCGGCGCGCGGAGCACCTGCGCGCGTACGGCGGCGACCTGGCGCTGCCGGCCTACAACCTCGCCGCGGCCGACCTCGGGCTGGCCAGGGCCGCCCGGGACGAGCCGATGGCGTGGGCGGCGCGCGGCGTGCTGCTGGGGCTGCTCCTCGCGTTCGCCCTGGGCCGGCGCAGGCCGTGGGCGCGGGCGCTGGCCCGGCCGTGGCGGCGGGTCGAGCCGACGGGGGCGGACCGGGTGCTGGTGTGGGTGGTGCCCGCGGTCGCGGTCGTGCTCGGCCGCGCGGTGCTGACGTGGTTCGCCGCGCCGGCGCACCTGGCGCCGGTGCTGGGCGCGTGGCTGCTGTTCGCGCTGGTGCTGCGGCTGACCACCGGTCGGGAGCAGCGGGCGCGGCTCGCCGCGGCGGTGGGCGCGGTGGCGCTGCTGCGCTCGGTGCTGCTGCTGGGTGTGCTGGCGGTGCGCGGGCCGGGGTACTACTGGTTCGCGTTCTGGACCGAGCCGGTCGCGCGGGCGGTGTACGTGACCGCGGCGTTCGCGGCGTTCCTGGGGGTTCTCGCGGTGGCGTACGCGGTGCTGCGCGAGGGCGTGGGCCGCCGGGGCGCGCTGGGGCGGGTGCTCCTCGCCGCCGGGACGCCGCTGGCGGCGGTGAGCGGGCTGGTGGCGGTGGTGGGCCTGGAGCGCGCCCTGACGACGTGGAACGACCAGCTGGTCCTGCTGCCGTGGGGCCTGTCGCGGATCCTCGGCATCACCGTGCACCTGGGGATCCCGACCGCGCTGCCGACGGTCGCGCTGCTCGTCGGCGGCGGCGCGGTGGTGCTGGGCGCGGCGCTGACCCTCCCGACCCGGCCGGCCGGCGCGCCCCGCCCCGGGTGAGGGGACGGCCGCCTCAGCCGGCGAGCGCGGCGCGCACCTTCCCGATCACCGCGGTCTCCACCTCGGCCACCAGGCCGTCGGCGGCGGCCACCTCGTGGCAGATCGCCTCCACGGCGTCCGGGAAGGAGGCGGCCTCGGCGGGCGCCTTCGCGGCGAGGATCTTCACGGACAGCCGCAGCGCGTCCAGGACCCGGCCCTCCAGCTCCTCCTCCGGCACCGCCGGGAGCTGCACCCGGGACGCGTGGAGGACGCCGCGCAGCTCGGGCGAGAGGTTGCCCAGGGCCCGGAGGCCCGCGTAGCGCTCCTCGATCACGGGACCGGGGTCGGCGTGGGACACCAGCACCATCACGCCGAAGACGGCCGTGCGCAGCGTCCGGCTCTCCGCCTCCGTGTAGAAGATCATGTGGTCAGCCTACAACCGGCGTTCCGGCGCGGGACGTCCCCGGTTCAGGCGGGCGGCTCGTCGGCGAGGTAGGGCGGGGCGGGCTCGTACTGCACGTAGCGGCGGACCTGCCGGGCGTGGTCGCGCCCGTGCAGGCGACCCACCAGCCACAGGGCCATGTCGATGCCCGCCGACACGCCCTGGCTGGTGACCAGGTTCCCGTCCACCACGTAGCGGGCGTCGCGCACCACCGTGACCCCGCCCAGGGCTTCGAGCCGGTCCTCGTAGGAGAAGTGCGTGGCGACGCGGCGGCCCCGGGCGACGCCCGCCGCGTGGAGCAGGGCGGCGCCGGTGCAGACGCCGGTCACCCAGGACGCCCGCGCGGCCACCCCCGCGATCCAGCCGGTCACGACCGGGTTGTGGACCTGGGTCTCGCGGGCGCCGTTGCCGCCGGGGACGAGCAGGACGTCCAGCGGCGGGTGGTCGTCGAGGGTGTGGTCCGGCAGGACGCGCATCCCCTTGTTGCAGCGCACGGGATCGGCGCTCTCGGCGATCAGCACGGCGGTGTCGGCGTCGTCGCGCAGCATCGAGGACGCGGTGAAGATCTCCCAGGGGCCGACGAAGTCGAGCTCCTCCACCCGGTCGAAGATCAGCAGTCCGTAGGTCGTCACGTGTGCTCCCCCAGTGCTCGGAACCGTTCGCGGTAGTCGGACGGGGCGACGCCGACGTGCCGGTGGAACGCGCGGCGCAGCGTCTCGGCGGAGCCGAACCCCAGGCGCCGGGCGATCGCCTCGACCGGGTCGTCGGCCTCCGCGAGCGCGCGGCGGGCGGCCTCGACGCGCACGCGCTCCACGTAGGCGCCGGGCGGCAGGCCCAGCTCGGCGGTGAACCGGCGCTGGAGGTGCCGGGTGCTGAGGCCGGCGCGGGCGGCCAGGTCGGGGATGCCGTGCCGGGCGCCGGGGGCGGCGTTGACCGCGGCCACCGCCTCCCGGATCGGGTCGGTGGCGGGCCGCGCCTGCCACAGCGGCACGCTGAACTGCGACTGGCTGCCCGGCCGGCGCAGGAACAGCACCAGCTCCCGGGCGACCGAGTGCGCGACCTCGCGCCCGTGGTCGTCCTCCACCAGGGCCAGGGCCAGGTCCATGCCCGCGGTGACGCCGGCGGAGGTCCAGACCGGGCCGTCCCGGATGAAGATCGGGTCGCAGTCCACGGTCACCCCGGGGTGCTCGCGGCGCAGCTGCTCCTCGCGCGCCCAGTGCGTCGTGACCCGCCGCCCCTCCAGCAGACCCGCGGCGGCCAGCAGGAACACCCCGCTGCACACCGAGGTGACCCGGCGAGCCCCGGCGGCCGCGGTGGCGATCCAGTCGACCAGGGCGCGGTCGTGGCGGGCCCGGTCGACGCCCTGCCCGCCCGCGACGACCAGCGTGTCGACGCCGTCGGGCGGCAGGTCGGCCACCGCGTGCCCGGCGTGCAGGCACAGCCCGCCCGCCGCCCGCACGGGACCGGCCGCAGGCGCGACGACCTCGCGGCGGTGGCCGCCTCCGGTGAGGACGTCGGCGTGGCCGAACACCTCGTGCGGACCCACCAGGTCGAGCGGCTGGATGCCGTCGTAGACGACGAAGACGACGCGGCTCATGGGGACCAGGCTCGTCGTCCGCGGGCGACGGCGTCAACGACGCGCACCCCACGGATCGCGCCACCGGCCCCTTCAGGCGCCGAAGCCCCGGCGGGCGGCCTCGATGTGGGCGATGTGCCGGTGGGTCCAGTCGCACATCAGGTCGACCGTCTGCCGCAGGCCCCGGCCGGGTCCGGTGAGGGTGTACTCGACCCGCGGCGGCACGGTGGCGTGCACGGTGCGCTCGACCAGGCCGTTGCGCTCCAGCATCCGCAGGTTCTGGGTGAGCATCTTGTGGCTGATGCCCTCCACCTCGTCGCGCAGCGCGCTGAAGCGCACGGTGCGGTCGCCCAGGGCCTCGATGATCAGCAGCGCCCACTTGTTGGCCACGTCCGAGAAGATCTCCCGCGCGAGCGAGTCCGCGCGCCTCAGGTCCGCCTCGTCGGGCGAGCCGGTGTACTCCTTGGTCACCATCAGGTTCCCCAGTTCCGAAAAAGTGCGTTCTTCCACGTCAGCGTTCACTCTCCTATGGTTCCCCGGTAACCACAAGAGAGCACGTGCGAGGAGGAACCCCCATGAGCATCACCCTGGTGAACCCGGACGGCCTGCCGGTGGTCGACGCCTACCGGCAGGTGTCGGTCGCGACCGGGTCGAGGCTGGTGCACGTCGCCGGCCAGGTCGCCTGGGACGCCGACGGGGCCGTGGTCGGCGCGGGCGACCTGGCCGCGCAGGTCGAGCGGTGCTACCTCAACGTCGGCACCGCCCTGGCCGGCGTCGGGGCCTCCTTCGCCGACGTGGCGAAGCTGACCATCCACGTCGTGGACTGGACGCCCGACAAGATGCCGCTGGTGCTGGCGGGGATCGACCGGGCGGCGGCGGCGCTGGGCGTCACCCCGGTCCCGCCGGGCACGCTGCTGGGCGTGGCCGCGCTGGACGTGCCCGAGCACCTGGTGGAGGTCGAGGCCGTCGCGGTCCTCGACTGACCCGGTCCCGCCGGGCGCGCCCGGCGGGACCGGCTTCGGCTAGCGGGTCACCGGCCTGCCGCCGAAGGTGACCACCAGGCGGCCGTCGGTGGCGTAGGACCAGCCCAGCGCCCCGGTGTAGGCGGCGCAGCGGGAGCCGTTGGTCCCGGCCCAGAACTGGTTGGAGGTGTCGACGTCGCCCAGGGTGCGGTCGCTGGTGCCGCTGCCGCTGCGGCAGGAGGTGTTGCCGCGGAACACCGAGCTGCCGCCGTCGAAGTTGTAGTTGCGCTCGGTGTTGTCGATGCTCAGGTTGTCCGACACGGCCATGGTGCCGAGGTTGCGGTTGTAGGTGAACCCGTGCTTGCCGTTGTCGTAGGCGATGTTGCGGCGGATGACGTGGTTGACGCCGATGTCCTCGCCGCCGAGCTTGTAGCCGTTGCGGTCGCCGTTGCCGGCCTGGCCGCCGTCGCTGAGGGTGCCGTTCTCGTAGGCCAGGGAGTCCTCGATGGTCACCGCGCCGATGGGACCGGTGTCGGTCTTGGTGAACAGGTCCCACCCGTCGTCGATGTTGTTGTGGGCGACGGCGTAGCGGAAGACGTTGCCGGGGCCGGAGGTGAGCTTGGCGGCGAAGCCGTCGGCGTCCTCGCCGTCGGAGTCGGCGTTGTCGTGGGACTCGGCGCTGAGGATCAGGTTGTCGGCCGGCCACTGGTCCTTGGGCGTGGTGGACAGCATCCGCGACAGCTGGAGGCCGGTGTCCCGGTTGAAGCGGGTCACGGTGCGCTCGAAGATGTTGCCGCTGCCGCCGACGAAGATGCCGTTGTCGCCGGCGCGCTCGACGACGAGGCCGCGCACGTGCCAGTGGTTGCCGTTCACGGCCAGGCCGCGGTTGGCCGGGTCCTCCGCCTGGGCCGAGAAGTTCAGCACCGGGGTCTCGCCGGGGTGGGCGAACAGCTCCGTGCGGTCGGCCGAGGTGCCGTTGTTGCCCTGCGGGACGGTCACGGTCTGCGCGAAGCGGTAGGTGCCGCCGCGCAGGTAGATCGTCCCGCCCGGGGCGACGCGGGCGATGGCGGAGGTGAGCGTCGTCGGGTCGGCCTGCGTGCCGGACGCGCTGTCGCCGCCGTTGGGCGCCACGTAGAGCGCGGAGCCCGGCGGCTGGCTGGTGGTCGTCGTGGTGGTGGTCGTGGTGGTGGTCGTCGTGGTTGTGGTGGTGGTCGTCGTCGAGGTCGGTCCGCCGTCGACGGGGGTGAACGCCCAGTGCTTGGTGACCGCGTTGTCGCAGGAGTTGGTCTGCACGAGCGCGCCGGCGGCCTTGGAGTTGTCCTTGGTGTTCGCGCACTTGCCGCCGTTGGTGTTGATCAGCCGGTAGTTGCCGCCGCTGGCGGTGACGGTCCAGACCTGGTTCGCCGCGCCCGTGCACGCCTGCTGCTGGATCGCCTTGCCCGCGCTGGTCGACGCGCCCTGGACCCCGACGCACAGGCCGGTGGCGACCGAGGTGATCCGGTAGCCGCCGCCGACCGCGGTCAGCGTCCACCGCCGGGCGGCGGCACCGTCGCACGCCGCCTGCCGGAGCTGCGCGTCCGCGCTCGTCCCGGGCGAGTCCAGGCACAGCCCGCTGCCCGCGTTCTTCACCGCGTAGGTCCCCGCGCCGACGGCGGCGCTCGCGGTCGGCGCGGCCGGCCAGGCGACGAGCGCGGCGGCCAGCGCGACCGCGGCGGCCGCGGCGACGGCCCCGGCCCGGACGGCGCGCGGTCGGGGGGTGCGCGACCCGGGGGCACGCGGGCCAGGGGCCCGGGTACCGGGGGGCTGCTCCGGTGTGCTCATGCCAACTCCACTTCCCAGCGATTTCCGGCAGGACGGACCGAGCATTTCTTCGGCGGTTTCCTGCCGGATGCTAGGAGGGCGCACGACACGCGGTCAACGACGGATTTCAGGGGTGCCGGCCGGTATTCGATTCGAATTCATCGAACGACCAGTTCAACGGCGCTTTTCCGATCGCCTGGGAACAGCCCCTGGTCACGGTTGTGAACAAATCACGGATGTGAACGAATTCGGACCGTCAGGCCGCCGTCCGCCGGTTCGCCGCGATTCGCCGGCCGAGCAGACCGTGCCGCGGCGCGAAAAGGTGTGCCAGCAGGAACAGCCCGCCCTGCACCAGCACCACCATGCCCCCCGAGGCGGTGTTCAGGTGGTAGCTCAGGTACAGCCCGAGCACCGCCGCGCCGACCGACACGGCCGGGGCGATCACGAGCATCCGCCCGAACCGGTCGGTGAGCAGGTGGGCGGTCGCGCCCGGGATGACCAGCATCGCCACCACCAGCACCACGCCGACCACCTGGAGCGCCACCACGCAGGTCAGCGCCAGCAGGCCGAGCAGGGCCGCGCCGAGCAGGCGCGGGTTGAGGCCGATGGCGTGGGCGTGCACCGGGTCGAAGGCGTAGAGGGTGAAGTCGCGGCGCTTGAGCAGCAGCGCGACCAGCACGAGCGCGCCGAGCGCGGCGATCTGGGCGAGGTCGGCGCGGGCGACGCCGAGCAGGTTGCCGAACACGACGTGGTTGAGGTCGGTCTGGCTGGGCGTCACCGAGATCAGCACCAGCCCGAGGGCGAACAGCGTGGTGAACACGATGCCGATCGCCGCGTCCTCCTTGACCCGGCCGCCGTCGCGGACCACGCCGATGAGCGCGACCCCGAGGAACCCGAACACCACCGCGCCCAGCGCGAACGGCGCGCCGAGGACGTGGGCCAGCACCACGCCCGGCAGCACGGCGTGCGACACCGCGTCACCCATCAGGGACCAGCCGATGAGCACCAGCCAGCACGACAGCACCGCGCACACGGCGGCGGCGACCACCGCGGCCGCGAGCGCCCGGACCATGAACCCGTAGCCCAGGGGCTCCACCAGCAGCTCGTACGGGGTCACGCCGGCTCCTCGCGGGCGGTCACGTCGAGCCCGAACGCGCGGACCAGGTTCTCCGGCCTGAGCACCTCGTGCGACCGGCCGTGCACCAGGACCCGGCGCATCAGCAGCACCGCCTCGTCGGCCAGGGCGGGCAGCCCGTGCAGGTCGTGGGTGGACACCAGGACCGCCGCGCCGTCCGCGGCCAGTTCCCGCAGCAGCCGCGTGATCGTGCCCTCCGACCGCTTGTCCACGCCCGCGAACGGCTCGTCCAGCAGCAGCACGCGGGCCTCCTGCGCGATGCCCCGGGCCACGAACGCCCGCTTGCGCTGCCCGCCCGACAGCCGGCCGATCTGCCGGGCCGCCAGGTCGGTGAGGCCGACCCGGTCCAGCGCCCGGTCGACGGCCTCGTGGTCGGCGCGGCCCGGACGGCGGGTGAAGCCCAGCCGGCCGTGCCGCCCGGTCATGACCACGTCCCGCACCGACACCGGGAACGCCCAGTCCACCGCCTCGCTCTGCGGCACGTAGGCCAGCACGCCGGAGCGCCGCGCCCGCAGCGGCGGGCCGCCCCGGACGCGGACCGCGCCGCGGTCCGGCCGCACCAGGCCGGTGATCGCCTTGAACAGCGTGGACTTGCCCGACCCGTTCACGCCCACCAGCCCGCACACCCGGCCGGTGGCCAGCGACAGGGTGACGCGGTCCAGGGCGAGCACGTCGCCGTAGCGGACGGTCACGTCGTCCACCTCGACCGCGTTCACCCGGGGTCCCGGGTCAGCGCGGCGGCGATGGTCCGGGCGTCGTGGCGCACCAGGTCCAGGTAGGTCGGCACGGGACCGTCCGGTGTGGACAGCGAGTCGACGTAGAGCACACCGCCGAAGGCGGCCCCGGTGGCGGCGACGACCTGCCGCATCGGGGCGTCGGACACGGTGGACTCGCAGAACACCGCGGGCACCGCGTGGGCGCGCACGAACTCGATCACCCCGGCGACCTGCCGCGGCGTCGCCTGCTGCTCGGCGTTGACCGCCCACAGGTAGCGCTCGGTCAGCCCGGCGTCGCGCGCCAGGTAGGAGAACGCGCCCTCGCAGGTCACCAGCGCCCGCTTGCCCTCGGGCAGCACCGCCAGCGCCGCCACCAGGTCGTCGTGCACCCGTTGCAGCTCGCCCCGGTAGCGCTCGCCGTTGGCCCGGAAGTCCGCCGCGTGCCGCGGCGCCAGCGCGGCGAACGCCTCGACCAGGTTGTCCACGTAGGTCCGGACGTTGAGCGGCGACATCCACGCGTGCGGGTTCGGCTCGCCGGCGTAGGCGTCCTCGGCGATCGGCACGGGCGCCACGCCCTCGCCGGCCACCACGTGCGGCACGTCGACCTCGGCGACGAAGCGGGCGAACCACGCCTCCAGGCCGAACCCGTTGTCCACGACCAGGTCGGCCGCGGCGGCTTTCTTGACGTCGTCGGGGGTCGGTTCGTAGCCGTGGACCTCCGCGCCGGGCTTGGTGATCGACTCGACCCGCAGGTGCCCGCCCGCAACGGCGCCGGCGATGTCGGCCAGCACCGTGAACGTGGTCAGCACCACCGGCCGGTCGTCCCGCGCGGTGGCGGCCGGCGCGCCGCAGCCGCCGGTGAGCAGCGCGACCGCGCCGATGACGCCGATCAGCTTCGTCATGGTCGGGACCGTAAGCCCGGGTCCGTTCGGCCGGCGGGGCGTGCACCGAAAAGCGCAGCGCCGCTACCTCTTCCGGCCCACCCCGGCCGGGGCGGCGCGAACGCTGCGCAGCCGTCCGGCCCCCGGCTGGGCCGCCCGGGGACGACCGCAGGCCGACCCCAACCCGACCGCAACCGCGACGCGGTGTGCTCCTCCCAGCCGGGGGCACCGTCCCCGGGAACGGGAGGGGAAACCATGACCAGGACCAAGCTCGCCGCGGTGGTCGCGCTCGCCGCGGGACCGGTGCTGCTCGGCACGGGCACGGCGACCGCCGACGCCGGCGGCACGGTGGCGCTGTCCGGGACCTCGCTGGTCTACCAGGCCGGCGGGGAGCGCAACACCGTCATCCTGCGCCACCTCGGCACGCGGTTCGTGTTCGACGACTCCGTGGAGGTGCAGACCGGCCCGGGGTGCTGGCACCCGTCCGCGGCCGACCTGACCCTGGTGGAGTGCGACGACTCCGGCGTCACGACCGTCGTGGTCTACGCGGGCGGCGGAGACGACGTCGTCTCCAGCACGCTGGCGTCGCCCACGATCCTGTGGGGCCAGGCGGGCGACGACCACCTGTACGGCGGTCCCGGCGACGACATCCTGCGCGGGGACGGCGGGGAGGACCACTTCTCCGGCGGCGGCGGCCGGGACGGGGTCACCTACTACGGCTACGCCACCGCCGTGGAGGCCGACATCGACAGCGTCTCCGAGGACGACGGCGTGCCCGGCGAGGGCGACACGATCTGGGGTGACGTCGAGGACCTGTACGGGGGCGAGGGCGGCGACACGCTGACCGGCAACGGCAACGGCAACGCCATCGTCGGCAACGGCGGGAACGACACCATCGACGGGCTCGGGGGCCCGGACTACCTCTCGGGGTCCAACGAGAACGACTGGATCCACGGCGGGTCCGGCGACGACACCGTCCACGGCGGTCCGGGTGACGACCGCCTGTGGGGGGACGGGGACGTCGACCACCTGAACGGCGGCGTCGCGGGCGACGACTGGCTCTTCGGCTCGCTCCAGGACACCTGCGTGGAGGGTGAGCTCTACGTCGGGTGCCAGCCGTAGCGGAACGGGGCGGTGGGGCCGCGCCGGCCCCACCGCAACCGAACCGCAAGGCTCCCCCGCTACAACTCCACCAGACCCCGGAACGGGGCCGGAGAAGGGGGAGGACATGCGAACGGTGCACAGGAGCGCCCCGCAGGCCGCGGCGGCGCTGGCGCTCGCGGTGGTGGCGGGCCTGCTCACGGGCACGGCCGCGCACGCCGACGCGTACGGGGGCAAGGTGTGGCTCGCCGACGGGGTCATCCACTTCGTCGCCGCCGAGGGGTACGCCAACGACGTGACCGCCGTGTGCTGCGCGGCGCAGTCGAGGATCGCGATCCGGGACGCCCACCCGATCGAACTGGTCGGCGCCGGCTGCCAGTACCCCGACCCGTCCGACAAGCGCGAGATCGCCTGCGGGACCCCCTCGACCCCGGTCGAGATCCACCTCGGCGACCTGGCCGACACCCTGGCGGTGCGGGAGCCGATGTCGACGATCCACGGCGGGGCGGGCGACGACGTCATCGGGCTCGGGCTGTCGGAGGACGTCGTCGACGGCGGGGAGGGCGACGACACCGTCAACACCGCCGCCTCGGGCCAGGACCTCCTCCAGGGCGGCTCCGGCTACGACGTGGTCCACTACGAGCCCGGCTTGGCGCAGCTCCACGACGACGTGGTCAAGACCGACGTGGAGAAGATCGAGAACGGCGCGGGCCACTACACCCTGTCGGACGGCCTCGTCGGCACGGTCGGGGTCGGTGGCGCGCAGTTGGCGTTCACCGCGGCCTCCGGGCACGCCAACTCCACCACGATCACCCTCTCCCCCGACGCCGACCGCTACCTGGTCGACGACAGCGCGCCGGTCCTCGCGGCCGACGGCTGCGAGCACCCCGACCACGCGGACACCACCCTGGTCGGCTGCGACGCCACCGGCGTCCAGGGTCTGCTCGCGCTCGGCGGCGACCAGGCCGACCTGCTGGACAACCGCACCGCGACCCCGTCGACCCTGGTGGGCGGTCCGGGGGACGACGCGCTCGACGGCGGCGCGGGCCCGGACCTGCTGCGCGGCGAGGGCGGCGCGGACGTGTTCCGGGGCCGGGAGGGACGCGACACCGCCGACTACGCCGGCCACCGGCGGGACGTGACCGCCGGCATCGGCGGCCCGGCGGGCGACGACGGGGAACCCGGCGAGGGCGACACCGTCACCGGCGACGTGGAGGACCTGCGGGGCGGCCTCGGCACGGATCACCTGACCGGCGACGACGGACCCAACCTGCTCGACGGCGGCGCCGGCGCCGACGTGCTCTCCGGCCTGGACGGCGACGACGAGCTGCACGGCGGGCCCGGCGTCGACCACCTCGACGGCGGTCCCGGGGTGGACCGCCTCGACGGCGGCGCGGACGGCGCCACGTGCACAGCCGGTGAGCTGACGTCCGCCTGCGGTCCCTGATCCGGCGGTTCCGCGACGCGACCCCCGGCCGACAGGCTGGGGGTCGCGCGCCCGACCGGGGTCACCGGCGCCCACGCGCGCCGGACGGGGGTCGGGGTGGCCGAGGTCGACATCCGGGTCCTGGGTCCGCTGGAGCTGGTCGGACCGGCGGGCCCGGTGCCCCTGGGCGGGCCGCGCCAGCGCGCGCTGCTCGGGCTGCTGGCCCTGCGGGCGCCGCGCGTGGTGTCGCAGGAGGCGCTGCTCGACGGCGTCTGGGGCGAGGACCCGCCCGGGTCGGGGGTCCGGACCCTGCACGCGCACATCGCCCACCTGCGCCGCGCGCTGACCCGCGCCGAGGTCGGCGACCTGATCGCCACCCGCCCGCCGGGCTACGCGCTGGCGGTGGACCCGGACCTGGTCGACAGCACCCGGTTCGAGGGGCTGCTGCGCCGCGCCCGCCACGCCGGGTCGCCCCACGACGTCGCCGCCTGCCTCCGCGAGGGGCTCGGGCTGTGGCGCGGGGACGTGCTGTCGGACTGCCCGGTGCGGGAGTGGGGCAGCGCCGAGGCGGCCCGGCTGCGCGAGTCCCGGCTGACCGCGACCGAGGAGCTGCTGGACGCGGAGATCCGCCTCGGGCGGGGCGGCCACGTCATCGCCGACCTGGAGGCGCTGGTCGCGGACCACCCGCTGCGCGAGCGGTTCTGGGAGCTGCTGGTGCTCGCGCTGGCCGAGGACGGGCGGCAGGGCGACGCGCTGGGCGCCTACCAGCGGGCCCGCGCCACCCTCGTCGAGCAGCTCGGCCTGGAACCGGGCGCGCGGCTTCGGCGGTTGGAGGCCGCCGTGCTCGCGGGCGAGAGCACGCCGCGTCGGCCCGCGGACCCGGTGGCCGTCCCGGACCGGGACTTCCCCGCCCCGGTGACGCCGCTGGTCGGCCGGGCGGCGGACCTGGGCGAGCTGACCGGCCTGCTCGACACCCGGCGCCTGGTCACCCTCACCGGGGTGGGCGGCGCCGGGAAGACCCGGCTGGCCATCGCCGTGGGCGACGGCCGCGCCGAGGCGCTGTTCGTGGACCTCACCCCGCTGCACGACCCGCACCGGCTGCCCCGGGTGCTGGGCGACCGCCTCGGGCTGCGCGAGGAACCCGGCCTCGACCCGGTCGACGCGCTCGTCCGCCACCTGCGGACCCGGCGCACGACGCTCGTGCTGGACAACTGCGAGCACGTGCTGGACGTCTGCGCGCCGGTCGTCCACCGGCTCCTGCGCTCCTGCCCGCGACTGCGGGTGCTGGCCACCAGCCGCGAGGCGCTCGGGGTGCCCGGCGAGGTCGCCTGGCCGGTGTCCGGCCTGCCCGTCCCGCCGGCCGGCGCGGACACGCTCGCGGCGGTCCGCGAGCACGACGCGGTGCGCCTGTTCCTCGACCGCGCCGCGCTGCCCGCGGTCCGCGCGCTCACCGACGGGGACGCCGCCGCGCTGGCCACGATCTGCGCTCGCCTGGACGGGCTGCCCCTCGCGCTGGAGCTGGCCGCGGCGCGCACCGGCGTGCTGACCGTGGCGGAGATCGCCGCGCGGGTGCACGACCCGTCGCTGCTGCGCACCGGGCGGCCCGGCGGTCGGCCGCACCACCAGGCGCTCCACGACACCCTGGCCTGGAGCTACGACCTGCTCGACGACCGGGGCCGGGCGCTGCTGCGGCACGTCGCCGTGTTCGTCGGCGGTTTCGCGCTGGGCGCGGCGGAGGCGGTGTGGCCGGGCGGGGACGCCCTGAACGCGCTGGCGGACCTGGTGGCGAAGTCGCTCGTGGTGGTCGACCACGGCCCGGCGGGCGCGCGCTACCGGCTGCTGGAGATCATCCGGCACTTCGCGCACGGGGAGCTGGCCGGGCGCCCCGAGGAGGCCGAGGCGGCGCGGGCCCGGCACGCCGCGTTCCACCTCGCCGCGGCGGAACGCGCCGACGCGGGGCTGCGTGGCCCGGACCAGGTCGGGTCGATGCGCGCGCTGGCGGCCGGGAGCGAGGACCTGTGGGCGGCGAAGGAGTGGTTCGCCGCGACCGGCGACGGCGTCGCCGGGCTGCGCCTGGCCGTGGCGATGGCGAGGTACCACCGGCTGGCGGGCCACTACCGGCGGGGACGCCGGTGGCTGGACGACGCGCTCGCGGCCTGCCCGCGCGGCCCGGTGGAGCTGGTGGCGGCCGCCCGGCTCGCCGCCGCGTTCCTCGCCTACTTCGACCTCGCGCACGACGACTCGACGGCCGCCGCGCTGCGGGCGTTGGAGGGGTTCCGGGCGGTGGCGGACCGGGGCGGAGAGGCCAGGGCGCTGCGGCTGCTCGGGTCGATCGCCCGCGAGCAGGGCCGCTACCGCGAGTCGCGGTCCTGGTACGACCAGGCGCTGACCGCGCACGGCGACGACGCGGGCGCGGTGGCGGACGTCCGGCAGATGGCGGGCTTCACCGCGTGGGTGGCGGGCGACCTGGAGGACGCGGAGGCCCTGCTCGACGAGGCGCTGCGGCACTACCGGTTCGCGCGCGACGAGGAGAGCATCGCCTCCACCCGCATCCACCTCGCGCTCACGGCCGTCTACCGGGGGCACCCGGGGCGGGCCCGCCGGCTGGCGGAGGAGGCCCTCGCCGCGTTCCGGCGGCTGGGTTTCCGGGAGGGGCTGGGGTACGCCTACGACGTGCTGGGCCTGGTCGCGCTGCGCACCGGCGGGCACGAGGACGCGGTGACGTGGCTGCGGACCGGCCTGGGGATCCACGGCGAGGTGGGCGACTGGTGGCGCCAGGCGAGCGTGGCCGACGCCCTCGCCGCGGCCCACCTGGTCGGCGGGCGCCCCGGTCGGGCGGCCCGGCTGATCGGCTTCGCCGACGCGCTGCGCGAGCCGCACGGCATCCCGGTGCCCGCGCGGGAACGCCCGGAGCGGGAGCGCACGATCGCCCGGACCCGGGCGGTGCTCGGGGAGGACGCGTACTACCTGGAGCACTGCGAGGGGCGGGAGATGTCGGTGCGCGACGCCGTGGAGGGGTGAGGCCCGGGGGGTGAGGCCCGGCGCAGTGAGACCCCGTGGGCCGCCGAGCCTCACCGCGCTCAGCCCAAAGCCGCGATCTTGCCCCTCAGCACCGCCCGCTCGCGCTCGTTGCCGCACAGTTCCACGGCACGGGCCAGTTCGGCACGCGCCTCCTCCACCCGCCCCAACCGGGTGAGCAGCTCCCCGCGCACGCTCGGCAGCAGGTGCGACCCGGCCAGCGCCCCGCCGGCCGCCAGCTCGTCCACCACCGGCAGCGCCGCGGCCGGCCCCCGCGCCATGGACACCGCCACCGCCCGGTTGAGGTCGACCACCGGGGACGGCGCGAGCCGGCCGAGCGCCTCGTAGAGCAGCACGACCCGCTCCCAGTCCGTCGCCCCGACCGAGGGCGCCACGGCGTGGCACTCGGCGATGGCCGCCTGGAGGCCGTAGGCGCCCAAACCCCGCCCGACCCGCTCCGCGCGGACCAGGGCGGCCCGGCCCCGGACGATCGCGGCGCGGTCCCAGCGGCGGCGGTCCTGGTGCTCCAGCAGCACCGGTTCGCCGTCCGGGCCGGTGCGGGCGGGGAACCGGGCGGCGGTCAGCTCCAGCAGCGCCAGCAGGCCGTGGACCTCCGGCTCGTCCGGCACCAGGCGGGCCAGCACGCGGGCCAGGCGCTGGGCCTCGCCGGCCAGGTCGAACCGGATCAGGTCGTCACCGGAGCTGGCCGAGGAGCCCTCGGTGAAGATCAGGTAGACCACGCTGAGCACCGACCCGAGCCGGGCGGCGCGCTCGTCGGCGGGCGGCACCGCGAACGGGACCCGGGCCGCGCCGAGGGTCTTCTTGGCCCGGGTGATCCTGGCCTGCACGGTCGCGGTCGGGACCAGGAACGCCTTGGCGATCTCGTCGCTGGTCAGTCCGCCGACCACGCGCAGGGTCAGGGCGACCCTCGCCTCCCGCGACAGCACCGGGTGGCAGGCGGTGAAGACCAGCGCGAGCACGTCGTCGTCGATCCGGTCCGGGTCCCACACCACGTCCTCCTCCCGGTCGGGGGGCGGGCCGCCCGAGGCGACGCCGCCCTCGCCCAGGTCACGGGCGAGGACGGCGTACTTCCGGTCCCGGGTGGCGCGCCTGCGGAACGCGTCGACCGCGCGCCGCCGGCCCACGGTGAGCAGCCACCCCGCCGGGTTGCGGGGCACGCCCTCGCGCGGCCAGGTCACCAGCGCCTCGGCCAGCGCCTCCTGGGCGAGGTCCTCGGCCAGCGCGAAGTCACCGGTGTAGCGCGCGAGCGCGCCGACGATCCGCGCCGACTCGATCCGCCAGACGGCGGCGACGGCCCTGCGACCCGTGGGGTCCGACATGCCCTCGGCCCCACTCAGAGCTGGCCGGTGGCTTCCCGCCACGCCCGCTCCTTCGCGATCCACTCGTTGTCCTGCGGGAACTCGTCGATCGTGCTCACCCGGCGGACCTCGGTCTTGAAGCCCGGACCGCCCATGGGCATCCGCTTGGCCCACTCGACGGCCTCCTCCTTCGAGGCCACGTTGAGGAGGTAGAAGCCGCCGAACAGCTCCTTGGTCTCGCCGTACGGGCCGTCGGTGACCACGGGCGCCTCGGCGGAGTAGTCGACCACCACGCCCTCGGCGCTGTCGGCCAACCCCTCGGCCGCGACCAGCACGCCGGCCCGGATCAGCTCGTCGTTGAACCTGCCGACGGTCTCCAACATGGTGTCGAAGTCCACGTCGCCCATCTTCTCGTAAGCCTCGTCGGTCGCGCGCATGATCAGCATGTACTTCACGGTCTTCGTCTCCCTGGGTGTTCGGGCCGCTCCGGTGGACCCTCTCATCCCCAGGTCGAACGGGTGGGGCACTCGATCGACACACCCGCCAAAATCTTTTCCGGGAAATCCGCGGAGCCGGCTAGGGTCGCCCCGTGACCGCCGACTGGCTCGACGTCAACCGCGCGAACTGGGACGACCGGACGCGCGTCCACGCCGGCAGCGAGTTCTACGACCTGGCGGGTTTCCGGGACGGCGCCTGCACGCTGCGCGCGTTCGAGACCGAGGAGGTCGGCGACGTCACCGGCCGCCGCCTGGCGCACCTCCAGTGCCACATGGGCCAGGACACGCTGTCGTGGGCCCGGCGCGGGGCGCGCGTCACCGGCCTGGACTTCTCCGCCGAGGCGATCGGGACCGCGCGGGCGCTGGCCGCGGACACCGGCCTGTCCGACCGGGCCCGGTTCGTCGTCTCCGACGTCCACGCCGCGCCCGAGGCCCTGGGCGGGGAGCGCTTCGACGTCGTCTACACCGGCATCGGCGCCCTGGTGTGGCTGCCCGACCTGGCGCGGTGGGCGCGGGTCGTGGCCGACCTCCTCGTGGACGGCGGGTTCCTCTACCTGGCCGAGTTCCACCCGCTGGCCGAACTGCTCGGCGACGACGGCCGCACGCTGCGCGACGACTACTTCCGCGCCGGCGGCGAGACCTACGACCAGCCGCACACCTACACCGACGGTCCCGGGTTGACCCGCACGCGCTCGGTCCAGTGGCAGCACCCGCTGGGCGAGGTGGTCACCGCGCTGGCCGGGGCCGGGCTGCGCCTCGACTTCCTGCGCGAGCGCGAGCACACGCTGTTCCGGCGCTACCCCGTGCTGGAGCCGACCGGCACGGGCGGGTACCGCTTCCCGCCCGGCCACCCGCGCCTGCCGCTGATGTACTCGCTGCGCGCCACGAAGCCCGTGCGCTGATCCCTGGGCCTCTTCGTCGCGGCACGCGGTGAAGGTCTCGGCCAGTGGTCGGCTCAACCGGCGGCAGGCTCCCCGCTCAACGCGGCGCGACGACGATCCCGGCCGGCGTCACCACCGGGGACATCGCCGCGTTCGCCCTCGTGGCGGTGACCGCGTGCCCGCCGGAGAAGCCGGTGGACGTGCTGCTCGCCGGGCTCGTCGTGCCGGCGGGGACCGAGCCGCGACCCCGACCGACCGGGGCCCGTTAGGGTGCTCACCGCACGGGACGTGGGGGACGGAGGAGCCGGTGACGGACGTAGGGCGCCTGGTCGCCGGTCGCTACCGGATCCGCGCGCGGCTCGGCGCGGGCGCGATGGGCGTGGTGTGGCAGGCGTTCGACGAGCGCCTGGGCCGGGTGGTGGCGCTCAAGCAGCTGGTGGTGCCCGAGGGCGTCGACGCGGGCGAGGCGGTGGCGCGGGCGGCCCGCGAGGGGCGCATCGCGGCGCGGCTGCACCACCCGAACGCGATCACCCTCCACGACGTCGTCGAGGAGGACGGCAGGCCCGTGCTGGTCATGGAGCACCTGCCGTCGCGGTCGCTGGCCGAGCTGGGTGTGCTGGGGCCGGACCGGGCCGCCCGGGTGGGCGCCCAGGTCGCCTCCGCGCTGGCCGCCGCGCACGCGGCCGGGATCGTGCACCGCGACGTCAAGCCCGGCAACGTGCTCATCACCGCCGACGGCACCGCCAAGATCAGCGATTTCGGCATCGCGCGGGCGGTGGGCGACGTCGCGGTCACCCGGACCGGGCTGCTCGCGGGCACGCCCGCGTTCCTGTCCCCCGAGGTCGCCCGCGGCGCGGAGCCGGGGCCCGCGTCCGACGTGTTCTCGCTCGGCGCGACGCTGTACGCGGCGGTCGAGGGCAGGCCGCCGTTCGGGGACGGGGCCAACGCCATCGCGTTGCTGCACACCGTGGCCTCGGGGCGGTTCGCGCCGCCCGCGCACGCCGGGCCGCTGACCGGGCTGCTGATGGACCTGCTGCGCACCGAGCCCGGCGACCGGCCGACCATGGCGCAGGTGGCCGAGCTGCTTCGGGTCGGACCGCTGCCCCGGACCCGGCTGGACCTCGCGGTCCCGCCGGTCTCGCTCGACGGGAGAGCCGGGTCGGACCGCTGGGACGCGCAGGACGAGCCGGGAGGGAGGGCCGGGCCTGGCGGGCGGGGCGCACAGGACGCACCGAGCGGAAGTGCCGGGGCGATCTCGCCGGACGGGCGGAACGGACAGGGCGCGCGGGGCGGGCGGGTGCTGCCGATCGCGCTGGCCGTGCTGGTGGTGGTCGGGGCGGTGGTCGCCGTGGTGGTGGCGACCCGCGGCGACGACGGCGACCGGGCGGCCGCCCCCACCGGCAGCGCGCCGGCGGGCAGCAGCGCGCCCCGGACCACCACCACGACAACCACCACAACCACCACGACCACCGTCCCGGAGGTCGCCCTGGAGCAGGTCGTCGCGGACTACTACGCGCTGCTGCCGGACCGGGTCGACCAGGCGTGGGAGATGCTGGGGCCGGGGGCGCGGGGGCAGGGGAAGCCCCGCTTCGAGAAGGCGTGGCGCGACGTGGAGGACCTCACCGTCGTCGCCACGCCCGTGGTGAGCGGACCGGGCGCGGTCACCCTCGCCATCGCCTACACCGACGGCTCCCACCGGATCACCGAGACGCGCCGCCACCGGGTCGTCGTGCGCGACGGCACGCCGTTGATCGAGTCGGACGAGGTTGTGCAGTCCGAGCGGGCCGACCGGAAGAAGCGCCGCGGGGACGAGGACGACGAGGGCGGCTGAGGCCGACCCGGCGCACCCCGCGACGCGCCCCCTCGGCGCACCCCGCAGCACCCTCTCAGCGGCTCCCTCAGCGGCTCCCGCCGAGCTCACCGCTGAGGGTGCGGTGGATGCTCGCGCTCTGCTCGTTCTGATCCTCACCCCGTTTGGCGGAGTCGGGTTGCTGGAGTTCAGGCTACTGGAGCGATCCTGGCGTGTCGGAGTTCGT